>CANSII010000012.1 GCA_947646915.1 uncultured Clostridium sp. | reverse complement strand
TTAATGAACTAATTTATGTTTAAAGTGGAGGTTAAAGTTATGGAAAAAATAGAAAATTTTTATAAAGAATATGAAGATATGTTTGAAGAATATTTAGAAAATTCTAGAAGATATTTAAAAGATAATAATGAAAAATATGCAGAGCTAAAAAACGAATATAACAAAATATTAGAACAAAATGAGAACTTAACATGGGTACTAGAAGGAGATATTAAAGGCAGAAATTTATCAAATGAAGAATGCTTTTTACTTTCAAGATTGGTACAAATTTATTACGATATGCAATCAATAGAAGAAAGAGAAATTTTCTTTTTAGGAGGTAAAGAAGTATACTTTTTCTTCAAAAAAATAGGAATTTTAAAGTGAGTACTTTTTAGATTTCTTGAATATGCAAGCAACGTATTTGTACTCACGCCACAAATACTAATAGGAATGGGACAAGTCCCAAACCCTAATAAGAAAAAATAGAAAGTGAGATGAAAATTTATGAGAAATAGAAATATAAAAATCAATGTATTTTTGAATGAGGAAGAAAATAAAATCTTTAATAAAAAAGTTAAAAAATCTGGCTTGAACAAATCAGAATTTTTTAGAAAAATAATTTTAGATTATCAGTTAAAAGAAAAACCAGATGAAAAATTTTATGAAGTACTTTCTCAATTAAGAGGTATGGCAACAAATCTTAATCAAATTGCAAGAGCATATAATCGTTATGGGTATGTTAATAATGATAAATATATACCACTAGCACATAAAATAGAAGATTTAGTTTTAAGTTTGCAAGAAGTTTATGTTGTATCTCAAAAGAAGGTGAATGCATAAAGTGGCTGTAACAAAAATATGGAAAGTAAAAGATAGATTAGATTTTACAATAAATTATGCAGTTAATGGAGAAAAGACAGAAGAAAAACTATATGTATCAGGTATAAATTGTATGCCTGATACTGCTCTGCAAGAAATGAGAAATACTAAAAAACAATTTTTCAAAACAACAGGAATACAATGTTTTCATGGAGTACAATCATTTGTAAAAGGAGAAGTAACACCAGAACAGGCACATGAAATTGGAATAAAACTTGCTGAAGAATTATGGGGAGATAAATTTCAAGTAGTGGTTTCTACTCATTTAAACACAGACAACCTACACAACCATTTTATTTTAAACTCTGTTTCATTTTTAGATGGTAAGAGGTTTTGTAATACAAAAAAAGACTATGCATTAATGAGAAAAACATCAGATAAACTTTGTGAAGAATATGGATTGAATGTTTTAAAGCAAGAAGAAAAATATAATAAATATGCTACAAGTAGTTTGTATAAAGAACTAATGAAAGATTCTATTGAATATGCAATAGCAAATGCTAAAGACTATAACGAATTTATTAAAATACTACAAGATTTAGATTATATTGTTACAGATAAAAACGAAACATTGTCTATAAGAAGAGAGCCATATAAACGAAATACTAGAATTGAAAGGCAATTTGGAAATAATTACTCAAAAGAAAATATTTATAAAAGAATATTAGAAACACAGCCTAGATATCCATATTCTCCAGATCCATATTTATTAGCTAATAGAAGTTATGAAAAATATAATAACGAAAAACAAAAGCATTTGCAATTTAAAGGCTCAATTTCATATTTGATTTTTCACTATGAAAAATTACTCGGTATCAATATAGAAATTGCCTCAAAACCTAATATAACGAAAATTACACCAGAATTAATACAAGCAATTAAAAGAATGGATGAATTTTCTAAACAAGTTAGATTTGTATGTAAAAATAACATCAATACAGAACAAGAACTACTGGATTATCAAAAATCAGTTTATGAAAAAATTAACCCACTAAAAAATGAAAGAGAAAATCTATGGAAAAAGCATAAAAGAGCAAAAACAGATGAAGAAAAAGCAAGTATTGAAAATCAAATTGTAGAAATTTCAAAAAAGATTACTCCACTTGCTGAAGAAATAAAACATTGTGATAATATTAAGCTAAGATTAGAAAAAATAAGAAAATATGAACTTCATCAAAAACTGGAAAATGAACAAAAGCAATTTGAAAAGGAACAAGAGAAAAAGAAGAAAGATAGAGTTAGATAAATTAAAAGGAGCAATTTCTGTACGCTCCTTAAACTATTTAATTATTCTGTTAATTTATGTTGTTCTGGATACCAAGCTGGAGTACAGGGCATTATTATTGTGCAATATGCATCCCAGTAATATTTTTCTTTTTTATCAATTAGAATCGCATCGCCTTTTTTAAATTCAATTGTTTCATTTTCTTTATTTAAAGTTCCCTCTCCATCTATTACATAAATAAGCTCTTTACACTCTTCATTCATACAATAACCAGTATCAGGGTATCTTCCGTTTATAACTGCTGTTGCACAATCTATGTCTTTATCATTAAATCCATATTCTATAACTTTACATTTATCACTATTATTATGTCTTTCTGCCTGTTCAAGTTTTATAATTTTCATTGTTCTTCCTCCATTTTTGTTTTTAATTTAGATAAGTTTTTAGATAAACTTATTATCTTTAATGGTATCTGAATTAGTTTATTCTCAACTGCTACATAATTTACTATTTCAATGTTACTTATATCAATAGCATTTTCTAATTCTTTAATTACGTAATGAAGTTGCACACAATGAGGAGATTTATCTACTGTTGCAAATATCATTTTTTTAATTTTTCCTCTTGCCACCATACCTATTATTTTTGTTACTACCATATTTAAGTGTTCTTTTTCTAAACATACTTCATAAATATTTGAAGAAATTTGTTCTATTTCTTTATATGCCTTAGGTTGCATACTTTCTAAACAACTTCCAACAACGATCATTGTTTCGTTAGTATCAAAACAATTTGTTTTTAATAAATCTTTCATCTTTTAAGTTCTCCATTCTATTTTTCATTTCTTTATATATTCTTTTCTATTATTTTTCCTAATTCTTCATATTTATCTGTATAAGAATGGTCTGCACCATTTATAATTTGAATATCGCATTCTTTAATATTGTTCTTTAAATATGCTTTTACTATTTCAATATCTTGGGTTAACACACATTCATCTATATCTCCAAATACAACTAATACTGGAATGTCAATATCGTTAAGAACATTACTTTTTCCATTTACTCCGTCAACATATCTTATAAAATCATTTTCACCATTTGGTAAGAAGTCATTAAAATATGTTCCAGCTGCGATTACTCCATTAGCATTTACTGAAAAATCGATTAATTCATTTTCTTTTCCTTCATTGACTAATCTTATTGCTTCTTTTCTTGCTATTTCATATTCTTCTTTGCTTAAAAATTTAATACATTCTTGTGGAATATCACATGGTGCTAATAATACGATTTTCTCTATACTTTCATCATTCTTTTTATTATAATAATAGACTACTTTATTACAACCATAACTGTGTCCTTCAAGAATAATCTCTGTATATCCTATATTTTTTGAATAGTTAATTGCTCCCTCTATGTCTAATAAGCAATCTGTAAATTTTTCATAGCAACCACCTATTACTGCAAAATTATTACCCTTTAATAGCTCTGAAACAAAGTTAGTTCCTCTATTATTAAATGTTAAAAAGCTATAACCTTTATTTGTATATGTTTTTGCTAACATATCAAGAAATCTATTTTCATAAAAATTACCACATAATCCATGAACATGAATTACTATTTTATTATTTTTTTCTTCTGGTTCATATAACATTCCAACCATTTCAATATTATCAATAGAATTAATTCTAACTAGATTTTGTATCATACTTTTCCTCCTTATTATTCTTCATAATTCCAGATACTTAGATGACCTTTTGCTTTAATTGGATTATCCAACACTTCAATATTCTTTAATATCCAAGCATATCTACCTTCTTTATATTTGCCACAAATATATTCTTGATGATTATTATTTTTCATATCTTCTACATATTCTTTAGTCATATAAATACAATCAACCAAATTACACTTGCAGATAATATTGCCATAATTTAATGGAGTTTCTTTTACTAATTCCATAAATTCTTTATCTTCTCTCCACTCTTTAGGTATTTTTGTACTACTTGCATGAATGTATAATTCGCCTCGATAAGATGTTTTCCAACTTCTTGTTTCTACTTTCTTTATATTTTCTTTAATTAATGTTGCACATGGCTCTGTTAAACTTAATACTTTCATTTTCTCTCCAAACTATTTAATAATATTTCTTTGCTAATTTTACAGCTTCCTCTATTTGATTTTTACCTACTTCTCCCCAATTTAATAATTCTATTGTTTCTTTTGGAGATTTGAAAACTCTTTTATATAACTTTCCATTATCTAAATCAGGTCTATTTTCAAAAATTTCATCAATTTGAGCAATCATTCGTACTTGAGCATATGGTTTAATTCCATTATTTTCATCTACTAACTGATAACCTAACAAATGAATATTTTTTATTGTTATATTTGCTTCTTCTATAAATTCTCTTTTTAAAGTATCTTCTATAGATTTATCTTCTATTTCAGGTCTTCCTCCTGTTAATTTGTATATTCCATTATCTATTCTTAAAAATATATTTCCATCCTCATTAAAAACAATTCCATAAACTTGTTTTATTTCTATATCTTTTGGAATTTTTTCATTACACCATTTATAACTAATCATTAAATGTTTCTCCGTTTAAAATAATTTTTTATATTTCTTGACTTTTTCTATAAAACTAGAGTATAATAAAGATAGAAAGTAAGCAAACACAGAAATGTGTGTTGCCCAAAATTAATTGAGAAAAACACTACACTGCCTGCCAGCAAATGTGTAGTGCTTTTTTTATTTTATCTGACTATTAACCCATTGTATGTATATAATACATAGCAAGGCTAAATTGATTGTTATTGAAATCATTAAACTTATTACTAGGAATGCAAAAATCTCTAACATAGCCTCACCCCCTAACTCTTGATAAGAAATCAAGGTCGAGGGCAACACACACATCTGCTAAACTTACTTTCTATGATAAGAATTTTACAACATTTCTTTTAAAAAGTCTATAATATTTGCATAATTATTTATTTTTCTCTATCCAATCACAAAATTCTTCTTTTGTTATTTTATTTTCTCGATATAATTTTAATTGCTTTCTAGCTTTTGCTTTCCAATCATTATATTCTTTTCTCATTATTGGCTTTTTAAGCTCATTTGCACGATATACTTGAGTTATTCTTCTTTGATATTCTCTTTTATATGCAAGTTCTGCTTCATCTTCCACTTATTATTTATTACTCTAGAAAGTAATCTAAAATACATTTTATAATACCACTCATCATGTGTCTGATTATATTTTTCATGATCTAATAGATTTTTATTTCTAACTACTAAACCTCTAAAAGCTAAATTATCATTTTCAAAGAAATAATCAATAATTTCTTTATAAAAGTCAATTTTATTTATCGATATTCTACACCATTTGATTTCAGAATTTTTTCCAATTCCATGTTTTTCTTTTATATTTGCTATATCTCTAAAGCATCATCTTCAGAATAACCCGCTGTTACATATTTATTTACTAATTCATATATATTTATTAAAACACCTCATCTTGTATTATTTCAAAGATTTTATCTCCATTTACAAAGTATTGTAAATATTCTTCTATCTTTTGTGTATATAATGAATTTGCTAATTTTCTGTAATTAGATATAATTTCTTTATATAAATCATATCCATTTTTGTTTTTATTTCTAGCTAAATCAATTAGCATTCTTTCTTTATCATATATATTTATTCTAATTCCTTCATAATCAATTTGAGTTTTTCCTAAATTATATAGTTCATCTTTCATACGTATTTGCTTTATTTTATTAGAAGATATCATTCTATTATTTCTATGTGTAGCAAAATATATTTTATCAGGAATTACATCTGTCATATTATGATAGTAATAAGCAGAATAAGAAGTAAATACTTCATACGGATATTTTTTCATAATAATGGCTAAATAATGTACACTTGCTACATCAGAATATATCCCTTTTTCAATTTTATATATTTCTTTGTTTTCTAAGGCTTTTCTAATTTGATAAGTACTTTTAAAGTTATTTTTTATTTCACTATGATTATATAACATAATTCTTACCTCCAAAAACATTTTAACCTAATTCGCTCCATAAGCCAATGGTTATGGAGTGAATTAGGTTAGTCATTTGAAATCCTATTTATTTTTTTATTAAACTATTAGACAATTCTTAACTTAGCATTTTTACTGCAATTTCATTATCATTATAAATTACATTACGAGATACAGTTTTTTTCTCTGCTTTTATATACATTAGCTTTATTCTTGCAATTAATGGATAAAAAAATAAGGAAAAATAAAAACATCAACAGGAGAAATAACAAGTAATGATGAAATATTAAAAATACAAAAATAAAATCTAGAAATAAAAACAGAAAATGAAATATTAAAAAAAGAGAACATTTATGCTTGAAATAAATATAAAAGAACTAGACTTTCAGTAAAGAAGAAATCTAGTCCATAAATAAAAAATAAATATATGAATTAATATAGAAAAATTGTAGCAAAAACATATAAATAAGTCAACAGAAATGAACAAATTAATTTAAAAAATACAAAAAAAGAGATAAATTAAAAAAGTAACATATAAATATAATTTTATAAATTAAAAATATCCAAATCTTTAAAAGAAGGATCATATAAGTTTTTACCCATATAATTAAATCTAGAACCATGACAAGGACAATCCCAAGTTTTATCAGAATCATTCCAAGAAAGTAAGCAACCTAAATGTGTGCAAATAGGTTTAACAGCAAAAATATTACCGAGAAGAATCTTTATAAATGCCAACTTTTTGATCATTAATATCTATTATACCACCCGAATTATTAGGAATACTATCAAAGGAAATATTAGAATCCTTAAATTTTTTTATTGCAAGAGAATTTACAGACTCAAAAATCATGTTTTTAAGTTCTGTCCTATTTTTAATAGGATTAACACGATTAGAATCAAACACATAAGAATACTTATTAAATTTTTCAAAGATTTTATCGCAAACAATATTAGCTGCAACATTAGAAGAAGTCATTCCCCATTTGTTAAAACCAGTACCAACATAAAAATTATCAATACTATTAGAAAAACGACCAATATAAGGAATCTTATCTAAACTAATACAATCACGAGTACTCCATCTAAATAAAACCTCACAATTAGCATATAAACTTTTAGCATAATTTTCTAACATCCCATATGTCTGACTATAAATTGCAGGAGTTCCTGTTTTATGATTACTTCCACCTAAAAGTAAAATTTTTTTACCATTATAATTTGCAACTCTAAAAGAATATACAGGTTCAGATGCAGTAATATACATCCCATTAAACAATGTTTTTTTAGTATCTATACCAATAACATAAGAGGAAGATTGATACATTTTAAAAAAATACATTCCAGGGAAATTTATAAAGGGATAATGAGAAGCAAGAATTACATATTTTGACTTTATTTTACCACCTGTAGAAAACGTATTAAAAAATTCTCCTTCATTTTGTACATCAAAAACAGTTGTGTTAGTAAAAATTTTACCATTATTCTTTAAAATGCTGTTAACCAATCCATATACATATTTTAATGGATTAAATTGAGCCTGTTCCTTAAATTGAATTCCACCTTCAATTTCAAAAGGCAATCCAGTTTTTGTAACAAAATTTGCAGGAAATCCAATTAAGTTAACATTATCAACCTCTTTTTTAATTTTTTTTATTTCAGATTGATTTGTTGTATAAACAAAATTAGATTGATATTCAAAATCGCAATTAATATTTTCTGTATCAA
Source organism: uncultured Clostridium sp. (assembly GCA_947646915.1). Classification (GTDB taxonomy): domain Bacteria; phylum Bacillota; class Clostridia; order TANB77; family CAG-508; genus CAG-269. The sequence continues at coordinate 43,331 of CANSII010000012.1, read as the reverse complement.
TAATATTTTTTATATTTTCAATTGCTTCTTGATTAGCAAATAAATAATCCTTAGCAAACTGTTCACCATAAGTATCTATTAAATAAGTATAAAATAGGCCATGTTGTGAAGTTATTTTTGCTGTAGTATGACCAGTTGTTTTTCGAGAAATATCACTTTTTTCAAGTATAGTAACTTTTAAACCAGCTTTAGATAAATAATATCCACAAGTCAGTCCAAAAATTCCTGCTCCAATTATACAAACATCAGTTGAAATGTCATTTTCTAATACTTCAAAATTTATTTTTTTTACATTTTCACTTAACCATAAAGAATTCATAAAGACCTCCAATAAAAATATTATTTGCTAAAAAAAATAATAAATACAAAAAATTGTGGAAAAATAAAAAATAAAGTGATATACTAAAAAAGATAAATAGAGAGAAAAGAAGGGAAGATTAAGATATGGAAGATAGTTTAAAGTCAAAATTATTTTTGAAAAAAGAAAATGGTTGGGATACAGTAAATGAAGGACAAAAAGATGAAATTTTTAATTTTTCAAAAGGATATATGGAATTTTTAAACAAAGCAAAAACAGAAAGAGAATTTGTACAAGAATCAATAAAAGTAGCAAGAGAAAATGGGTATAAAGATATAATGGAATTTGAAAGATTACAGGCAGGTGATAAAGTATATTTTATAAATAGAGAAAAAAGCATGTATTTAGCAATGATTGGAACAGAAAGCATAGATAAAGGGCTTCATATAATAGGTTCACATATTGACTCGCCAAGACTAGATTTAAAACCAAATCCACTATATGAAGATACAGAAATGGCATATTTAAAAACTCATTATTATGGAGGAATAAAAAAGTATCAATGGACAACAATACCACTAAGCATACATGGAGTAATAGTTAAGCCAAATGGAGAAAAAATAACAGTAAATATAGGAGAAGATGAAAATGATCCAATATTTACAATAACAGATTTGTTACCACACTTAGCACAAGAACAAATGGAAAAGAAACTTAAAAATGGAATAAATGGGGAAGATTTAAATTTATTAGTTGGAAGTATACCATATAAAGACAAAGATGTAAAAGAAAAAGTAAAATTAAATATTTTAAATATTTTAAATCAGAAGTATGGATTAGTTGAAGCAGATTTATTAAGTTCTGAGTTAGAAATAATACCAGCATTTAAAGCAAGAAGTTTAGGTTTTGACTCTAGTATGATTGCAGCATATGGACAAGATGACAAAGTTTGTGCTTACACTTCTCTTGTTGCAATGATGAGTTTAGATAATGTAAAAAATACTGCAGTATGTATTTTATCTGACAAAGAAGAAATTGGAAGTATGGGAAATACAGGTATGGAATCTCATATGTTTGATTTCTTTATTTCAGAAATATTAAATAAATTAGAAATTAATAAACCGAATTTATTAGATAAAGTATTTTGTTTTTCAAAAATGTTATCATCAGATGTTGATGCAGGTTTTGACCCAATTTATGCTTCTGTATCAGATAAAATAAATGCAGGATTTCTTGGAAAAGGTATAAGCATAAATAAATATACTGGAGCAAGAGGAAAGTCAGGAGCATCTGATGCTAATGCAGAATATGTTGCCTGGATTAGAAATTTATTAGAAAAAAATGATATAAAATATCAAATAGCTGAACTAGGAAAGGTCGATATTGGAGGAGGAGGAACAATAGCTTATATTTTAGCAAATAAAGGTGCAGATGTTATTGATTGTGGCGTTCCAGTTCTTTCAATGCATGCTCCATATGAAGTTACAAGTAAATTTGATATATATTCTGCATTTAAAACTTACAAAGCTTTTTGGAAAGAATAAAAGGGACGTGATAAAATAAAAGACTGGTAACCCAGTCTTTTAAAAATTATAATTGTCAAAAATATCTATTATATTCATTGTTGCATCTTTTTTATTTTCTGAAAGTGCTTTAATTTTTTTATATAATTTTATATCTTTTTTTAAAGTTTGATTTGTTAAAAGATTTTCAAATAAAATATCAGGTGGAATACTTAATATATTCATATAGCGTACTAATGTCTCAACTTTAACTCCACCTGTACCATTCTCAATTCTTGAAATATATTTAACAGAAATATCAAGTTCTTCTGCTATCTTTTCTTGAGTAAATTTTCTTTTTAAACGATATTCTTTAAATATTTTACCTAATTCTTTATTAATTTCAGTTTTTGTTATAGATTCCATTTTATACCTCCGTTTATAACAACACTAATAATATTAGTATATCAGGCTATATACATAAAATACACTAATTACCAATGTGATAAGAATTATATGTACAACTGTTATATTTGGGGTATTTCAATGTTAATAAAAAATAACAATAAATTATATATATAACTAATAGTATAACAAAAATTATGAATATTATGCAAAAAAATGTAAATTGTTTAATTTAACTTTAACTTTAAATTAAATTTTTGGATATAGATTTTTAATTTATTAAAATTTTTTTTTAATGTGCACTTTAGGCTTAAAGTATGATATACTAAAAATATTAATATTAATTTAAAAGGAGAAAATGAAATGGCTGTACCAAAATTTCAAGATTTTATGTTACCAATATTAAAAATTTTTAAAGATAAAAAGGAACATACTACAAATGAATGTATAGAAGAAGTCATTAATATTTTTGATTTAAATGAGGAAGATACAAAATTAATCGTTCCAAGTGGAAAACAAACTGTTGTTACTAATAGAGTTTATTGGGCTTTAACATATTTAAAAAAATCAATATTATTAAATCCTGTAAGAAGAGGAATATATACTATAACTGAAAGAGGATATAAATTATTAGAGACTAAGCCTTCTAAAATTGATAAAAAACTATTGTCAAAATATGAGGAGTATCGAATATTTAGTAATCAACAGAAAGAAAACAAAAAAGTCCATGTATCAGATAATGATGAAAATGAAGAAATTACACCTGAAGAAAATATAGATATTTTATATAAAAAAATTAATGAACAGCTAACTGATGATATATTAGAACTTATATTAGAAAAAGATCCTTATTATTTTGAAAGACTTGTAATAGATGTTCTAACTGAAATAGGATATGGTGATATTAATGATTCTAAAGACTTTGTTACAAAAAAATCTGGAGATGAAGGAATTGATGGAATTATTAATCAAGATAAACTTGGATTAGATAAAATATATGTTCAAGCTAAGAGATGGAAAGATAGTGTTGGAAGACCAGAACTACAAAAATTTGTTGGAGCTTTATCAGCAAAAAAATCAAATAAAGGGATTTTTATTACTACTTCTGATTTTACATCAGGTGCTAAAGAGTATGTAAAGGTTTTAAATCAAACAATTATTCTTATAGATGGTAAAAAGTTAGCAAATTTAATGATAGAATATAATGTGGGTGTTCAAAACAAATATGTTTATAGAATAAAAAAATTGGATAATGATTATTTTGAAATGATTTAATTAATATTGAAAATAATAAAGTATAGGGTAGATAATTAAGTTTGAAATTATTTGTGTTTATCTACTTAAATAGAAGAATTGCAAGACAAATTCAATGTGCGTACAATATTTAATTTATCAAAGTAATTTTTAAACTAATTAACAAATCCACTTTATTAGAAATCATCATCTATATTTCTAAAAATTTCATCATCAAAACATTATATATCTTTTTTCTAAATAATAATTTTGCAAAAAACTGAGACTTAAAATTATAAATAATCTTTAAAATAAAAACTTGAAATTATAAAGATAATAAAGAAAAGTAATTATAATATTTATAGTAAAGATTAAATAAAATAGTAAGTTAATGGGAGGAAAAATGTCTTTAATAAGTGTAAATAATTTAACTTTTGGATATGAAGGAAGTTATAATAATATATTTGAAGATGTGACATTTAATATAGATACAGACTGGAAATTAGGGTTAATAGGCAGAAATGGAAAAGGAAAAACTACATTTTTAAAATTATTACAGGGGAAATTTGATTATAGAGGAACAATATCAAAGAGTGTAGATATTGATTATTTTCCTTTTGACATAACTGATAAAAATAGAATGTCAATAGAAATAGTAAATGAAATTGCTCCTAATGTTCAAGATTGGGAAATTATAAAAGAATTAAACTTACTTAATACAGATACAAACATTCTTTATAGAAATTTTACTCTATTAAGTGGTGGAGAGCAAGCAAAAGTACTATTAATAAGTTTATTTTTAAAGGTAAATAATTTTTTACTTATAGATGAGCCTACAAATCATTTAGATATAGAAACAAGAAATAGTTTAGTCAGCTATTTGGAAAGGAAAAAAGGATTTTTATTAGTATCGCATGATAGAAATTTTTTAGATAAAGTGGTAAATCATATAATTTCTATAAATAATACTAACATTGAAATCCAACAAGGTAACTTTTCATCGTGGAAAGAGAATAAAGATAAGCAAGATAATTTTGAAAAATTAGCGAATGAAAAATTGCAAAAAGATATAGATAGGCTAGATATTGCTTCTAAAAATACTGCAAAATGGTCAAATGAAATTGAGAAAACGAAGAATAAAAAATATAATCTAGAAGCAAAAATAGATAAAGGTTATGTAGGACATAAATCTGCTAAAATGATGAAAAAATCAAAAGTTATGGAACAAAGAATTGAAAAAGCAATAAATGAAAAAACTAATTTATTAAAAAATGTAGACAAAAATGAAAGTTTAAAAATACTTCCATTAGAAAGTAAAAAAAATCAATTAATTTTAGCAAATAATTTACAAATAAAATATAATGAAAAGACAATATTTTCTCCAATATTTTTTGAAGTAACAAATGGAGATAGAGTTGCAATAATAGGAAAAAATGGAATAGGAAAGTCAAGTATATTAAAACTTATTATTGGAAAAGAAATACAATATGTCGGAAAATTAAAAGTAGTAAATAATTTAAAAATATCCTATATATCACAAAGTACAGAAGATTTAAAAGGAAGTTTAAAAACATTTACTGAGGATAATAAAATTGATGAAAGTATCTTTAAAGCTATGCTGTCAAAAATGGGATTTTCAAAAATAGATTTTGATACAAATATTAATGATATGAGTGAAGGGCAAAAGAAGAAAGTTTTAATTGCAAAAAGTATATCAGAACAAGCCAATATTTATATATGGGATGAACCATTGAACTATATAGATTTATTAACAAGAATACAAATAGAAGATGCAATTTTAAAATATAAACCTACATTGATTTTTGTAGAACATGATGAAGCCTTCATAAAAAAAGTAGCAACAAAAGTTATAGAAGTAGAATAGAAATAAAAAGATATACACTTCACTTAAGTTAGTCACACATCTTTTGTATATTTAATATTGGCTCTTGTTTAATTGTTTAAAGTGGAAAGAAGATGAAGGGACAGATATGGGCTTAAAACAAACAAGTACTTTATATTTTCCTTATGTAGAAAGACTTGGTCTATTATTACTTAGATTTCTGAATGCTGACTTATATACCTATGAAACAGCATATAAAGATTTCTTTTTTGCTTATGGATTTGAAATATTAAAAGATGTAGATAAAGATTATAAATTTGAGTTAAAAGGAAAATACGAAGATGATGAAACATATTTAAAAGAAACTAAAAAAATATATGATAACTTAAAAGAACAACTTTTATACATACAAGAACAAATAACAGATGCAGTTTACATTTATAATATAAACGAAAATGAAGATTTAAAGCCATTTACACATTCACAGAGATATGCAGTATATCTTATAAAGAGAAAAGGCAAATTATATTCTTATATTTATTAAAAATGATGAAGCTCCTTTTGTAGTAAAAGTAAAAAATACAGGAATAAAAGTAGCATAAAGTAAAGAAAGGTTAAATATAAGACAAATATTAAAATTATCTGTCTTTAATTATACAGGTTCGTATGATATTTCTTTGGTGAGCCAGGAGGGATTCGAACCCCCGACCCCAGGCTTAGAAGTGGGTTGCCCTATCCAACATCACCAAATCTCATTTTTTATTATAATATCACCTTTTAACACTCCTGTCAAGGGTTTTAGAAAAATTAGATAAAAGTTAAATAAGGTTATTTAATGTCATTTCAGAGTATATTATACCCACAAGTTGGGGAAAAAATTATAAAAAGTTGGGGAAGAAATTATTAGAATAAATTTTATATAATAAAAAATGCTAAACAATATTTATCATGGTTTAGCATTTTTTCCTTGTCATATTTTAAAACTTATAGGCTTTGACAAATATAAAATACTGGTGTAAGCTACTTCACTGACTGCATAAGTAATACTTAATAATGAATATTTTTGGATAAAATTTGTTTTATAATATAGTTTTAAATAGTGGACTTCATTACGAGGTTTGCCACGTTTGGAATTTAAAATAATAAGCAACAAGTTATATATCCAAAGAGAAAAATTGATTTAAAACAAGTTTTAGGTGGTGAGGAAATGAAAACTGAAAAAATATACTTTGGTAAAGAGTTTCAAGATTATTTGATTAAAAATGCAACACAAAAAGTGAACATGGAAAAAGTAAAAAAAGAATTAATAAAAAATGAACACATCAAAAAAAGTTGTAAGGAAGCTTTAAAATATATAAGTATTAATCAATTAAAGTATAAAGGCAGATATATTAAAGGTTTAAGTTACAATACTGTTGGTGGATATTTTGAAATTACATATTAATAGGAGATTAAGGAAATGAATTTGAATATAGAATTAGATACTAAAAATAATAAATGTATTGCAAATAAAATACTTGGAGAAACAAATTATTATGTAGGATTAACAAAAGTATGTGCAAGATGTGGAAATGCAATAATAGGTTATCCTGCCATATCAAGAAAAGATAATAAGACAGAGATTTGTAGTAATTGTGGTACTTTAGAAGCATTAGAAGATTTGATGGAACACGATAGGAAATGTAAAAAGAGTTATAAAGAATTATTAGAAAAATATTATAAATTAAATGAGAATGAAGAAGATACAAAAGAAATAGAAACAGAACTATATAAGAATTATGGTACAGATAGATATTGTCCTAGATGTAAACATCAATTATTAGTAAGTGATTTAAAAGACTATAAATATTTATGTTTAAATTGTGATGAAAACTTTTATGGAATGGAAATTTCAGAAAATAGAGAGGAAAAATAAAAAGATGGATATATATAATTTAATAAATTCAAAAGCAATTAGTGAGCATTGTAGAAAAATACAACATCAATTTAATACAGAAGAACTGGCAGTACTAATTTATAGAAATAAAAGAATGAGTGTAGATGAAAAAATATCTGCATATCAAGAGTTAATTACAGATTATCCTGATATGGAAGTAATTGAAAGAATAAACTGTAAACACTATGATAGTGTAAAAGATATGATACAAGGAGAAATACAAAGAGTTAGAAATTTAAGACAGGAAATGCAACAGGCAGATGAGAATATGATATATACTTATGAAATTTGTTATAGAAATTCATATTTACATAGGTTTGAGGAAAGTAATAATCTATACAAAACTTATGATGATGTATGTATGGCATTGTACCAAGAATTAAAAGAGGATACAGATAATGAAATATTAAAGATACAACTAATAAAAAGGACTTTAGATAGAAATGGCAGAAGAATTATAGAAAAATATAATATAGAAAATAAACAGCTAAAACTAATAAATATATATAGTACAGATGAATACTTGGATTTAGATGGTATTTGTTTAAATATTCCTACACCATTTAAAAAAGGAGATTTACTAACAGCACCATCAAGAACAATATTTAATGCCGAAGCAGATGTTGAAGATGGAAGAACTGTATTTGTTTTAGAATGGTTATGTAATTGGAATGAGAAATTCCAAAAAATATTAGATAAAGGAAATCATGACAGCTCTGATATGAACGGTTGTGGATATTATATCAATAATTATGGAGATGTATATTATGACCATATTTTTGATTATGATAGATTTGAATATTTTGAAGGAGAATTAAAAGGAAATGCAAGAATACTAAAAGCTATGAGTAGTTTAATGCAAAACAAAATAAGTTTTAATTTATTCTTTGATTCTTGTAAATATATATTTGCAGATAAAGCCTGTCAGGAAGCATTTGATTATGGATATACAGATGAAGGTTTAAAACTAGCAGGACTAAATGATGAAGATATAAAAAGAGTAAAAGGATAACAAAAAACACAGGAAACACAAAATTTTAAATAGTAACTTATAAAAATGTAAGTTACTATTTTTTATTTACTGTTAGTAAAATATTAATAGAATAAGAAAAATATAATAGGAGTGTTGTTAATGAAAGTCTACGAGTTGAAGAAAGATATTCGCGAGGGAAATTATGATGTTATAAGAAACTCAGCAAATTTAGAAAGAATTATTGAAAATATCAATTTTAATGTGCAATGTATAACTGAGTTAAATCATATAGACTATGAATATGTAGCAACAGCTTTAAGTAAATCCATAACATTACTTGTAAATGTGAGTAATATTTTAGAAAATAGTATAAATGATGATAAAAATTACACTTTTGAAGAAAGAATAGATTTATTGAATCAAAAATTTAAACAGAAGGAGTTACAAAATGGATAAGTTAGATAAAATTATAAATAATGCAGAACCTCTAAAAGTTAATGAGAAAGAAATATATTGTCTAAGAGGAACATATATAGATGTATCATTGCTAGTAGAACAGATATTACAAGAAATAGAGCAGAAAATAATATTAAAAAAAGATTATAGAAGCCTAAATATGTTAGGAGAAAATAGTATAGTAGAATTAGAAAAAGCACTTGAACTATTAAGAGGACTAAACAAATAATAAATTTGAATAAAAATAAATTACTTGACATATTTTAAAACTTATAACATTTTTTAAACAAAAGCTATTGACTACCAGTAAATTAATATGTTAAGCTACTTCATCAGCTGGGAGAGTAAGAAAAACAGGATTTTAACAACAATATTCGGCAGAGATGAGGTGAGTAAAAAATGAAAAATGTTCCGTTAGAAAATGTATCACTAGAAGAAGTTATTTCATATAGCAAACAAAAAGAAAGTCCAAAAATAACTATTTTGGACAGCATAATAGATGATGAATTTAAGGAAATAGGAGAATTAATTGGTCGATTAAAACTCCTATTTCTTTGCGTTCCAAGTAATAGACTAGCTTTCATAAACAATGTAGATGTAGCCTTAAAAATTGCTAAAGACTTTAGGAAGAAGTCGCAGGTTATGTATCAGGATTTTGCAAAAAGACCCAATAATAATTTAGCACAATATGTAATAACAGGTGTAAGTTTTGGTTGGAGAAATGTTAGGGATAATGGTTACATAGTAAAAGCCTATGATGAGCAAGGACAAGAAATGCAACAAGAATGGTTAAATACAGATATTAAAGAAGTTACACCATCTAATTTAGGTAAGTTAGGGTTAAAGAATTTTGAAATATCTTTAGGGATTAGAGGTATCGGCAGTAGTGGAAACAGTAACAAAGAAATTTTAGAACTATCAAGACATCATTTTATAAATGGTGGAATCTACAATGCAGACAGAAATTGTTACTATCCAAGAGATAGAACAACAGCAAAAGGAACAGCAGAATATAACAAGTTAGAAAAGTTGTTTAGGAAATGGGGATTTTCTTCCCTACATTAAAGTACTCACAATACTTTATATTATTTTATAGGACATTCAAACGTGATTTAGTGAAATTCGCAACACGATTTTGAAGTAATATAAGTTATACATCTAAAAGTTAAAACCCTTAGAACGTAAAATAAAAAGGAAGGAATAAAAATTATGAATGAATATGAAAGTGTAATTATTATTAAACCAAATTTAGATGAAGGAGAAATTGAAGGAATAATAACAGAAATAACAGATTTAATAAATCAAAACGGAGAAGTAACAAAAGTAGAAAAGATGGGAGTTAGGAAATTGGCTTATGAAATAAGTAAATGCAAAGAAGGATATTATATAGTAATTTATTTTGAAACAAAAGCAGATGTTATTGTTGAATTAGAGAGAAATTATAGAATAAATGAAAATATTATTAAATTTATAACTGTTAGAAATGATGAAAATTAAGAAGGAGATGTTTAATATGGCAACATCAATGACTAAAAAGCAAATAGAAGAAATAAATCATAAATGCAGTAATAATTGGAAGTTTGATGTAATTTACTTTGTCTATCATGAAGGAAAAACATTGATAAAGAAGTTAAAAGTAGATAATATAGGATATTTTGAATTTAAACTTTATTATAATAATCAAAATCAAATAACATTAAATATTAGAAAATATTATTACAAAGAAACAGAAAGAATTGCAGTAACAAACAATGCAGGAAAAAATATAGTATTAGATAAAACAGAATTAAAAAGAAAGAGTTTAAAAAATCTAATAGAAATTACTGCAAAATTAACAGATGAAGAATTATTGAAAATGAATGCAGAAACAGAATAATTGGAATCAAAAGAGGTGGTAAAAATAGAAGATGTGTTTGAAGAATATAGACAAAGATTATTAGACAATAATGTAGGTATTTTAGAATTAGAAATTTTTGAAACATTTGCAGGAACTGACTTTATAGACAATACATTAGATTTAGTAGAATTGTTAAAAAGCAGAAATTATAAAGAAATACTAAAAGGACTAAAGCAAATTAAGGAAGCAATTTTACATATTACTACTAATAAATATACAGGTAATCAAAGATTAGGATATTGTAATATTGTAGAAGGTTATATACATAGAGTAGAAAGCGAAATACATAAGGAAAAGAAGAAAAAAGATAAACTATTAAAACAAGCAGAAGAAATACTTGAACAAAAAGAATTAGATGTAGTATCAGCAGAAGAATGGATAAAGAACTTTAAGAAGTATGTTATTGAAAATTACAAGGTGCGTAGCAGAGATTATAAATTACTAATGGCATGTATATTAGAAATTAAGGAAATAGAAACTACAACTCATGTTTCATTAGAAGTAAACAAAATCTTATTAAAAACAAGTATCAGTATTGCAAGTGAATTATTAAAATACTATTAGAAAAAAGAGGTGGTTTAATGGCTAATGAACTTATCCTAAAAGAAATGAAAAGTATAGACTTATTTGATTTACAAGAGGAACAGGTAATTGCATTACAGCAAAATATTATATCAAATGTAAATCTTAATAAGATGAGAGAGCAAGTTGAAACAGCATGTAGAAATTTAAGTCAAGTTGGACCACCTTGTTTTGGAGCAGATGCAGTATTTATAGCAAAAGATAATCAAGAAAGATTAGAGTTGATATTTAAGTTATTAGATAGGTTTAATAAGTTTGAAAAAGATGTGAAATGTTTTAGAAAAAATAAAAACAACTGCAACAATAACTATGAATATGTATTTAATTTCTTATTAGGTACACAAGATTTAGTAAATGCAGTATTAGACCATAGTAACTTTAAAATCAAGGAATGGGAAGAAAACAACAAACAGGTGCAGGAAATCAAAAGACTAGAAGAAAAGAATTTATATTTAAAAGGAAAGGACTAGAAAATGGGAATAAAAGAATTAGACAAGCTGAAGATATTAGAAGCATTTAATCAAACAGAAGGACAAGGACTAGATGAGATAAATTATCAACTAAGAAATGTTACAGTAGATAGCGAAACTAATACAATATTAGAAACGTTATATGATTTACACTACTTTTTAAGAGATACAAGAGAAGTTGAAATTTTTTCAAAATACAATAAAAGAACAGAAGAACTATATTCAGAATTAAAAGCAGACTTATTTACAAAATTAGGAATAGAAGAAAAGGAGTGAAAAATATGCAAGATGATGTAGAAGAAATATTTGAAAAACTACAACAGCAAATTGAGGAAATTAAAAAGACTTATAATAAACTACCAACAAAAATAAGAAAAGAATTAAAAGAAAATTATCCTGACAGTTGCCCTTATAACAGTATTGATACACTATGCAGAGATATAGATTATTGGGCTAGAAATATTGATATGGTAATAGAAGATTTAGAAGAATGATGGGAAGTGATTAGAAAATGGAATTAGAAATAAAACAGTTAGATGAAAACTTAATACATAGAGCAAATTCAAATAGTTTTAATGGAACAAGAGGAAATTTATCAGCAGAAAGTTATAAATCATATATAGATGAGGTTTTAAGTTGGGATATATCCAATAGTAAGAAACAAAAAATACTAGACCAAGTACATAAAAGATATTCAAAGATATTGGAATATGAAGCACAACACGTTAGTGTTATAGTAGCAGGTCCAGCAAATTATAATTCAAGGAGATTAGACAAGAGCGACCAAGTATTTAAAACAACACATGAATTTTGTGAGTGGTTTGATGGTTTGAGAGAACAAATTAAAAATTCTAAAATAGATACAACAAAGAGAGATATTGAACTAACTATGAATATGATAGATTTTTGCGAAGAAAGAGGTTTTGACCCAAGAGAACATTTAATTAAATTAGCATACTTAGATAACAAGAAATTTATTGAATTATATGAGAAATTTTATCCAAAGTTTAAGTGGAGAAAGAACAGCATTATATTTAAAATTTATGCACAGTCATTAAATGGAGAAGTCAAGGAGATCACAAAGGAAATTATATACGAAGATGAAAACTTTACAGCATACATTGAAGGAGATAGAGCTTATATAAGATTTCCTATGAGAATTCAAAGACAGTTAATTGTTGCATTAAAAAGCCGTAAATGGTGGTGGAATAGTAACAAGAAAGCATGGAGTACATATTTAAACAGAGTTGATAAAGAATGGATAGAAAGCATTAGTACAAAATATGCACAATATTTGTAATTAAAAAAGAAGGTGTAGAAAATGAAAGATGAACTAAAACAAGAAGCTATAAAAAGATTAGAGATACTAAAGTTAGATTCCACAGTAATAAATGATTTTAAGGATAACAACAAAGTATATGTATCTAAAGTAAAAGAAAACGGAACAGAATTTATATTTGATAGTGAAGTTATGGATATGATAAAAATATTTGAGCAGGAAAAAACTATTAAGATATACCATGTAATTATATTTAAAAAACAGATGTATATGTTAGCAATACATAAACATAAAGAAGAATGGAAGAAAGAAAAGTTATACCTAAAAAAAGGTTGGGCAACAGTAGTATTATTTGATACTCCAAAAGAAGGAGTTGTTGAATTTATTGCAAGAGATGTTGGAATAGAAGTAAACAATGGAAAAATAAAGAGGTTGGTAATATGGAAAACCGAATAAGAGAAATAAGAAAAGAAGAAGGAATTAAACAATATACACTAGCAGAAATGACTGGTTTATCAGAAGGATATATCTGTCATTTAGAAAAAGGTACAAGAGATAACCCAACATATAATGTTATGGAGAAAATTGCAACTGCATTAAAAAGAAAAGTACAAGAAGTATTTAATATATGTTAAAGCTATATAGGACATTTCAACGAGGTTTGTGAGATTTGCAAGAAGAAAATATTAGCAATATAATTTGACATAGCAGAAGTTAAAATGGTTTAAATTAAGTTCTAGGAAAGGATAAAAAGATGGAAAACAAGGAACAAATTGAAAGTTTATATTGGAAGTATAGAGAAGAAATGTATCATAAAACAAAAGAATTATCAAATTTAAGTAAAAAGATTTCCACAAAATATTATAAATTGTGTATGACACTTACTAAAGATGAAAAGAAATTATTAGATGAAATGCAGGAAGAAAATAATACAAAAAGTGGAATAATAGAATTACAAGTATTTGAATTTGCATTTTCATTAGCAACTAGGTTATTTGCAGAGGGTTTAGGTAAGGAAAATTAATAGATATGGTAATAAGAGTAAGTTGGAGCTTACTCTTATTTGTTACATAAATAATCTAAAAAACAGATTAAATGTTGTTTATCTTCATCAGATAAGGAATTATATTTATATATAATATTGTTATTATCGTTATTAGTTATATCTTTAGGCATAGTAGGATTATCAGTTCTATTAAGTAAATAATCTGTAGAACAATGAAAGAAATCAGCTATTTTCATTAAATTATCAATATTAGGTTTACTCTCCCCTACCTCATAATGAGATATAATTTCTTGCGACACCTCTATTTCAACAGATAATCTAGTTTGTGTCATCTTTTTCTTTTCCCTTAGTTTTCTTAGGTTATCCATTTTAAAACTTCTGTTATCCATAATTTTCCTCCTAGTACTATAAATTATATAAGTAATAAGTATAAGTACTAGAACATAAACTAATAAAAAATAGTCGTATGTATTGTAAAAAATATTAGTTAGTGTTATAATTTTTACAGAAATGTAATATTGTGTAGAATTATGGGGTATTATCAAGCATGATATTATAAATTTGAAAGAGAGGTAGGAAAAAATATGTTAAAGACAAAAGCTAAACTTTTAATAGCATTAGTAATAATGTTATTAGCAGTATGTGTATTCAATATGAATACAGTAAGTGCAGTAACAAATGAAGAAGCACAAGCAATGTTAGATGTAATACCTGATGAAATTAAATTGGACATTACTGAAGCAGAGTATGAAAAAACTGATAATATAATTGAACAAAAAGTGAAAAATATTTGGGAGAGCAAAGGACTTTCAACCGAAGGAATGGATATTACTATATATGGAGCTCACTTATGGGATTTTGATATTAATACAGCTACTATTACAATAAGTGGTAATTCTAATTCTGGTTCTGTATATAAGACTAAAAAAATCTCAATATCATACAGTAATTCAAATCAAAGAAATTCAGCAGATGAACAATATGTAAAAAATTTAAACATAAAAACACCAGAATATTTAACTATTGATTTGAGTAAATGTGATGATTGGGAAGAAGCATTTAGAATTGCAAATGAATATTACAACAAAAATATTAATGATAAAAATATTCATATTGATGTTGTATCTGGTGCAGGTGGAGCTGAAATGATTGGTTTAGTATGTGGAGAACATGGAGCAGATATTGGAATATTTAAAAATGGAATCTTATATGATATTAAAACAATAGGATGCCTTCCATTTATTCCTGAAATAATCATACCTGATACTATAAAAGATAACGATGAAGATTATATAAATTATGCTATGCCAATAATAAAGAAATGGCTAAAAGAAAATAGAATAGATACTGATTGGTATACTGAAAATGAAATAGATAACATAACTATAACTAAGGGTGGTACTGTTGACTATTGGAATTATAACGGAAATAAGAAACACACAGAATTTAGTGTAGAAAATGGTTATACAGTAAAAATAATAGGTTCACAATATGGAGAAGAAACAGCTACTATCGTATTAAAGAAAGCAAAATCAACATCAGTAGCAACTAGTATAAAAAAAGAAGACGCAACTACAGGTATTAGGCTTGAAGCTACAACAAATGTAGTATCAAGTAATGTTGTATTAACATCTACTAAAGTTACAGAGCAAAACATATTAAACATTGTAAAAGGAGCATTAAAAGATATATCAACTAAATATATAGTATATGACATAAATTTATTAGAAAACAATGTAAAAATTCAACCTAACGGAAAAGTTAAGATTAGCATTCCAATTCCAACAGATTATGATAAAACAAAGTTAGCAGTATATAGAGTAGCAGATAATGGAGAAAAAACACCATATGATGTTAAAGTAGAAGGAAATTATGCAACATTTGAAACAGACCACTTCTCAATTTATGTATTAGCAGAAAAAGAAACTACACAAAACACAGAAAACACAGTAAAACCATCAACAACTACAACACCTGAACATAAAAAAGATGATACCCCAAAAACAGGAACAACAGCAAGTATTTACTTTATAATACCAGTAGCTGTAATATCTGCATTAGGAATAATAGCATTTAGAAGAAAAGAAACAAAATAACAATTATAATACAACATATTTCACATAGGGCAGATACGAAACCTCTGCCCTATTCTTAACATTAAAGGAAGGTGTTACTAGATGAGCAGAAAAAAGAGTAAACATAGAAAACAAACAAAACATTATATTCAAATAATTTTTATTCTTATCTTTATTCTTAGTATTTGTGCCATTATATACTACTTTTATAATGCAAACAAAGATAAAAATAAATATCAAGATGTGTTAAATAATATAAATATAGATGAAGAACAAGTAACAGAAGAAAGAACAGAAAGAATGTTACAAGTAGAAGAACTAAAGAAAGAAAATCAGGATATAGTAGGTTGGATAGAAATAGAAGGAACAAACATCAATTTCCCAGTATTACAAGGAACAGATAATCAATATTATATGGAACATACATATACAAAAGAATATTCAAAAGGTGGGTCAATATTTTTAGACAAAAGTTATGACTGGAATCTACCAAGTACAAACCTTTTATTATATGGACATAATAATAAAAATGGCACTATGTTCCAAAACTTATTAAAGTATAAAGATGAAAGTTTTTATCAAGAACACCCCAATATTAGATTTACAACTATAAATGATGACTGCCAATATGAAATAATATCAGCCTTTCTATCAAGAGTATATTATGAAGATGAACAAGATGTGTTTAGATACTATTATTTTATTAATGCAAATGATGAAACAGAATATAACAATTATATAGAAGAAAGTAAAAAAGCTAGTTTATATGATACAGGAAAATCATCAGAATATGGAGAGCAACTACTAACTTTAAGTACTTGTTCATATCATACAGAAGATGGAAGGTTTGTAGTAGTAGCAAAAAAAGTAAAATAAACATGAAAAAATTAGAGCAGATATTTAATGAGTTCAATTCCAAAAATTTCAAGTAAAATTTTGTCGAAATTTGTAGTATAATGTAAAAAGAAATGGGGGGGTAATAATGTGAGGAAAAAAGTTTTAATTAGTCTACTTCTAGTGATAACAATACTTACAGCAATTTTTAGTACAGTATATGCAACAGATGAACAAGTAGAAACACCAAGTAAATATGATTTAAGAAATGATATAACTATAAATGTAGAAAATCAAGGTCAAAGAGGCTGGTGTAATGCCTTTGCACAAACAAAAGTAATACAAACATATTTACAAAAAACAAGAGGAATAAACTATAATTTATCAGAAGCATATTTATCATATTCGGAAGCACCATATTTTGGTGGAGATGTTGAATGGAAAACAGATATAGAAACAGCAAGAGCATTAGTGTGTAGCTTCTTTGATAAGAAATATGTATTAGAAAAAGAGATTCCAAATCAAGATTATGTTTTTAATGAAACAAACAAGCAAAGACTTGCAAATGTAAAACCAGTAGTAAAACAAGTTGAACTAGAACTTCTAAAAGATGATATAGAAGTTAAAAAATATATTATAAATAAAGGAGGAATATATTTAAGTATAGATTCTGACCCTAAATGGTATAATTCTTCTACTAATGCAATTTATTGTAATGAAAAGAAAGAAAAAGAAGATAGAGAATTAGAAACGAGAGAGCAAGTCCTTAAATATGTTGAAGAAACAACAAATCACGCAGTAGTAATTATAGGTTGGGATGATAATTATTCAAAAAACAATTTTAAATCCAGTTGTAGACCTGAAAATAATGGTGCATGGTTGGTATTAAATTCTTGGGGTAGTAATTGGGGGAATAATGGAACAGCATGGGTATCTTATGAAGATGTTAATGATATGGGATATGGAATCAACTTTGGGATTAAAAATGCAAAAATAATAGGAGACCCTCCTATTATTGACTTTTCATATAGTCAACGTAATGGATATGTTCAAGCAGTTGTAAAATCAGATGAAGAATTAAAAAATATAGAAGGTTGGGAAACAACTGATGATAATAAAACTTTTATAAAAAGATTTGATGAACAGATTATACCATATAATATTGAAGTACATTCTGCAATAGATGATACTACAGCAACAGTAGAAGTAAATATTGAAGGTGCAAATTTTACAATTTATGATAAAGATGATAGCGTACATATTGAAGGAAAATATAAATTAAATAGTGAAGATTTAAAATTAGTTATAATAGTATTAGTAGTTATTTTAATTATATCACTCCTTATTATTAAACACTGTGATAAAAGTAAAAAACAACAACAGATTAAATTAGATGATACTAAAAGTAAGAAACATAATAGTAAATTAAAAAAATATATATACATAATGATTCCAATAATAATAATTTTAATATTTTTAATGCAAAATATAACATCATTAGAAGATACAGCACGTGTTGATATACAAACAGAATTTACAACTTTTGTAGATAAAATAAGAAATACTGGAAAAATAACAAATACTGATTATAATGAGTTATTAACACAAATAAATGATAATGGAAACAGTTATGAATTATCAATAGGAATACAAACATTAGATGAATATACTACAAATAAAATATATGATGAGGACACACAGGTAGGAGAAAATATATCTTATGAAACATATACAGGGCAAGTTTTAGATAGTCTAAACAGTACAGGTATGTATTTATTACAAGAAGGAAGTATAATCAAAGTAGAGTTAATAAATTCTAAAAATAAAGAAATAGTTGCCTCTCAAAGTGGTATGGTAACAAAAAGTGGAAATTAAAAGGAGATGAAGAATATGTTTAAATGGTTTATGGCAAAAACATTAATAACTAAAATAATAATAATTACATCATCAGTAGTAGTAATAGGTGGAGCAACAGCAGGAGCAATTATAATACCAAAACAAATTGAAATTAAAAAAGAAGAACAAAGACAGGAACAGATAAGGCTAGAAAATGAAGAAGATATGGCGAATATATCTATTGAATTAAAGACTGAAAAAATATCAATACCATACAAAGGAGTAACCCAAGGTATAACAATAGAAAGATATGAGAAATTAGATGAAGCTATGCCATACGAAGAAGGCGAAGTATTAGATAAAGCAAAGCTAACCGAAGTATTAAAAGAATTATTTGTTGAAAGTTATACTGGTGGAGAATTAACAATTGATTTTGATGAAAATATAAATGGATATACCAAAAGAGGAGATTATCCTATAACATTTACAGTAACATCTGAAAAAGGAAATACTAAATCAGAAACAGCTATTATTGAAGTATATAATTATGTTAGTGTAACTTTCTATGTACCTGAAAAAGATAAAATAATAACAAAAGGAACTCCAGTTGATATAATGGAAGATGTATTTTTTGAATCTAATTTACCAAAGGAAGAACAAGGTCATATTGAAACAGAAGGAACAGTTGATGTAAATACAGTTGGAACATATACAATAACATATACTTATGTACGAAAAGAAGGAGTAACAGAAGGAGTAATTGGAGAAGAACACAAAACAAGAACATTTAAAGTAATTGAAGAAACTAAAAAGCCTGAAACAACACCTAATGTAACATCTGGAATAAAATTAAATACAATATATAAAGCTACCTATGATGGTGGCGAAGGAGCAGAATTAACATTTACATCTGCCACAAACTTTAAATATGTAACTACTCAAAGTATAAATGGAGTAAAAGAAAATAGTGGAACATATACAGGTACTTATACAGCAGAAGGAAATAAAGTAATTCTAAAAGGTACAGACTTTGGAGAAAAATATGTTGTTATAAGCAATAATACTTTGGAATTTTGGCTAGATTTAGATTATTATAATACAGAAGATGATTTGAATGTTTAATACTAAAGTAAAAATACAAGTAACTTAAAATTGAATTTATATAAATCTTATAATAATAAATTAAGAATATTTGCATAAAACAGGATATAAAAGAGTACCAAGTATCAAATTAAAATGTCTTAGAACTAAACCTCGCAACAATATTTTATAGTAAAATACATATAAACCTTGATTTTTAAGTATCAGGGTTTATTTTTTATGGCTTTGACTTTTTTTGATTAATGTTGTATAGCTAATAGCTATACAAGTTTAGAAAGAAGGTGTTGATATGAAAGCACATAGAGAAATAAGAACATCTAAAACAAGAATAAGGAAATTTAACGGATATTGTGAAGAATGCAAAAAAGAAATATGCAGTTGTAAAGCCTACCAATATGTAGATGAAAGTAATGGAGCAATAACAAATAACAGTCCTTACCTATGCAAACAATGTTATGAGAAAAGATACAATGTGCATATAAAAGATGATGTAGAAGTATTTAAAAGTAGATTAGTTGATACATTACAGAGAATTCAAAGTACTTCAAAAGTAGAAACTTTAAGAATAGATAGATTTATACAATTTATAATAAATACAGATTAGAAAGAAGGTGTAATAATGGATAGAGTTACAAATGCAGAAATCAAAGAAGAATTTATTGAAGAAAAGCAAACAACAAAACAAATATTAAAAAGTTTAGATTCCTGTTTAGGAATTCCTAAAAGAACAAAAGAAGTAATGAAAATGTATGTAGACTATATTAAGCTATTTAAGAGTAACAAAATCAAAATAGGAAACTTAAATATGATTTTATATTGCAATAATAACAACTATTCTGAAATAGTAAATATAATAAATAAACTACTATATAAAGAAGGAATAATAAAATCCTCAAACTATGAATTATTAACAGAAGTAAGTTACAACAGGAAGAAAATAGAAGCAAATGATTTATGTGTAATAAAAGATGAGAATATAAAGAATTGTAAACTTGAAAAAATAATGAATGACTACCCAAATGCAGTATTTATACTTATCTACAATAGTGATAATAAAGAAGTTATAGATAATATAAAAAGTAAATTCACTTGGGAGTTACAAGTTGATGAGCCTACGGAACAAGAAAAGATTAAATATATAAAAAATACTATAAAAGAACATAGATTAGAATGTAAAGTAACATCAGCAGAATTAGGAGCATTAACTGGATATGATATAGAAACAATAGATAGTTGTTTAATAGGTGCAATTTTAAGAGCCAATAAAAAGAAAATAGAGTATATAGGAAAAGAAGAATTACATATAATGAAAAATCCACATCATAGAGAAGGAATAAAGAAATTAAATAGTTTGGTAGGTTTAGAGGAAGTAAAACAACAGGTACAACAAATTATAAACTATATACAAGTACATAAAGAAAGAGGAACAATACCTAATTTACACATGGTATTTAAGGGTAACCCTCGGAACAGGAAAAACAGAAGTTGCAAGAATTATAGGAGAGATACTGGCAGACTATGAAATTTTGGAAGGTAATTTTGTAGAGGTAGGAAGAAATGATTTAGTGGCAGGATACGTACGGACAAACAGCTATAAAAACTCAAAAGGTTATAGACCAAGCTATGGGTGGAGTATTATTTATAGATGAAGCCTATTCCCTATCGCCTAATTCTGACAAAGATTATGGAAATGAAGTTATTGCAACTTTAATAAAAGCTATGGAAGATCACCGAGATAATTTGTGTGTAATAATGGCAGGTTATCCTCAGGAAATGGAAGAATTGTTGAAAAGTAACTCTGGCTTCCAAAGTAGGATAGCATTTAAAATTAACTTTCCTGACTATGCAGATACAGAGTTATATCAGATATTTAAAAATATGTTGAAAGATGAAGGTTTTAAATTAAGTAGGAATTGTAAACAAATAGTATTAGATTATTTTAATAATGAGATAAACAATAATAAATATAATTTTTCAAATGCAAGATTAGTCAGAAATCTAACAGAGAAAATAAAGATGGAACAAGCAAATAGAATTATCAAGCAAAAGTCAAAAGATTTAGATTTAATAATAGCAGATGATATAACAGCAGTAGTAGAAAAGATTAAAACTAAACCATCTAAACCTACAATAGGATTTACAGCATAATACATATATGGATAGTAGATACAGGAGATGTACCTACTATTTTTTATTAGAAGTAGTTTCTTATAATATGTAATTACATATCCCCTATTCCATATTTATATTTTTAGTACCAAAAGTAAGGATAATAAAAAAAGTACCAAAAGGGACTTGAAAAGCAGGTAATATCTGTGTTATCCTGCTAATACCAAAAGAAACGAAGGTTAGATTTGGTACAGTAATTTTTAGAGAGGTAGGTAAAAATTATGTTATATGGAATTGGAAGAATAAGCACAGGAAAGCAAAATATAGAAAGACAAGTTAGAAATATCTTAGCAAAATATCCAAATGCAAGAATAATTAAAGAAACTTATACAGGTACTAAGTTAGAAGGAAGAAAAGAATTTGAGAATTTACTAAAGATACTAAAAAAGGGAGATACACTTGTTTTTGATTCCGTTTCAAGAATGAGCAGAAATTCAGAGGAAGGTTGTAATCTATATGAAGATTTATTCAATAAAGGTATAAATCTAATATTTCTAAAAGAGGAATATATTAATACAGAAGTTTATAGAAAAGCCTTAGAACACCAAATTAATATTGAATTAAATACAGGAAATAAGGCAACAGATGAACTAATGCAAACAATTATATCTGCACTAAATAAATATACACTAGCATTAGCAAAAGAACAGATTAAGAAAGCATTTGACCAAGCAGAGAAAGAAGTTCAAGACTTACATCAAAGAACAAAGGAAGGTATCATTACTGCAAGATTAGAAGGTAAACAGATAGGACAAATAAAAGGAACAAAATTAACTACTAAGAAGAAAAAAGAAGCTAAACCTCTAATAATTAAATATTCTAAAGACTTTGATGGTAGTTTGTCAGATGTGGAGTGCATTAAGTTAATTGGAATATCCCGAAACAGCTATTATACTTATAAGAAGGAATTAAAAGAAATGGTAGCATAAGTACACATCAAAGCAATATTATAAAATACGATAACTATTTACAGAACAGTTATCGTATTTTAATATTAGTCTTTTTTTATATAAGTTTTATCAATATTACTTAGATATTTAATATATTTATTAAAAGCTTTTACTACAGTATCATGAATAAGAAAACTATTATAATTAATAGTGCGAGATTTTTCATCTTTAATCTTTTTTAGTTTTTTATTAATTTGTTTTTTCTCATTATCATCAACAGACTTTTCTAATTTATTTCTTAAATCTTTTTCTCTTTCTTGACAACTCAACAAAATACAATATGTTTCTCTAGCATGTGTGATAAATATTGAAAACAAGTCTGAATTTTGTATTAAAAAGTTTATTACACTTATTTCATCTAACTTAAATATTTCTTCATGCCTGATGTATTTTGAAGAAGGATGTATCATAGCTGTTCCTTTAATCATAGTTTTAGCATGTAATTTTGCACGATTTCTCTGCTTTTTAAGAATATTAAGAGTTTCTGGAGTTAAACCGATTTCACTTAATGTTGTATTTTTTACAGTTTTAGAATCAAATGGTTTACCAACTAAATCATTCATAGATACACCTAATATATCACTAATTACATATAGACTTTGTGAACCAATTTCATGGGGTTCTTTTTCTTTATTATAATCTTCATATTTTTCTTTATTATTATAATTTTCATAACTAGTATATGTTCTTTCAGATAAACTTATCCCGTATTCATTCATTTTTTCTAATAGTTCTTTTTTAGTAATTCCACAAGCATTTCTATATTTTCTTAGATTATCAGAAAAATCTTCTAATTTATATGTAGTTTTTTTGCATTGTTTATTTGTTCCTTTTATATTACTCATACTTTCTCCTTTATATTGGAAATATATTTCCGATTTTAAATAAAAAATATTTTTATAAAATTATATATCCGTATTAATGAAAAGTCAATAAGATTAGAGTATAATGCAATTAAATATAGGAAATAAATATCCTATTTAATTATTTGTTGCAACAATAATTTCAATATTATTTTAAGGTGGTGAGATAGATTATGAATGAAATAGGTTTAACAATGTTATTAGAAGAAATGGAAAATAACATACAAGAGATGAAAGACATTGCAGATAGAGTTAAAAACGGAGAATTAACATCTAAAGATAGTCTTAAAGTAGAGGGACAACTTGTTATTGATACATTTAGTATTAGAACTAAAGCCAACACAATATCAAGATTTATAGCAGAGTTTGTTGATAACCTAAAATAATTTAGCCAGTAATTACATATTACAAGACACTATTTCAAATACATAAATTCACAATATATGTTGATATAAGTACAATTTAAAAGTTTTGAAAACTGGTTAAAATGATACAACACTTTATATATCACATATAACTGGTTTGTAGTAAATTAAATCTAAATTTATATAAGAAGGGAGATGATAAAAAGTGATTATTAGAAAAGATGAATTTGGTGTGAATAGAATTCTTACATTTGAAGAAATAGAAGATATAACAGATACTGGAGAAGTTGATACAATGCAACTTAAAATATGTTTATCTGAGTGGATAACATCTCCATCTTACTTATTTGAGTTAGTCGGATATATAATCAGTATATCTTTTGTAGAAACAGAAGAAATAGAAATATGGGATAATGAAAATAAAGAATATAAATCTATAACTATATATAAATGTTCTAGTAAGTATAAAGATTACAGCTTTCATTATAGAAGTAATACAAAATGTTTATTTATTCAATTACCACATCATCATGTACTAGGTACAGACCAAGACATAATTATTAGAAACATTAAAGAGGTTATGAAAGAGCATTTTAAGATTCCACAAGAATACATAGATAAACTGGATGATTATATATTACTGTCTAGGGTGGATTACAAACGCGATTATAAATACCATAATTTACAAGAATATTCACTTATTAGAGAAATAGTAGATAGAGTGGCAACAAGAAGTATTGTAAAAGATAACTATAAATTTGAAGTGATAAAAGATACAGAAGATGTGTATATGATAGCATATAAATCTTCATCTAATAGAACAGTTGAGGTTGTTTGTTATAACAAAGATAAAGAACAACTTAACAGATATAACAACAAGAAGATAGATTTATCTACATATAAGAGTAGTACAAATCTTATTAGATTTGAAGTAAGAATCAAGAATTTAAAACTTAATTCTTTAAAGCATAGAGATGGTACAACTAAAGAGATATGTAATTATAAAAATAAAGATACAGCAGATGAATTATTTACATATTATGCAAAACAAGTATATTTTACCCAACCTTTTCACAGGATTGATATAGCATTAAATAAAGTAAAAACAAGTAAGATTAGACAAGATGTGAAAGACAACTTATGCAAGGTATTAGTAAGTATCAATAAAATAGGTTATACAGAAACTAGGAGAATTTATAGTAAACCTAAAAAGAAAGGGAATAAACCTAACTATTCTAAATTTAACAGATATATTGAGAGGTTAGAGGAACTTGGCATTAATCCATTAACTTATAGTGAAACTTGGTTAAATGGGCAACAGACAACTTATGAACAGATACCAAACTTTACACTTGCAGAAAATTGTATACAAGAGGAAGCAATGATTATTTAAAAATATATGTTTAGTGTAAGTAATTTATATACATTGCACTAAACACATAAAAACCTTTATATATCTTAAAAATAAAATTAAAAAGGAGAATGAAATATATGAAAATAGTAGAAGATTTAAAAAGTAAAATTCCAAATAAGGAAACAAGATTTAAAGAGGAAGGTGTATTTAATATTATAGAAGAACACCAACAACAAATTACAGAATATGATGGGTGTATTACATCGAAGAATATAGTTTTAACAGTAAATCAAACAGAAGATTTTAGGAATAAAACTATACCTAATATTATGGATTTCCATAATAGAGTATATAAAGCAATAAAGAAAGTAGAAGAAGAACTCGATACTTGGTATGACATAGAAAATAAGGAGAGAAAGAGATTTATTAAGATACTTTCTGTAATGCAAACAATAGAGGATATATCTTTAGAAATAAAAGAAATAATGGAACAAGTAGTTAAGAATGTAAAAACAGATAGTAAATCAATACAGATTTTAGCACCTGACATTTTAAGATTGATGGAGATATTTGAATTAAATGATGTATGTATTGACAAAGGACACGAACTATTAGGATATTTTGGAGAATTATCATCTATTGCAAATAGTTATAAAGATGAAGAAACTTACAAAATAATACAAGATAAAGTTAAACAGATGATTATTTGTTTATCTAAATTAGATTTTTTATCTATTAGAAAACAAATATCAATAATAGAAGAAGTATTAGTAAACAAATATAGAAATACTGAAACATTAAGAATTTATATATAAATTTAGAAAGGAGATATTTAAAATGAGTAAATATTTAATTGAAAAAAAAGATAATGAAGTTATTTTTAGAGAAATAACATTAAATGTAGATGAATATGGAGATGGTTTAGTAGAATTAACAGAAGATGAACTAGACCAACAACTAAAAGAATATTCTAATCAAGATTTATATGTATCTGTTTATTATCAAATTCAAACAGTAAAACATGGAATACAATTTGTTAGAAAAAGATTTACAGTTAATGACTGGGGTGAGCAAGAATATAAATGGAAACCAGTTGAAGAAGATGTAAACCTTGAAGGAGAATATTATATAAAAGAAACTTTAGTTGATATTGAAGTTTTGGATTTAGATGAATATACAATAGAAAATAAGATATTACCACAGTATTTGACTAAAGCAGAATTTGTAGATAAAGTAAGACATTCTTTAAGTGAAGGTCTAGAAGTATATTTTGTGCATTATAAGTACAAATGGAAAAAATGGAGACCTATTGTAGATAAAGTTGTAAAGGGGGTGACAGAAGATGGGCAGATATTATATAGATAGAGGTCTTTATTCAACAACTATTCATATTTTAGATTTTAAACCAAAGTCAAAATGTAAAAGATTTAAAACAGAAGGAATTGAACTGAGTGATAAAGAATTAAAAAAGTTAATACTTCAAGAAAGAGCAGATGGTCAAGAAGTACATCTATGGTGGAAAGAACACAGAGGAAACAAAAGAATAAGCGATTTTCAGAAATTTATTGAAAATAGTACATATAACAGAGTAATGAATAGCGATATAGATGATAATTAAGAATTTATTATAGTATGCCTTGTCAAACAAGGCAGGGCATACCAAATTTTAGATAAGAAAAGGAGAGGTTAGTTATGAATAAAAAATTAACAAATATAAAATTAAATAATACAAAGGAGATAGCAAGACCATTTAGACTTCAAGATATTGCTAATGTGAGTATAGTATATGATGAGAGAATGAAATCATTTGAAGAAATAATACAAAATGCAAGAAAAGGAGATTATACGGAGATAATGTTTGCAAGTGTAAAACAATTTGTATTTGCAAATGGTTGTCCATCAAGTGATGAATGTATATCTATTATAAAAGATTTAAGGGATAAAGGTGTAAACATACATTTTTTAGATTATTCAATAAATAGTAATTATATTGAAGATGATATGAAATTAGGAAGTCTTATAGGGGACGCAGTTTATGAATTATATTTAAAACAAAATCAGTAGAGTGAAGTTGTTTAAAGATAGAAAAGTAATGGAGTGTGATTATAGATGAAAAAATATTATAGGTACAGAAAAGTAAAAGTTTGGTACAGGACAAGGGATACCTAAATACCTTGACATTAATAAAAACTAGCAACATGAAATTTAAAAGTATTATTTATATTAATCTCCGCTATTTTATAAGTTATTACAGAGTATTAAGTGTAAGGCAAGTTTAATAATTTAACTTGTACCTTAATAGGAAAGGCAAAAGAAGTTCATTAAATTTTAAAAGGACAAGTTCCTATATATTCTACTTCTCGCCGAGTGATAACAGAGTTATAAATAAGGCAAAGAGATTTCCTAACTAAAAATAAATTTAGTTAGGAGTATATAAAAATGAATATTAATAAAGAAATAAAAGATGAGCCTATTCTGATAGGTGTAAAAGAAGCATGTAAATTAATGAATATGGGAGAAAAAGCTATTCGTAAATTTACTAAAATGAAAGGCTTTCCAGCAATTATTTTACCTCACAAAATATTGATAGATAAAAATCAGCTTCCACTTTGGATAAGTAGGAATTATGGAACTTACAAAAATTAAGTTCATGTGCTTTTTTTAAAATCAATATTGTGGTAAGCTAGGGAACGAAATTTATTCTAATATAAATTAAATTTCCCTAACTTATTCTAAAGAATAAGGAGGAAATAATTATATGGAAAAGATAAAAGAAAGAACAGGACAATATGAAGTTTCTGTTAGAATTACAAGTAATGGATATTATGAAGCAAGAATATCCTTTAAGTTAGGGGGTGTTAATAGAAGTCCTAGACTACAAAAAGGTGGAAAATCAGAAGAACTGGCAGTTTTAAATCTGTTAGTTGCATTAGACAGTCATATTGATACTTGCTATCAAAGTGGAATCATAATTGCAAAAATTGATGAGAGTATTCCACAAAGACTTATGAAAAGTATTAATAATTTAGGAATTGCCACACCTGACATAACAGCAAGGACATTAGCAATAGTAAATAAAATCAATACTATAAATGCTAATATTATAAATACAATTCCTACTAACATCATACCTTTTTGCAACCCTAATATACAAAATGCAGTTGCTCCTGCATTAGTATCAACTAATATAAATTACAACTTAGATAACACAAATGTACCTAAGAAAGAACAAGAACTATGTATCATAGAAGATTTAGTTAATGAATGGCATTTATTTAGATTATCATTATGTAAAAAGACAGAAGATAACCCAAAACCTCTATCGCAGACAACTGTTGATACTGATTATGATAAATTTCAAGATGACATATTGCCATATTTCAAACAAAATAAAATATTGTATCTAAAACAAGTAACTGATGAAACAATAAAATCCTTGCTCAAAAGTATAAAATCACAACATGATAAGCATAAGAGTTATATAGTTTTAAATATGTTATTTGAATATGCAATAGACAATAACAAAACTAATCTTAACCCATTAAGGAAAGTAGACAAGCCACCTGAAAAAATAGATACAGGAGAGGAAGAAATAGATGACAATTACATAGAGCCTGAAAATCAAGAGATATATTGTGATAAATTTGAAGAAACAAATACAGATATGTCTATCTTATTTGAAACAATGTTGTTGACAGGAATTAGACCAGAAGAAGCATGTCGGTTTAAAGTGGAAAGCATTAGACCTTGAAAATAATGAGTTAATTATAAATAATGCTTATAAATCTTTTTATAAATATGATGAAAATGGTAAAAAGATAGGTCATTATAGAAGTGATGATAAGCTAAAGACACCACAGTCATATCGTAGAATACCACTTAATCCTAGACTTAGAGAAGTATTACTAAAACATAAAAAGTATCAACAAGAACTATTTAAAAAATCAAGAGCAATAAAGGATAGACATAGAGTATGGTCTGAAAATGAATATATGTTTTTAGGCAGAAATTATCATCCTTATGTAGCAGGAACTTTATCTAGTGCATTACCAAAATTATGTGATGGATATAAGTTAAAAAGGGTCAGCCCATATCGGACTTCGTCATAGTTTTGCAACTTACTGTTCTGAACATTTGATGGAAGAAATTGTACTTATGAAATTGATGGGACATTCTAATTTTGAGACAACACAGAAATACTATATTAAAGTATCTGCAAAGAGAAAGAGATTAGCAATGCAAGAAGCATACAAAGTGGTATTTCAAGAAAGAAAAGCAAGTTAATAATAAAAAGAACTTATATAAATCAATATATAAGTTCTTCTTCAATTTATGGTTTCCCCAACTCTATTTTGGAAGATGAAATTGAGGAAATCATTGATAATGGTGAGCCAGGAGGGGTTCGAACCCCCGACCCCAGGCTTAGAAGGCCTGTGCTCTATCCAACTGAGCTACTGACCCATATTTTGGGTTTCTTCCCCACTAAAGTTGGGGTAAATTGGGGAAATGCTGTAATCTTGGATAATTAGTTAAATTGGCTTTACCTTACATATTCAAGTGTTCAAGACATTTGAAATTCGTATAAGTCAAAGTATTAGAAGGCCTGTGCTCTATCCAACTGAGCTACTGACCCAAATCTTTAGACAATAAATATAATAACATAGAAAAAAGAAAATGTCAATTAAAAAATGAAAAAAATTTTTAAGAATAGGAATGTGAAATCTTTGTGAATTTCTTTACAACAAAAAAAGAAAATGATATTATAGACAAAAATAAAATGTAAGGAGGAATTTTCGTGATAGAAGTAAAAAATGTCACAAAAAAATATGGAAAGCTTACGGCAGTAAACGATATAAGCTTTAAAATAGATAAAGGTGAAATAATAGGGCTATTGCGGACCAAATGGTGCAGGAAAAAGTACAACAATGAATATGATAACAGGGTATATTGAACCAACAGAAGGGCAAATAATAATAGAAGGATATGACATATCAAAAAAACCAAGAAAAGCAAAGTCACAAATAGGATATATGCCAGAAGGTGTACCATTATATTCTGACTTAACAGTAAAAGAATTTATAACATACATGGCAGAACTAAAAAAAGTAAATAAAAAAGAAAGAAAAGAAAAAGTTGAAAAGATAATAGAACAAACAGGATTAAAAGATGTCCAAAATAAATTAACAAGAAATATATCAAGAGGATATAAGCAAAGAGTAAGTATGGCAGGCGCGTTAGTAGGAGAGCCAAAAATACTTATATTAGATGAGCCAACAGTAGGATTAGATCCAAAACAAATAACAGAAATTAGAGCATTAATAAAAGAATTAGGAAAAACACATACAATAATATTAAGTTCACACATATTATCAGAAGTAAGTCAAATATGTAATAAAGTAATAATAATAAATAAAGGACAAATAGTAGCAATAGATACACCACAGAATTTAGAAAATAAAGTATCAAACAATAATAGCATATTTGTAACAGTAGAAGATACTCAAAATAAAATAGGTAAAATAAAAACAAAAATTAAAGAAATAAAAAATATTAAATTAATTAAAGAAAATGAAGATGGAACAAAAGAGTATGTATTAGAAGCAGAAGGAAATGTTGACTTAAGAAAGATAATATTTACAGAATTTGCAAAAGAAAATATAACAATTTTTGAAATGAAGAAAGCAGACACAACACTAGAAGACGCATTTATGAAATTAATAGAAGGAGGAGAAAAATAATGTGGGCTATAATAAAGAAAGAGTTTAAATCATACTTTTATACACCAATAGGGTACATATTTATAGGTGTATTTTTAATTGCATTTAGCATATCATTTTATTTTAGTGTAGTTGGATATGGAAATGTAAATTTTGAATATATATATTATTCATTGCCAACAATATTAGTTTTAGCATTTATAATACCATTACTAACAATGAGATCATTTTCAGAAGAAAGAAAAACAGGAACAGAACAATTACTATTAACATCTCCAACAAGTATAACTAAGATAGTACTTGGAAAATTTATAGCAGCATTAGCAATAGTTATTATTACAGAACTATGTACATTTATGTATTTTGGAATATTGTGTCATTATGGAGTACCAAAATTGTCAACAACATTAGCAACATTATTAGGGTTCTTATTATTTGTATTATCATATATATCATTTGGAATGCTAACATCAAGTATAACAGAAAATCAAATAATATCAGGAATTGTATCAATAGGATTTTTCATAATAACATGGGTATTACCAGAATTTAATACTACATTAGAAAGTTATTCTTTTATAAATATGTTTTATAAATATACACAAGGACAGATAGATATTGGAGATACTGTTACATTTGTTTCATATACAATAATGTGCTTATTATTGACAATAACAGTAATGCAGAGAAGGAAAAGCATAAAATAAAAAAGAATGTAAGTTTTTATTAATATAGAAGAAATATATATATTTCTTCTATAATCAAAATAATAATAGCAAAATTAAAAAAGGGAGGATAAGAAGTGAAGGACAGAAAGGAAACTAAAAGAGAAGAAAATGCTAATATAGAAAAATCAAATGAATTTTTAGAAATGATTAAAAAGAAATGGTTAATAGATAGTAGCAAAACATTTACATTAGTTGCTGCAATAATAGCAGTATTTATAGCAATTACAATAGTAATGCAAGTTTTGGATTTTACACCAATTGATTTAACACAAGATAAAATATTTACATTAACAGAAGAGAGTAAAGAAGCAGTAAAAAATATTGGTGATAATAATATAAATATTTATTTTATTGGATATAGTGAAGAAGATTCAACATTAGACTTAGCAAGACAATATACAAAAACAAATGGAAATATAAAAGTTGAAGCAGTAACAGTTACAAATAGACCTGATTTGGCTGAAAAATATGGAATAGAAAATAATACACAAGGGATAATAATTGAAAATGGAGAAAGATATAAAGTTTTAGCTTCAAGTGATTTATATACTTATGATTATGAAACATATGAAACAATAAGTGTAGCTGAAGAAAAACTAACAGCAGCAATAAAATCAGTAACAACAGATGCAATACCAAAAGTATATTTTTTATCAGGATATAGTAACTTTTCATTAACAGCAGGAATGCAGTATTTAAATATGTATTTACAAAATGAGATAAATGAAGTAGATACATTAGATATACTATCAGCAGGGAAAGTTCCAGATGATTGTAATGTACTTGTTATAACAACACCAAATAGAGACTTTGATGAAATAGCAACAAATTGCATAACAGAATACATAAATAAAGGTGGAAATATATTGTGGTTAAATTCAGCAGTAGTAAATCAAGTTAATTATCAAAATGTAAATAAAATTTTGCAAATGTATGGAGTAAATCCATTTAGTGTTGGTTTAATAAGAGAAACAACATCTAGTAAAATGGTAGCAAATTCACCAGATTTAATAATGCCTGAAATACAATATAGTGATGTAACTAATAAATTATATAATTCAGAAGGTGTAATATTTATAAATGCTACAAAGATTAATACTGTAGATGAAGAACAATTAACAAATTTAAAAGTTGAAAAAACAGATTTAATAAAAACAAGTGAAGGTGCATATTTTAGAAGCAATTTAAATAATAATTCAGATGAAGCACAAGAAGGGGAAGAAAAAACATCATTTTTAGTTGGTGCTCAATTTAATAAAACAATAACAGAAAAAAATGAAGAAACTGGAGAAGGTGCAGTAGTATCTAAACTAATAATATATGGAGAAAATTATTTTACATCAGATTTTCAGTTAAACCAGTCAACTCAAGCTCCTATGGTAGTTTATAGAAAAAATAAGGATTTGGTTTTAAATTCAATTGCATATTTGGCAGATAGAGAAGAAGATATTACTGTTAGAAAGAGTACAGGAAGTATTACATATACAGCAACAGAACAAGAAAATAAAATTATTTTAGGAATAATAGTTTTTGTTCCTGTAGTTATTATTATTGTTGGAATAATAGTATGGAGAGTTAGAAGAAGGAAAAATAAATAATATTAGTAAAGACAGATATATTTGTATAAAATGTCTAAATGTATCTGTTTTAAATACTATAATGAAAAACCCACTCAAAAACGAAGAACACTTTTGAGTGGGTTATGAAATTATATTTTTATTTTACTATTTCATTTTCAGATTCATATGGAAGAATACCTGAGTTATATGCTATTTTTTTTATTCCTTGAGTCAATGAAGGCTTAAAAAATTTTGACTGGAATAATTGACATTCAGGATTTTGCATAAATGCATTAGTAATAGTTTCTTTATTTTCTTTATAATATTTAGCAACTTGTGTTCTAGAATCAAATGTAACTGGTTCAATTGTTACATTTCCATTTTCATCTTTTTGATATTCTGGAGAATCCACCTGTGTTAAATTTTTTAAATTAATTAATACATATCTTGATCCTTTAAATTTACCTGGATCATTTACTAAAATTTTTTCTTCAACTATAAAAGGATATTCAAAATCTCTTTTAGCTTTTCTATAATAATTTACTATATTTTCTGCATCTTTTTGTTCATAAGACCAAGTTTCGCTTTCTATTGTGATTCCATCATTATTTAAAACCAGTCTAGATTTACAGTCTGGTATTTCAGTAGAAGAAGGTGTTATGTTATAATGAGTTTTAGTTGATACAATATTTTCATCACAATCTATAGTAAATGAATTTTCTATATATGTATCAGAGATAAAAGTGGCAGAAATAAAAGATTCTTTTTTTATTGATGGATATTTAAGTTCTCCTATGGTTATATTTCCTGTTTTCTTATCTATATTTAATCCATAATAAAGTTGTTGAGAGGGTTCTATATAGTTTTCATTATATTTGGAATTTCTTATTTTACTAAATACTTCCATATTTTCTTTAATTGCCTCAACTATTGATTCAATCTGCTCTCTTGTAGGTTGTTTATAGTGTACAGGCATAGATAAGCCACTTTGTGTAACTATACCTATAAATTATGCTTCTATTTCTACTAATGCACGTGGATTTTTTAAAATATTTTCATTAGCACCTAATGATTTTAATATGTTAGAGATAAAATTCTCTCCTTGACACACTCTAGAGTATAATAGGTCTTGAGGATTAAACTTTATGTTTTCAAAAAAATTTTTTTATTATACTTTTTCATATTAAACTTCTCCTTATTTATAATATCATTTTCTATTATGCTACATAATATGTATTATGTCAAATGTACTGTGAACAATATTATATATACAATGTTTAACTCTTTAATAACTAAATTTTATTAAAGAAAAAATTACAAAGTTCTAGAAAAATAAAAACAAATAGAATGTATAATAAAAAGCCTCATATATTAATAGGGGGCTTTTTTAAATGAGTATTTTGAAGATAGTATTCGTAATTATTGGAACATTAATTGGTGCTGGATTTGCATCAGGTCAAGAAATATATATATTTTTCTTTTCATATGGAATCAAAGGTATAATAGGAATAATCGTTTCAAGCAGTATAATAGGATTAATAATATATAAAACGCTAAACTTGGTAAAATCTAATAATTGTAAAGATTATAAAGAATTATTAGAAGTTTTAATAAAAAATGAAAAATGTAGATATATACTAAATGTAGTAGTAAATGTATTTATATTAGCTTCTTTTTATATTATGATAGCTGGATTTGGAGCATATGTTCAACAAGAGTTTAATGTAAATAGTGTGATAGGAAGTGGAATTTTAGCAATTATTTGTTATATTGTTTTTAAATCAAATATAAAAGGTTTTGTAATAATAAATCAAATTTTGATACCGCTAATAGTATTAATTGTTGTATTTATAGGCTATAAAAATTTAAATGGTATAGATTTTAGTAATATTAATAATTATTTATTGCCTAAAAATAATAATTGGTTAATATCAGCTATTTTGTATTCAAGTTATAATAGTATTATGCTAGTGCCTGTTTTAATCTCTATTAAGGATTTGGTTAAAAAGAAACAACATATAAAGTATATTTCTATAACTGTTACTTTGATTGTGATTTTATTATCAAGTATAATTTATTTATTTTTGGTTAGGATTGATGTTGATATAAATAATTTGCAAATGCCTGCTGTGTATGTTGTTAATAAAATTTCTTCTAGTTTGAAATTTGTATATGGTTTGATTATTATTTTTTCTATTTTTACTACAGCTATTTCATTGGGGATAAGTTTTATTAAGGATGTTTCTAAAAGTGATAGCTCTTATGATTTGATTGCTTTAATTATTTGTTGTTCTTCGGTGCTTTTTTCTAATATTGGTTTTTCTAATTTGGTTAATTTCTTTTATCCAATTTTAGGGGGGCTGGGTGTTTTGCAAATTTGGAAAATATTATTGCAAAAAAATATAAAAACTGATATAACAATAGGGAGGAAAAAATTAGAGAAGGGATATAGTAATGATTGATTTTTGGAAAGAACCAAATACAGAGAAAATAGATAGGAAAAAAATTATAATAATAATAAGCATATCTATATTAATAATATCTATTATAGTAATAAGTGCAATTTATATTTATAATAAAGAAGCTAGAATGTGGATAGATAAAAATATATTAAGGAAAGAAATTAGTCAAAATAATTTACCTATTATAGAAATAGATGAAGGCAAAAGTTCAAAAATATATGCTTACAATAGGTATATAAGTGTATTGAGTAATAATAAATTAGAAATATATGATGGAAATGGTAGAAAAGATAGTGAATTACAAGTTGAAATTACAAAACCAATTTTTAATTCAAATGGTAGAAATATGGTAGTAGCAGAAGATAGAGGTCAAAAGTTATATTTAATTACGGGAAAAACTATTGCTTGGGAAAAGACTGTTGATGGAAATATAGCACAGGTTAATGTAAATCAAAATGGATATGTTGCTGTTACAATAGTAGATACAAGCTATAAAACGGTTATAGCAATGTTTGATAATGAAGGTAATGAATTATTTAATTCTTTTTTTTCAACAACAAGAGTGGTTGATGTATCAATTTCAAATGATAATAAATATTTAGCTGTTGCAGAATTAGATACATCAGGAACGATGATACAGTCAAATATAAAAATAACGACAATAGAAGAAGCACGTAAAAATCCAAAAAATTCAACTAAGAAGATATATAATGGAGAAAATAATGATTTAATTACAAGTATAGAATATCAAGAAAAAGGTAAATTGTTATGTTCATATACAGATAAAATTACTGTGATAAATTCAGATGAATCTGTTGATAAAATAGTTGATTTTAAAGATAAAAAAATTTCTTTTGCATCAATTAAATTATCAAACTCGTCAATAGTTGTAGAAGAAAAATCTTCAGGTTTATTTACAGCAGATTCATTAGTTACTATTACTAATTCTGATAATAGAAGTAATGTTATATATACAACTGAGTCTGTAACAAAGGAAATATATACAAAAAATGATATTATTGCTTTAAATTTGGGAACAAAGGTTGAATTTTTGGATACAGGTGGTTGGCTTATAAAAAAATATATTGCAGAACAAGAGATAAATGATGTTGTGTTATCAAATTCTATTGCTGGAATTGTATATAGAGATAAAGTGGAAATTATAAATTTATAAATTTAGTATATATCAGTTACTATGCACCGCATAAAAATAATGGTAGAAAGTGTTAGCATTAGCTGTGAATTGTAATAAATATAAGTATTTTTATAAGAAAGAGAGGATGAAAATGGGTATTATAATTGATGTAGTATTAGTAGCAATAGTAGCATTATCAGCATTTTTAGGTTACAAAAAGGGATTGGTAGAATTAGGAGCAAAGTTATTTGCAGGAATAATAGCAATAATTTTAACATTAATAATATATAAACCAGTTGCAAATGTAGTGATGAGTAGTTCTAATTTAGATGAGAATATAGAAAATATAATTATTGAAAAGACAAATGAAATAGTAGATAAAAATACACCAACATCTGATAATAAATATATTCAAAATACGACAGAAAGTGTAGCAAATCAAATAAAGGGCGAAATTACTAAGGAACAAGCTAATTCTATATCTAAAAATGTAATTTATGCGGGGTCAATAATAATAATATTTATATTAATAAAAATAATTTTGACAATAGTAATAAAATTATTAGATACAGTTGCAGAACTTCCAATTTTAAAACAATTTAATGAAGTTGGTGGACTTGCATATGGATTAATAAGAGGACTTTTGATAATGGCAATATTTATTACTATAATTGGGATTTTTATAAATATAAATCCTGAAAGTAGCCTAAATGATAGAGTTAATGAAACTTATTTAACAAAAGCTATATGTAATATAATTGTGAAAAGTTGGTGAAAAAAGCGCAAATTTCTTGCGTTTTTTTTTATTATTTGTTATACTGTAAAAAAATATAGGAGTGATTATTTTGGGAAAGAAACTTAAAGATAAAGATAATAATATACGTAGAAATAGAAAAAAAAATAAAAAGGAAAAAAAAGCAAGAAAATTTTTACTATTTATATTACTAATTTTAATAATTGTAGTATCATGGTTTACATATAAAACATATAAAAATGGAGGAGGTTTAAGTGGATTTTTAGCAACAGCAGTCGGGCATGATGAAAATACAAAGAAAAATTTACCTGAGTTAAAGGTCTTATTGCTAGGGGTTAGTACCGATTTAGACTCAGAATTAACAGATACAGTAATGGTTGCTTCATATAATCCTAATACTCAAAAAGCAAGACTACTTTCTATACCAAGAGATACATTTACTGGAAAAGATAAAAGCAAAGCTACTGCATCTCAAAAATTGAATGCCTTATACAATATAAATAGAACACCAGATAGAACTCTTAAAGCAGTAAATGAAATAACAGGTTTAGATATAAAATATTATGTAATTGTAAAAACAGAAGCACTAATAAAATTAGTTGATGCAATTGGTGGAGTAGAATTTAATGTCCCTATAAATATGTATTATACTGATAAAACACAAAATTTAGTTATAAATTTAAAACAAGGAGTTCAAACAATAAATGGTGAAAAAGCAGAACAGTTATTACGTTTCAGGCATAATAATGATGGCTCAAGCTATCCAGTAGAATATGGAGATAATGATTTTGGAAGAATGAGAACACAGAGAGAGTTTATTACTGCAACATTAAAACAGACTTTAAAGGCAAGTAACATATTTAAATTAGGAGAGATAATTGATATTGTACATCAAAATCTTGAAACAAATCTTGATGTAGCATATTTAAAAGATTATTTACCATATGCTGTTGAATTTAAGATTGAAGACTTACAAAATGAAGTGTTGCCAGTAACTACACCAAGTTTAAAAGAAACAAATAATGTAAGTGTGGTTATAGTAAATAAACAAGAAGCTAATAAATTAATAAAGGAAATGTTTTTTAGTGATTTAGAAAAAGATAATATAAGTCAAAATACAACAACGAATTCTTCTAATGCTCAAAATACAAACGTAACAAGTAATTCATCAAACACAAATACACAAAATACAAGTACAGCAAATAATTCATCAAGTACAAATACACAAAATACAAATGCATCAAGTAATTCATCAAGTACACAAGAGACAAATACAAACAAATCTATAAAAATTGAAATTTTAAATGGTAGTGGTAATTCCAAAAATTTAGATAAGGCTAAAAAACTATTGGAAGATGCTGGATATAGTGTTACAAAAACTGGGAATACATCTACTATATCAAAAACAATTATAACTAATAAAAAAGATGTTTCAGATGAAATTTTAAAACAGATAAAACAAAAGCTAGGGACAGGAAGTATATCTAATAATAAATCTAGTACTAGTTTGGTTGATGTAACAATAATTATTGGAAAAGATTTTGATAAATAAATTATGTTAGAAGTTAGAGGTTGGAGATTAGAAATATTTTAATAAATCCAACTTCTAACCTCCAACTTTCAGAATATTATTTAAGTATTTGAAAAAAGTAATTTAATTAGTTCTTTTTCTTCTTCTTTTATTCAAATAATTTTTATTCTTATGATTTTTATCAAATAATAGTTTAAATAATAAAAATAGTATTAATATAATCATTATAATTTGAATTACCAAAGTAATAAATTCAGATTTTACAACAGAATGAGAAGCTATTAACTTAGAAGTATATGTTATACCTTCAATTTCATAAGAAATAGTACCAACAATTTGATTTTGAGCAATAGGAGCAAATAAATTTTCTTCTATTTTTATTTCAGGTGTAAATTCAGTTTCTAAATCAGTTTGATTAATTATCGCTACAATGTCATCAGTAATTAATAAATCTAAGCTTTTTGTTTCCTTTGTTGCATTTCCTATTTCAATATTTGTAGCAATAGCATTTTGATCTCGAATTTTTCTAATTGTATAATTATTGTATCCATAATCAAATAATAATTTTGTTTCAGTAAATCTTCCACTAATATTATTAGGAAAAACACCAACAGCTAATATTACAGAAATTAATTCAAAGTTGTCTTTATTTGAAACAGCCACAAGGCAATTTTTTGCCTCTGATGTAAATCCAGTTTTTCCAGCGATTGCATATTTATAATAGTAGTTGCTTTCAACTTCTCTATTATCATAAATTAAAAGTTCATTAGTAGTTGAGAAAACTCTTTGTTCATATTTATTTGTTGCAGGTATTATACAAGATTTTAATCCAGCGTAATTTCTAAAAGTAGTATTTTTCATGCAATATTTCATTAAAATTGCTAAATCATAAGCAGTTGTATAATGATCTTCATTATGTTGCCCACTAGGATTTGTAAAATGTGTATTTTTAAGACCTAGTTCTGCAATTTTAGTATTCATAAGTGTTGCAAAGCTTTCAATTGAACCTGATATATGAAAAGCTAGTACATTTGCAGCATCATTTGCAGAATGTACCATTAATAATTGAAGTAGGTCAGAAACAGGAAGCTTTTCTCCAGGTTGAAGTGAAACAACGGTATATCCAGAAGGAATATTCATTATTGCTTCTACAGGTACTGTTACTATATCATCTAAATTACAATTTTCTATTGTTAAAATCGCT
The DNA here is from genome assembly GCA_947646915.1 of uncultured Clostridium sp. Taxonomy (GTDB): domain Bacteria; phylum Bacillota; class Clostridia; order TANB77; family CAG-508; genus CAG-269. Next base: position 2,814 of record CANSII010000012.1, on the reverse strand, counting down.
GTTAGAATTTTTGTTGTACTTGCTGGATACATTTTTTGATCTGAATTTTTTGAATATAGTACTTTTTCAGAATTGCTGTCAATTAAAATTGCACTACCTGCTGAAATATTTGGTTTTTCTGTGTTTGCATAACTTGTATTTGTATTTATAATAAATATAATTAAAATAATAATAAATTTTATAAAATTTTTTGATTTCATTTTTAACTCCATAATTTTAATATCTAGTATTTAATATATATTATTTTAAAAAAAATATCAATTAATAATAGAATTTAAGTTTAGTTTTTTTATTTTATAAATTTGATTATAGAAAAAAGATTTATATTTCAAAGTGAGTTACAAATCCAGTATGCGTTAGCTAAACAGAGCTTTTAAATATACATATTTTTTCTAGATAATTTATTATTTCAAAATACCTAAACTTAAAATAATAGAAAAATAAAAAATAAGTATTACAGTTTAATAATTTAATATTATAACCAAATTTGTAATTAATAGAAAGTGAGGATATATGAAAAACGTTTTTAAAAATAATAAAATAAAGTATTTAATAATTATTGTTATCATTATTTGTGCAGTTTTATATTATAAATATTATGAAAAAAATAATGATAGTCAAATTGTTTCAGAACAATTAAATTTTACAAAAGATAATATAAGTAAAAGTAATGAAAGCTTAAGCGATACAAATGAAAATATTATTCAAGAAAATGTAAAAATAGTTGTATATGTAGCTGGTGAAGTTGTAAATCCAGGTGTTTATGAAATGCAACGAAATGACAGAATAGCAGATGTAATTGAACGTGCAGGTGGTTTGAAAAGTGAAGCTGATATCAAAAATATTAATTTGGCTTTTGCTCTTGAAGATGGAATGAAAGTTTATATACCTAATATAAATGAAAAAGATGTAAATTCAATAATTTTAAATGGAGAATTTGAGGCAAATAATAGTATAAGTAGTGATAGTTCAAAAAATACAAAAATGTCAAATAATTCAAAAGTGAATATTAATGTTGCTACACAAGAACAGTTAGAGTTGTTGCCTGGTATTGGGTCTTCAACTGCAAATAAAATTGTTAATTATAGAAATGAACATGGTAAGTTTAAATGTATTGAAGATATTAAAAATGTAAGTGGGATAGGTGATAGCAAATTTACTAAAATAAAAGATCTTATAACAATTAAATAATGCAATTGCACAAAAACGAAACTTAAAAATAATTACATTTAAGTTTCGACTTTTTGCAAAAAATATAATATTTAGAAAAAAGATATATATTATTCAGCTCTGTTTTCCAAGGCGTTTAAGATGCTGAACATTCAAACCTTAGAGACACACTATAATTACTTAAAGTGAATAACTACTTACTGTCAAACTCGCTTTATAATATATATCTTTTTTCTATAATAAAGTTTGAAAAATAAAAAACCGAAACTTAAATAATTACACACTTGATAAATGTATATTATTAATGTATAATTTCAAAAAGTTAAAATAAGAATTAATATATTGCTATGAAAGAAGTGATAAAAATGTTTATGTATATAATACTAATAGTTATAGGATTTATATTGTTGATAAAGGGAGCTGATTTTTTAGTAGATGGTGCAAGTGGAATTGCTAAAAGATTTAATATACCAGAGATTGTTATTGGATTAACTATTGTTTCTATTGGAACATCTATGCCAGAGCTTGTAGTAAGTGTAACATCAGCATTAGAAGGACATTCAGATATAGCAATTGGTAATGTTGTTGGTAGTAATTTGGCTAATTTGCTTTTAATATTGGGTGTGTGTTCAGTTATTAAACCATTAGAATTTAAAAAGGAAACTAAAGTTTTTGAAATTCCTTTTATGATATTTTCAACAATAATGTTATTTTTCTTGTGTATTAATGGTTCAGGAACTGAGATAAATAGTGTAACTAGAATAGAAGGTATTATTTTATTAGCATTTTGTATTTTATTTATTTTATATAATTTTATTATGGCAAGAAAAGGGGCATATTTTGATAAAGATAATACTTTAGTAGAGATAAAATTTAATCAAAATGAAGATATTTCAGTATTCAAGTCTTTATGTGGAATTATAATTGGTATAATCGGTTTAAAGATTGGTGGAGATTTGGTTGTTGATAATTCTGTTCAAATAGCAAGGTTATTGGAAATTAGCGAAAAGTTAATAAGTTTGACTATTGTTGCTTTTAGTACTAGTTTACCAGAATTAATTACTTCTATTGCTGCTACTAGGAAAGGTGATACTGATATGGCTATTGGAAATATTATTGGTTCACAAATTTTTAATATTTTATTGATTATTGGTTTGTCTGCAACTATGATGCCAATAAATTATTCTACAGGTTATAATAGTAATATTTTGTTATTAATTGTGTCTTCTATTATTCTTGGTTTGTTCCCATTTGTGGGTAAGAAAAATCAAATGTCTAGAGGTAATGGTGTAGTATTTGTTTTTACATATTTTTTATACTTAGGAGCATTAGTTCTATTTAGTGAGTAATACTATTAACATTTGTACACAAATTTCTTATTTTGTTCTATTACAAAAGTTATATGAATACAATTAAACAAAAAATATTCAATGGAGGTTAGCATAATGAATAATAGTATACATAGCTTACATGAAGCTAGTAATAATCCAATAGATGAACGTGCAATTAATCTTGCACAGTATATTATAGAATCAAAAGATACAGTAAGGGGGACTGCTAAAAAATTTGGCATTTCAAAGTCAACAGTACACACGGAAGTAACACAAAAGAACGGTAAAAAGATAGGACAAGTTATTCCAGAAA
>CANSII010000011.1 GCA_947646915.1 uncultured Clostridium sp. | reverse complement strand
GGTGGATAGCAGGAGAAGAAGGACCATGTGGACCAGACACAGAAATGTTTTATGACACAGGAAAGCCAGCATGTGGATCAGATTGTCAACCATCTTGTGATTGTGGTAAATATGTTGAAATATGGAATAACGTATTTATGGAATATTTTAAAGATAAGGAAGGAAAATACACAAAATTAAAGCAACAAAATGTAGATACAGGATTAGGATTAGAAAGAATGACAATGCTGTTACAAGGAAAAGAGACACCATTTGACACAGAACTATTCAAGCCAGTAATGGACAAATTAGTTGAATTAGAAAAAGTTGATATAATAGAAAGTAGAAGAATAATAGCAGAACATTTACGTTCAAGTATGATGATTATAAGTGATGGAGGAAAGCCAAGTAATGTTGATAGAGGATATGTATTAAGAAGACTAATTCGTAGAATGGTAAGACATATGAACAAATTACAAATAAATTTAGACGAAATATCAACATTAATTAAAATAAATGTTGAAAACCTAAAAGAAATGTATCCTGAATTAGAAAGAAATTATGAAACAATAAAATCAACAATAATTGAAGAAAAAGATAAATTTGTAAAAACACTTACACATGGAGAAAAAGAGTTCCAAAAAGAAATGAATAAAACAAAAGAGCAAGGAAAAAATAAAATAGATGGACAAATAGTATTCAAATTATATGACACATATGGATTTCCACCAGAAGTAACAAAAGAACTTGCAGAAGAAAATCAAATGACAGTAGATATTGAAAAATTTGAAGAACTATTTAAAGAACACCAAAAAAAATCAAGACAAGGATCAGAACAAAAATTTAAAGGTGGATTAGCAGAACAAAATGACACAACAATAGCTTATCACACAGCAACACATCTATTAAATGCAGCATTAAAGAAAATATTAGGATCAGATACACATCAAAGAGGATCTAATATTACTGTAGATAGAATGAGATTTGACTTTAACTGTGATCATAAATTAACAGATGAAGAAAAACAAAAAATAGAAAATTTAGTAAATGATTGGATACAACAAGGACTAGAAGTAACTGTTGAAGAAATGAAAAAAGAAGAAGCTGTTAAATCAGGAGCTGAATGTATGTTTATAGAAAAATATCCTGATGTAGTTACAGTATATTCAATTGGAGAAGTTTCAAAAGAATTGTGTGGAGGACCTCATGTAAAAAATACAAGAGAATTAGGAAAATTTAAAATTAAGAAAGAAGAAGCAAGTTCAGCAGGAATTAGGAGAATAAAAGCAGTTTTAGAAAAATAGATTTTAGAAGCCAAAATCAGATGTTAGAGAGTAAAGATTAAAAAGCTGAATTTTAAAATTTTATTTTAATGGAGGAATTTGATATGGAAGATTGTTTATTTTGTAAAATAATAAAAGGTGAAATACCTTCAAATAAAGTATATGAAGATGACGAAATTTTAGCATTTAATGATATAAATCCAGCTGCACCAATTCATATATTAGTTATACCTAAAAAACATATTACATCATTAGCACATATGGAAAAAGAGGATGAAGTTATTGTTGGAAAAATATATGGAGTTATAAATAAAATAGCAGAAGATAAAGGTTTTAAAGAAAATGGCTATAGAGTAATTGTTAATTGTGGAAAAGATGCAGGTCAAGAAGTAATGCACTTACATTTTCATATATTGGCAGGTGCAAAATTTGGAGACAAAATTATAGATACAAAATAAATGAAATTCAGTGTTACAATAATTGAAACTTAAAAAAGCAAAAATGTTTGTAAAAAACCTAAAATTATGTTATAATATAAATAGAGTTTAAGTAGTACGGAGGTAAAAGTTATGTTTGAGAGTAAATATAGTAAAGTATTAACAATTATATTAATTGTTGTAATAGTAGCAATATTAGGATTATTAGCATTTTTAGGATATGATTATTATCAAAAATATTTTATAACAAAACAAGCATCAGATTTTGTTGAAAATTTTCAAGGAGATATAACATCTGGAGAAAAAAATGAAACAGAAACAGGGACAAGTACAGGAGAAGAAACAGAAGGAAACATAACATCAGGTGGATTACAATCAACACCATCAGGTTCATCTGGAGCAGGTTCATCAGTATCAACAAAGAAGACTTACCAAGGATTTACAGTAGCAGGAACAATGAAAATTCCAAAAATAAATTTTGAATATCCAATATTAGAAGAAATGTCATCTAAAGCTTTAGAAACAGGGGTCGTTATATATTATCCAAATGGAGATAATTTAAATTTACCAGGCAACATGGTAATAGGAGGACATAATTATAGAAATGGTTTATTCTTTTCAAATTTAAAGAAATTAAATAATGGTGATAAAATATATGTAACAGATTTTAGAGGAAAGAGTGTTACATATGAGGTATATAGTAAGTTTGAAGCTTTATCAACAGATACATCTTTTTATACAAGAGATACAAACGGTTTAGCTGAATTAACATTATCAACATGTACAGATGCAAGTAATGATCAAAGAACAATAATTTTTGCAAAGCAAGTTTAAAGATATAAAATAAAGAAATTTTAAAAAATTTCTTTATTTTTTTTTAATTGTTGTATATAATAAAAAAATAAGATATAGACAAGTGAAGGGAAACAGGTACAAATGGAAAAGAAAGAAATCAAAAAGAGGATAGAAGAATTAAGAGAAAAAACAGAATACTATGCACAAAAGTATTATGATGAAGATAAGCCAGAAATTTCAGATTTTGAATATGATATGTTAATGGTAGAGCTAAGAAATTTAGAAAATGACAATCCTGAATTTAAAAGCAAAGAATCTTTAACGCAAAAAGTAGGAGGACATGTAAAAGAAGGATTTGAAAAAGTAACACATGAAGTACCATTACAAAGTTTACAAGATATATTTAATTTAGATGAAATTGATGAATTTGATGAGAGAATAAGAAAAAAAGCAGAGGAAAATGGAATAGAAGACATAAAATATATAGTTGAAACTAAAATAGATGGATTATCAGCAGCACTTGAGTATAAAAACGGAAAATTTATAAGAGGAGCAACAAGAGGGAATGGGCTAGTTGGAGAAGATGTAACCCAAAATTTAAAAACAGTAAAAACAATACCTATGGAAATAACTGATAAAATAGATATAACAGTTCGTGGGGAAGTATTTATTGCAAAAGAAGACTTTGAAAAGATGAATCGAGAAAGACAAGAAAATGAAGAGGAACTATTTGCAAATGCAAGAAATGCAGCAGCAGGATCACTTCGTCAATTAGACAGTAAAATAACTGAAAAACGACCTTTAGACATTTATATTTTTAATGTACAAAAAATCGAAGGAAAAAAATTTAACTCACATTTTGAAGAATTAGAATATTTAGAAAAACAAGGATTTAATGTAAATCCTATTCGTATATCTTGTACAAATTTAGGAGAGGTTAAAAATGCAATACAAAAGATAGGGCAAATGAGGGAAAATTTAACTTTTGGAATAGATGGAGCAGTAATAAAAGTTGATAATTTAAAATTCAGAGAAATATTAGGAACAACAGCAAAAACACCAAGATGGGCAATAGCATACAAATACCCACCTGAACAGAAAGAAACTATACTAAAAGATATAATATGCCAAGTTGGAAGAACAGGAGTAATAACACCGATGGCAATACTAGAGCCAGTAAAAGTAGCAGGTTCAACAATTTCAAAAACAACACTTCATAATGAAGATTTTATAAAAGAAAAAGAAATAAAAATTGGAGATAAAGTTGTAATTCAAAAAGCAGGAGATGTAATACCAGAAATAGTAAAAGTAATAAAAGAAAAAAGAACAGGTGAAGAACACGATTTTGAAATGCCAAGAATTTGTCCAGTATGTGGTGCAGAGGCTATCAGAGAAGAAGGAGAAGCTGCAATAAGATGTACAGGAATAGAATGCCCAGCAAAATTATTTAGAAACTTAGTACATTTTGTATCAAGAGAAGCAATGAATATAGATGGACTAGGAGAAAATATAATTGGGCAATTATTAGATAAAAACTTAATTAGTAATATTTCAGATATATATGAGTTGAAGTTTGAAGATGTAGCTTCACTAAAAAAGAATGGAAAGAAATTTGCACAAAATCTAATAGATAGTATAAATGCAAGTAAACAAAATGATTTGTATAGATTAATAACTGCACTTGGAATTAGACATGTAGGAGGAAAAGCTTCAAAATTATTAGCAAGAAAATATAAGTCAATAGATAATATTGCAAATGCAAGTTTTGAAGAGTTGAGTGAAATTAACGATATTGGTGAAGTAATGGCAAATAGTATAAAAGAATTTTTTATTCAAGATCAAACCAAAGATTTAATAGAAAAATTAAAAATGGCAGGGGTTAATACTATAAGCTTGCAAGAAGGAAGTTCAGATAATAGATTTGATGCAAAAACTTTTGTATTAACAGGAAGTTTAGAAAAATATACACGAAAAGAAGCGGAAGATATTATAGAAAGCTTTGGTGGAAAAACATCAAGTTCAGTATCTAAAAAAACAGATTATGTATTAGCAGGTAGCGAAGCAGGTAGTAAACTTACAAAGGCTCAAAGTTTAGGTGTCAAAATAATAACAGAAGAAGAGTTTAGTAATATGATAAAATAAAATTTGAACGAGATAGGCAAAAATTTTAGATGCAGTAAATGGAGGTAATATGGAAGAGAATTATACTTTTGAAATGATGTGGGAAGATTTGAATAATGGTTATCAAATTTATTATACGTATGTTAGGAATAGGTATTTGTTGTTTAAAACAGCCCCTAATTGTTATACACAAAAATTATTGTCAGATCATAAAAAAAATCCACAACCTAAAACTTTAATGCTTACTTTAAAAAGGGTTAAAGAGATGTTCCCTGATATGGAAGATATTGAATATAAAGTAGGAAATGACTTAAATATCAACATTTAATAATGAAAATGTGTTGACTTGTCAACGATTTGTCAACCAAAATTTTATGAGGTTGACAAAATAAAATAGGGGAGAAAAATCTCCTCTATTTCGTTTTTGAAATTTGCTCAAATAAATCAGCTGTATTTCTTGAACTATCCTCTGTAGAATGTGTATAAGTATCTAGTGTAGTTTCAACACTTGCATGACCTAATCTAGTTTGAACATCTTTTATATTAGCACCATTTTGTATTAATAAAGTAGCATGTGTATGCCTTAAACTATGAAATTTAAAATCTATATTAAGTTCATAGTTAACAACTTTTGACACATATTTCATTCCATTTGTTGTAAGTAAATTGCCATCTATTCTTGCACATATAACATTTTGTTGTTTTAAATCTTCACTAGGAATATTGGCATTTAAAACGCATAATCTTTGTAATGACTTATTATTTATCAGTTCTTCTTTTGAATATATTATTTTATAATATTCTCCATATTTAAGTTTATTTTCCATTTGCCTTTTCTTAAATTTTTTTAATATATTGATTAAAGTATTCCCAATTTTAATAGTTCGATTACTTGTAAAAGTTTTAGTAGGACCAAAGTACCATTGTTTATTTTTATCATTAAAAATTAGAGCCTTATTTATTGATATTGTCTTACTTTTAAAATCTATATCATCCCAAGTAATTGCTAAGACTTCGCCAATTCTACAACCAGTATGAAAACCAATCATTAATGGTAAATAATAGTCAGTTGTTTCTGGAAATCTTTCAATTATAGTATTAAATTCTTTTAACGTTACTGTTTTTATATCCTCTTCATTTTTCTTTTCATATTTGGGCATAGAAATATATTGCATTGGATTTTCTTTAATAAATTTACAAGGATGAACAGCATATTTCAAAGACAAATTTAGTACACTAGATATTCTTTTTAAATTACTTTTAGAAGATCCATTTACATATATTTTATTGATATAATTCTGTAATATACTAGGAGTTAAAGATTTTAATTTATATATTCCTAATTTTGGTTTCAAATAGTTGTCTACAATTCCTTTATATCCTGCAATAGTATTTGTTCTTAAATTTAATTCTACATAATTTTCTAGCCAATAATCAAGATAATCTGACATAGATATTTCAGAAGGCTCAAAATGTAGCCCAGAATTATTATATTCAGCAAGTGCTTTTACACCTGCATCGAGAGCCTCCTTTTTAGTATTAAAACCAGATTTTGTGATTTGTTTTCTCTTTCCTTCAACTTTTGCAGCTTCAAATTGATACTGCCATTTTTGACCTCTTTTTCTAACATTAATTTCTGACATAAAAAATACCTCCATTTTTCTTTTATTTATTTTCATAAACACTTGAAAAATAAGGTACATTTATATATAATACAAATGTAGCCACTTTTTAAAGTGTCTATGCTTTGGATAATGTGTGGTTGTCGCAAACATATATACACATTATCCTTTTTTATTTATAATTCTATTGTAGTATTTACATTAGAATTATTTTTCTTGAATTCATTTACAAATTTATGTGCAGATAGCGAATTGGTTGCATTAAATGAAATATACTGTACTTCATTATCTTTTAAATATGTAAATATTAAATAAGTTTTTACTGTAGTATCTGTTTTCTTTTTTGTTCTACCACCTATCATAGCTCCTAATGGTCCAAATAAAACAGCCCCTCCAACAGCACCACCAATACTAGAAGTATAATACTTTTGAATCTCTGTATCAGTCTTTAAAGATATGTCTTGTAATTTGTTTTTATCCAATTTAAAAGTAGTATTATTCAAATTAAATTCATAGTATGTAGGACAAGACAAAATATCACATAAAGTATTTTCTGGCATAGGTAATCCTTGAAAAAGTGGTAACTTTAAGAACAAACTAGCATCTTTAGTTTTCTTTTTTTCATTAATAATTTTTTTATCTTTATTTCTTTTATCAATAGAATAAGCTATAAAAATAATTAATATCAATGAAATAATACCCAACAAAGGTTCCATAAAAACATCCTCCTTTTTAATTATTTAAAAGCACTTTTATTTTCAGCTTTTATAACTCTACCAATAACTTTAAAATCTTTATTTGCTAATTTCATAATAGGATAATATGGATTCATAGCATGTAATTCAATAATATCTTCTTTGAGTAATATTTTTCTTATACAAACTAAATTATCATTAACTATAAGTAAATAAGTTTTTCCGTATTCATAATCATTTTGTTTATATATAATTGCAATATCTCCAATATCAAGTAAAGGTAACATTGAATTGTCTGGTACTTGATAGGCAAAGTAATTTTCAATATTATCATCAACAGTAAAAGGAATGTAATCAATGATGTAATCTTCATTATATAAGTCAGGTTTTGAATAATCAAAGTCATATAATAAAGGTATACAATTAACTGTTTTATCTACTGGATGCATATAAATTTCAGTTAAATCTAAATATCCACAAACTTCCATTAAATTATCATAAGTTATAGTTCCTTTAGAAGCTTCTGCAATACCTTTTAAGATTTTAGGAGAGGGGGGAGTATCTAATTTTAAATTCATATATTGGGATAAATAAGTTCTATTTACACCAGAGGCATTAGCAAAATAGGTTTGATTTTCATAAAGAGAATTAATCCTTTTTAACATATTGGCAAAATCTATTTTTTTAAACATAGCAAAAAACCTCCTAAACATAGAATATCACAAGAATAAAAAAAAATCAATAAAATTGTTAAAAAATTTAACAAAAGTATTGACATTTTTTAAAACCAAATATATAATGGCTTTGTTAAAAAAATTAACAAGATATGAAAGGAGGAAAAGTATTTTGAAAGTAAATGTATTAGCAGTACAAGAATTAATAAATGAACAATTTAGAGGTAATCAGACATGGTTTGCAGAGGAAATTAATGTAGCACCAGCATATGTTAGCAGGATTTTGAATAACAAGATAGATGGCAATAGTGACAAGGTATGTAATGGTATAATTAAATACTGCGAACTACATAATTTAGACTTTAGGAAGTATATTATTTTGGTCTAAAATGTTAAAAAAATTAACAAAAAGAAAGGGAATAGTATATGAAGATTTTAAAAAAATGCGACAACCACACAATTATACAAGGAGGGAAAATAAATGGAAGATGTTTTATATACAGTTGCTGAAACAGCAAAATTATTAAAAACAAATTCTAATTATGTATATGAACTCATAAAAAGAGGATTCTTACCAGCCCTTAAGTTAGGAAGTTTTAAAATTAGGAAAGCATCTTTATTAGAATTTTTAGCAAAATATGAGGGACAAGATTTAACAGATTTAAACAATATTAAGGAGTTGGAAGGAGTGAATAGATAATGTTATGTTTTATTAGTTTTATATTTGTATTTGTAATTGTAGCACAGTTAGAAGCAAACACAATTACAATAGGACAAGCAATATTTTATGGTGCTTATGGTTTATTAATGTTTTATCATACAAGCAAACCATATTGGACAGAAAATCAAAATAAGAAAGGATAAGAAAATGGAATACTACGAAAAATTAGCAAATGAATGTAGTTATTTACAAATAGATTATGAAAGACTTGAAAAGATGAAAAAAACATTAAACATAATGAAATTAAAATTACAACAATTAACAAGAATCCAATAAATATTTACATATATGGATTAATTAAATTAAGAAAGGGGTGAAATAAATATGATATTTGGAAAGCATACAGAAGAAGGACAAGCAATACAAAAATTGCAAAATACAATTAAGCTTAAAGAAAAAGAAATAAAGGACATAAAAGTAGAATGTGCAGAACAATTTAAAAATATCAAAGATTTATGCTTTATTAATGATTATGGCGATAAGTATTTGAGCTTAAAGAAAATTCATGAGATAGCATCAGATAATTTTTCAGCATTAGTAAAAGATTTAGCTATTGATGAACAAAAAGAAAATGCAAAAATAATAGAACTACCAACCACCGTCCAAAGTAGAAAATAGTTCTATAAAACATTTAAAAAGTGTTTCTGTTGCTTTATTGTACCACAATTTTTCAACAGAGGCAAGAGGGGAGGAAAAATGGCAAAATGTCCTAAATGTGGTAAAAGATACCCAAAAGGAAAAGGAGCATTATCAAGAAGAGATAACAAAACAGATATATGTGCAGACTGTGGATATAAAGAGGCAATGGAGGATGCACAGAAAATAATTGAAATGAATAGGAGGAAATAAATTATGCAAACAACAAACTATATTTGTGATATATGCAAAACAAGTAAAAGTAAAGAAGACTTATGCAAAATAAAAGTAAGAACGGAAGGACTTAAAATACAAGGGAAAGGCAGTTATTACAATGATTTAGAAATAGACATTTGTAAGAATTGTTTAGAAAAAAAGGGATTCATAATAAATCCAAAACCAGAAGAAACAGAAGAGGACATACAAAGAAAAAACAGTCAAACACTAGAGAATAAAATTATAGATATTTTATATGATTTGGGAGTGCAGTTCGATGAATAGAGAAGAATGGCTAAAAGAAAGAAAATTTGGAATTGGTGGTAGTGATGCAGCAGCAGTTTTAGGAGTAAGTAAATGGAAAACCAGAGCCGAATTGTGGGAAGAAAAAACAGGAAGAAGAAAAGCACCAGATATATCTGGAAAACCTTGTGTACAATATGGAATTCATGCAGAGGAGCCAATACGACAATTATTTGCATTAAATTATCCAGAGTATGAAGTAAAGCATCAAGAAAACACAATAATAAAACATCCAAAATATCCATTTTTAATAGCAAGTCTTGATGGAATATTGATAGATAAAGAAACAGGAGAGATGGGAGTTTTAGAGATAAAGACTACAGAAATAATAAATAGTATGCAATATGAAAATTGGAAGGGCGATAAAATACCAGATACTTATTATTGCCAAGTATTACACTACTTGAACGTTACAGGATATTCATTTGTAAAATTAGTTGCAGAATTAAAACACGAACAAGATTATCAAGCTAGAAAAACATATACGATACAACGTGAAGAAGTAATTGATGAAATTAAATATTTAGAGCAAGAAGAAATAAAATTTTGGAATGAATACGTAGTAAAAGATATACGACCACCATGTAATTTGCCAGAAGTGTAAAGGAAAGGGAAGAATAATGGAAATAAAACAATTAAATGAAAGGTTAGTATGGTTGGCCAATAGTAATAGCTTTAATGGTAACAGGGGAGATATAGCAGTAAGTACATATAAATCTTATGTTGATGAGGTTTTAAGTTGGGATATACCAGAGGCTAGAAAACAAAAAATTTTAGACCAATTATATACAAAACGTTCAAAAATATTAGATTATGAATCACAGCATGTTAGTGTAATGTATGCAGGACCAGCTAAATATAATGCAAAAAAACTAGACAAAAGCGACCAAATAATGAAATATACAAAAGAATTTTGCGACTGGTTTGATGATTTAAAAAAGCAAATAGAAAAAGCAAAAAAGGAAGATAACCAAGAAGAAAAAGCAAAAGAAATTATAGCAGATATAAAAAGATATATTGAATTAGGATTTGATCCAAGAAAAGAACTGATGTGTTTAGCTAATGTTGATAATAAAAAATTTATAGAACTATATGAAAAATTACAACCAAAGTATAAATGGAGAAAAAACAGTAATATCTTTAAATTATATATGGCATCTCTTAATGGAGAAGTACAAGAAATAAAAAATGAAGTATTTTTTGAAGATGAAAATTTAACAGCTTATATTAGAGGAGATAGGGCATATATAAAATTTATTCTAAGAATCAAGCCACAATTAAAATACGCATTAAAAAGCCGTAAATGGTGGTGGAATTCATACGAAGGAGCATGGAGTACATACTTAAATAGAGTTGATAAAGAATGGATAAGTAACATTAGTAAAGATTATTCAAAATATTTATAGGAGGGATAACATGAGTTACTTTGATGATTATATTGCAGATGGTTTATGTTGCCAAGTGTGTGGAGCATATATTGATGATGACGAACCAGGACATCCACGAACTTGTGAAGACTGTCTACAAGAAGAACAAAGAAGAAACCAAAAGAAAAAGCAAAAAATACAAGGTGCAAGAAAAATAGAACAGGCAAAGAAAGCCTTAGAAGATAACAATATTAGTTATGAATTGAAAAACATTACTACAGGGCATTTTCATACAAGAAGAAAATATGATAATCAGCTAATAGAATTCTACGCATATACAGGAAAAATAACAATAGTAGGGAAAGTTCAGAATGCAAGAGGGATTAAGGCATTAATACAAATATTATCAGAGGAGGTAAATATCAATGAAAATACAGGTAAATCAAACAACAATAAAAGTTCTTGAAGGTAAGGAACAATTGAAGAAAAAAAAGATTACAGGTACAAGGTTGGCCACGATTTTAGGGTTAAATAAATTCAATACTCCATTTAGTGCATGGGCAGAAATGACAGGACTATATAAACCAGTAATACCAGATAAATATTTAAAAGTAGGGCAAGTATTAGAAAAGCCAATTATTAAGTCTATTGAAGATATGTACGATTTTAATATAAAAACATTTGATAAAAACGAGATAAAATTTGACAATTTTAAGGAAAATCCTATTTTTGGAGGCATGGTAGATGGAATTGACGAAGAAAAAAGAACACTTGTCGAAATAAAAACAACTAATGTAAAGAACAAAAGATTTTGGGATAAACAAATACCTATTGAATATTGGTACCAGGCACAGTTATATTGCGAATTAGCAAAATTAGATGAGATATTATTTGGAGTATGTTTTGTAGAAGAGCAAGATTATGCAGATCCTAACAACATACCAATAGATGATAGAGATATAAGAATATATCCTGTTGAAAAGGCTGATATTAAACAGGAAATGCAAAAAGCCATTGAATGGTATAAAAGATGTATTCTAAGTTATGAAAGCCCAAAGTTTAATCTATATAACGATAGAGATATGGGAATTGTAAACGAAATTAAAAAGAATTGGAGGAATTATATATGCAATTAGAAGTTGAAGAAATAAAGGCATTAGAGCCTGTAAAATTTAATTATGAAGAATTAAAAACAATATTAACAACTAAAGTTGAGAACTATAAAAGCATTGTATATACAGAAGAAACAATGAAAGAGGCAAAAGCAGATAGAGCCAATTTCAATAAATTAGCAAAGGCATTAAATGATGAGAAAATAAGAGTAAAAAATATAGTTTTGGAGTCATTTACACCATTTGAAAAGCAATGTAACGAACTTATTGAATTAGCAAAAGATGCAAGTACACATATTGACACACAAGTAAAAGATTATGAAAAACAAATAAAAGATGAAAAGTTAAAAGAAATAATGAATTTCTTTATTGAAAATATAGGAGATTATAAAGATTTAATTGATTTTGACAAAATATTCAATGAAAGATGGCTAAATGTTACTTATAAAATGGACCAAATCGAAAAGGACATATTACATATTATCACAAAAACAAAAACAGACATGAACGTAATAGAAAGTCAATTTGCAGATGAGAGTATAAATAAGCAAGTAAAAATGGAGTATTTTGCACAAATTAATAACCCAAGTGTTCTAACATTAGCAATACTAAAAGGAAATACCATTATAGAAAACAACAAAAAATTAGAAGAATTAAAACAAAAAGAAGAAAGTACACAAAAAACAACAGAAAATGAAGAAAAAATAACAAATTGTCCACAAAATATAACCAATAATGTGGAAAATGTAACAGAAAGTGAAGAATTACAGATATTAGATTTTAGGGTACATGTAACACAAAGACAAAAGTTTGCATTAAGAGAATTTTTACAAGCGAACAACATAAAATTTGAGCCAGTACCTAAAAATAATTAAGATAGGAGGAATTGTTGATGGAAATAAAACAAGGAAACGAGGCAAAAGCCCTACATCATAGAATTGGAAAAGTACATATAACTGCAGGAGATAATGGAGCAGCAATAGATGGAAACACAGAAGAGGTTATAAAGTCATTTATTCATGTATGCGAAACTATGGCAATTATAAATGTACCAGAAGAAATGTTAATTGATATTGTAAAAGCAACACAAGAGAAAATGAAGGACAAGCCGAAGGTTTGTCCTAGATGTGAAAATGTAGAAATTGGTAAACAAGATAACTTCTGTAAAATATGTGGATATAAATTTTAAGATATGAAAGGAGAAAAGAAAGATGGCAGTAAGTAATAGTTTAACAAAAACAAAAGAACAAAAGACATTTAGTAATTTTTTAATGGGAGATGCAATAAAAAGAAAGATTAATGAAACAGTTGGAGGTGCAAACGGTCAAAGATTTATTACAAGTATATTAAGTGCAGTAAGTACAAATCCAACATTACAAGAATGTGAGCATAGTTCAATAATATCTGCAGCATTTTTAGGAGAGGCATTAAAATTAAGCCCAAGCCCTCAATTAGGACAATATTATATGGTCCCATTTAATAAGAAATTTTATGATGCAAACGGAAAAGAAATTGTAATAAAAGTAGCACAATTCCAAATAGGGTACAAAGGATATATTCAATTAGCAGAAAGAACAGGAGTATATAAAACAATAAATGTATTAGCAATAAAAGAAGGCGAACTAATTAAGTATGATCCATTAAATGAAACAATACAAGTAAATTTAATAGAAGATGACGAAGTAAGAGAGGAAACACCAACAGTTGGATATTATGCAATGTTTGAATATCTAAATGGATTTAGGAAAACCATGTATTGGACTAAGAAAAAAATGTTACTACATGCAGATAAATATTCAAAAGCATTTAATAAGGAATCTTACGAAAAACTACAAGAAGGCAAAATACCACAAAAAGACTTATGGAAATATAGTAGTTTTTGGTATAAAGATTTTGACGGTATGGCCTATAAAACAATGTTAAGACAATTAATAAGTAAATGGGGAATTATGAGTATTGAAATGCAAGAGGCATTTGAAAAAGATATGGCAGAAATTAAAGAGGATGGAAACTATAATTATATAGAAACAAGCGAAGAGGCAGATATAAGTAATAGTGAAACACAAAAACCAGAAGAAAATAATCAAGAAAGTCAAGAAGAAATTACTACAAATGATAAAAGTGTACCAGAGCCAGAACAACAACCAGAAGAAACAAATATACATGATGACAACAATAATGATGTAGATGATTTCTTTAAACAATAAGAGGTATAAATATATGGAAATTGTAGTATGCCAAAGATGTGGAAGAAAGCTAAAAAATAAGAAAAGCATAAAAAAAGGATATGGACCAACTTGTGAACAAAAACTACTACAAGATTTTTATAAAAAAAGACAAATAACGATAGATGATATTTTAAAAATGAAAGGATAAAGAAATGGAGAATCAAGGATTAAAAGGGAAAGTGAGTATTTCCAATGCAAAAACAAAAGAAATAACTATTCCATTAATACTATCATTACAAACAATAGAAATGCTAGTAGAAGACGCATTAAAAAGTGATTTAACAATACTAATTGAACCAATTATAAATCAATAAGAAGATATTATTAAATGGAAAAAAGGAGGGAAAAAGATGTTCACAGAAGGCTATATAAATATACATAGAAAGATACTTAATTGGGAATGGTACAACGATCCCAATGTATATAGATTATTTATGCATTTATTATTAACAGTTAATTGGACTAGCAGTATATGGCATGGAACAGAAATTAAGCCAGGACAAATAATTACTTCAGTTGAACATCTTTCTACTGAAACAGGTTTATCAAAACAGCAAATAAGAACTGCTTTAAATAAACTACAAAAAACAGGAGAAATAACAATACAAACAACAAATAAATATACTTTTATAAGTGTTGAAAACTACGATATGTATCAAAATTCACAAGAAAAAAATAATCTAAAAGCAGACAGTGAGAAAGATAGAAGTAACAAACAAATAACAAACAAAATTCAACGGAAATAACAAGCAAGATAACAAAGAGAATAACAAAGAATATAACAAACAAAATAAACCTTACAATATAGACAATGACAGCGATTACGCAAATAAAAATAATAAAAATAACAAACAAAATAACAAGCAAGATAACAAAGAAAATAACATTAAAATAACAAACAAAAACAGCGAAAATCAACAACAATATAATAATATAATAAATAATAATATTAATAATAAAACTAAACTAAACAAAACTAAATTAAATAATTTATTTATATATATGATAAATGGGCAAAAAAATGACGAAAACATTTCTGATACAGATAGAGCAGCAATAATAACTAGATTACAAGCATTAGAACTATACACAACTTCAATAGGATGTATTCCAGAAAAAATGTTATTTGAACTTAAATTACAATATTGGACTATTAAGGAACTATATTTTAGTCCATATAAAGTATATCTGAATGCAATGACAAGAACAAAATTCTTATTGAAGTTCTTACAGACACAAAAATATATAACACTAGACAACGAGGATAAATTAACGGATTTCATTAGTTATTTTATAAAGATATTAAGAGAAGATTTTGAAAAAGGAGAGAATAACAATGCAAAAAGTATGTAGAAACTGTTGTAAAATATTTTGTCCACAAAGAAATGAAGTAACAACGTGTAACAACCAGATAACATTTGTTACACGTATGTTACAAGAAATAGACGAAAAGGTAAAAACAGAAAACTTGATACAAACTTCCATACATTCAAATCCAGAAAACAAACACGAACGGAAGTTAAAAATACATAAGAAGGGAGTAAATAAAATGATAGTTGATGATATGGAACAGTCATTAGTATTATTACAAAATATAGATGATTTTATTATGGCAATAGATGATACCGAAAAGAAGTTGAGAACAGCATTATATAACAAAGAAGGAGAAAGGGACGATTTACTACATGAAATAGAACTAAGTAAATTGAATATTGGAGAAAGAGCAAAAGTATATTCAATGTTAGAAAAAGTATTACAAGAAAGAAGAATATTGAAAGACAAAATAGACTTTATAAATACAATAAAACCTTATGCAAATAAATTTATAACAAAAGGAATGAGTGCAGAAACAAAGCAGACTATTGAAAACATAAATAGGCTAAAGAATAACCAAGAAACAAGAGTATATACACCAAGAGTAATAAAGAATCTAAAATGTGTAAGAAAAAATAAGGGAGAATAAAAGTGGAAGAATTGAGATTAACTAAAACACAGATTACAGAAGAACAATTGGAAAAGTTAAAAGCATTACAAGAATGTGAAAATCCAAGACCTAGAAACAGAGAAGAGAGAAGAAAACAAGAAAAAAGAAACAAAAGAAAAAGAAAGGCAAGGTAGGCAAATATGCAAGAACATTGGAGTATTGAACAATACAACGAATACAAGAAAAAAGGCAACAAAAAAAGTAAATATGGAGCAGTAAAAACACAAATAGACGGACACACATTTGATTCAAAAAAAGAGGCAGATTATTACATGGAATTAAAAATGAGATTACTAGCAGGAGAAATAAGGGGCTATTGTTTACAACCTATATTTATATTAGCAGCAAACTTAAAATATAAAGCAGATTTTATAGTATTTAACAATGATGGCACAACAGACATAATAGACGTAAAAGGATTTAAAACAAAAGAATATATTGCTAAGAAAAAAGTATTAGAAGATAAATACAAACTAAAAATATTGGAGGTGTAAGAATTATGGAACAAAAAGAAATTGAAGAAAAGGTAAAAAGTAAATTACAAGGTATTGCGAGAAAAGTAAATGATGAATTGCCAGAAGGCTTTGGATTTGTTGTTTTAAGTTTTTCATTCAATAAACCAGGATTAATGATGTATGTTTCAAACGCAAATAGAGAAGATATAGTGCAAGCAATGAAAGAATGGATAGAAAAAACAGAAAATAATTATGGCAATGACACAGGAAAATATTAAGGAGGAATAAAAATTGGAAAATTTACAAGATACAAAAAATTGGATAAATGAAAGATTAGTATATATAGCACAAAATGGAGATTTGCAAGATGCAGATACAAAGAGAGCAGACAAAAGTTTGAGAACAGCTTTAGAATGTGTAGAAAAAGTGGAAAATGAGGAGAAACAAACGAATGATAGTAATACCAAAATATAATGGGAGGCTATTGAAGGAGATTAAAAGATACCCTAATTTTATACTATTTGAGGATCCAAAAACAAAAGCAAAAATAAGTTATACATATTATGAATTAGGGTATAAGAAAACTCCACAAATAGAGAAAAAGAAAGTGCATTTGAAGGGAGAATAAGAAAAATGCAAGCAATAATGGAAAAACAATTAAGCATATTTAATATACCAATAATGAAAGTAGCAAAAAAAGGAATCATAGCAGAACTAAACGAATTATCAAGCCAATTTTTAATAGACAGCCATTACAAAAAAATAACATTTGGAAGGACATTAACACTTCACGAAATAGAAGAAAAGTTGATGAGATTTAAGAGATTTCCAGAGTACATAGATAAGGTATATGAGATATTAAAAAAATATTATGATGAACTAAAAGAATTTGAAGATATTATAGGTTCTGAAATAATAGGAATAGCAAAAAGAGAGAATTGCATTAGAATCTATCAGCCAAGATGTCAATATTGTATTTGGTGTATTTCAATGATAGATAATGAATTTTATCAATATGCAAAGGAGTGAAATATATGAATTTAACAAACAGTAATGATTTAGAAATACTAGACTTTCCAGATGATAAGACAATGAATATAAGGTCGCATCCAGGAACAAAGGTAAAAGTTACAGAACAAACAGCAAAAAATGGATATATAGGAGATCAAGAGGCTGTCAAAAAATGGTTAGAAATTGAAAAAATATACACAGTAGCATATACAGAAGTAGGACAAAGCTATACATCAGTTGTATTACAAGAACTACCAGAGAGAAGATTTAATAGTGTAAATTTTGTAGAAGTATAAAAATTGAAAAGGAGATGATGAAAATGTATAAATATCCACCTATAACAGGGGTATGCGTTACATGTGCAGGTTGCAATTTACTAGAAGATATAAACTTCAAGGGTAAACAACAATGTGAAAATCATCTCCGTTTAATTTCTCCAAAAGCACAAGAGGCAATAAAACAAATACATAAAACTTTAGGAATGACAGGCGAACAATTAAAATTGTAGAAAGGAAGATGAAAAGTGATAGTTTTAGGTTTTATATTAGTATTCTTTATAGGTTTAATTGTAGGAGCAGGAATAATATGCTTAGTACAAACAGCAAAAAAGACGGATATTGAAATAATGCTATTACAATTAATGGACCAATTAAAGAGGGATAGAAAAGATGCACAAGTAGAAATGGTAAAAGGAACAAATCATAATACAAATTATGGAAAGTATGTTCAAGCGAACAAAACAATAGAATTAATTAAAAAATTATATGGAGGTATATGTTGATATGTATAATGATGTTTCGCCTTATTTTAGGTTTAATTTTAATGATAAATATATGGCACAACAATTAATGAAAAGAGAAGGAACACCAGAGGCAATAAAGTATTTTAGTGAGAATTGCGACAAATTGACACACTATGGTTATTGGTTTTTATTATCTACATTGTGGGTAAGTTATACAGGTTTTTCTGATATTGAATTATGGAAAAAGCTATTCTCATCAGATAGGCCACAAAGATTAAAAAGCATAATGAAACCATCAGAAGTAAAAGAATTTGAATATCTACCATACTTCATAACTGTATATAGAGCGAAAAGACCAGGAGAAAAACAATGGATAGCTTATACATTAGACTTAGAGATAGCCAAGAGATTTGCAAAAGAAAGAAATGTAAATGTTATAACAAAATATGAAGTAAAGAAAAGAGATGTCCTCGCATTGTTTTTGCGAAGAGGAGAAAAAGAAATAATTGTACTAGATGAAACAAAACCAAAATTTATTGAAGAAATAGAGGTGTGAAGATGAAAAGAGATTTTATAGAATGGGTATTATTTATTTTACTTATGATTCTTATGTTTTTTAAAAGTATAACAATTGCAGAATCTATAATTATATATTCAATAGCAATAGGTTTAGAATACATATTAGAAGAATTACAGAAAATAAGAAGGTTATTAGAATGTTTAAATGCTCCACCATTTCACATTAACTGCAGACATCAAATAATAAAAAACGAGGAGGAATAAAAATGCAAAAAAGGTGTATAAGTAGAAATGAATTTCGGCGAAGATAGAAGCGGTGTAGGATATGCTTTATATGTTAGAGATAACATAAAAAAAGGCGATTATTTTAGAACAACAACAGGGGAAATATTTAAGATGGAATACATAAAAGGAAATCAAGTATTCTATGCCTATGGAGATTATTATTGGGTAGATATAGTAGCTATTAATAATTTTCAAGAAAAATTATTTGATTTAATAGAAGTAGGAGATATAGTTGAACTGGAATATTATGTAGCAAAATATAGAAGCAGAATATCAAGAAAATTTGAATGTCAAATATTAGAAAACAAAGTAATATATTTTGATAATAGACATTGTAGTTTTTGTTATGATTTTGAGTTAAAAAAATGGAGAGATGGAGAAGGATATAACCCTAAAATAAAAACAATACTATCACATGAACAATACAGAATGAATTGCTATAAAGGAGGATAAGAATTTGGAAGATATAATTGACTTGTTTATACAATTAGCCTTTGAATCTGGACAAGCATACCAAAGAATATATGACAAAATAGGATTAGACAATGTTATAGACTTTAAAGATATAGCTTTTGCAAATAGTAAAGGTGCACAATGGAATATAAAAGGTAAAATGCAAGATTTGCCAGAATTATTTAAAACAAAAGATATAAAACCAGAGAGAATAAAGGCATTAAATGAAATGTCAGAGCAGTTACAACAAATAAAATTAATGGCCAAGCAACAATTAATAATAAAAGAAATGGAAGTGATGAATTAATGTTAGTATTGCCAATTAAAAAACAATGGTTTGAAATGATAGTCAATGGAGAGAAAAAAGAAGAATACAGAGAAATAAAGCCATATTACGATAAAAGATTAGGACATCTTACAGAAGGAACAGGAAAAGTAACAACAATAATATTAAGAAATGGATATAGTTATAATTCGCCATCAATAAAATGTAAGTGTACTGTAGAAATAGGCGAAGGCAAGAAAGAATGGGGAGCAGATCCAGATATTAATTATTACATAATCAAAATTATAGAAATATTGGAGGTGCGAAATAATGTGTAAATTTTGTAACTTAGTAAGTGGAGAAGAAAAAGACATTGGCGAACAGGAAAACGATTTATTATATATTGTTAGGCATAATAATGATTTTGAATTACAAGCAATGTTTGATAATGTTGATGAAAGTAATGAAGATAGTCGAAAAATAAATTATTGTCCTATATGTGGTAGAAAATTAACAAAGGAGGGAAAAGATAATGTGCCAATATTGTGAAGAAACAAAGGAAAGAACAGAAATTGACAACAACGGAGAAATAAAAATTAAAATAAATGAACAGATGGGGAATAACTTAGAAATTAATTACTATCATTTTGGAACAAAAGTAGGTAGATATATTCCAATAGCTTTTTGCCCTATGTGTGGAAGATTAGTAAACAAAGAGGTATTAGAGAATATAAAAATAGAGGATCTAAAGTGTGGAGTAAGTGCAGCAATACCTGTATGCAATGAAATTAAGATGGTTGATATTTCAAAAATAGATAGTAATTTTACGCAAGGAGGTATGCTATAAATGGAAGAACAAGATTATATTGAATTAAATACCTTACTTGCAAAATTAAGGGTAGTATGTTTAAAGAATACAGTTGAAATAGATAAACAAATATGTGAAAATAACATGATAATTTCAAGAAAAGAAAGAGAAAGAAACATAAATTTAGTTAGAAATATAGACAATATAAGAAAACAAATGCCTTTAAAAGTAGGCGAAGGAACAATATCATTAATAAAATAGGAGAAAAATCAATGAATATTGGCGAAAAAGATAATTGTATAAATTGTAAATATTATCAAAAGTTAGATTATGGCAGACATTATTGTAAAAAGACAAATACAGTAATTGCAGAAACAAGATTAATAAATAAGTGTAAAAATAAGAAAGGATGGTAAAAATGAGTGAAAAAACAGTAGTATTTGATTTTGACGGAGTAATACATAAATATAGTAAGGGATGGCAAGATGGAAGTATTTATGATGAGCCAGTAGAAGGAATAAAAGATATTATAGACAAATTAAGACAAAGTGGTTATAAAGTAGTAGTAGTTAGTACAAGAACAGCAAAACGAGAAGGACTAAAAGCAGTTATAAGTTGGCTTAATAAATATCATATTGCAGTAGATGATATTCAAGATACAAAGCCACCAGCAATTTGCTATATAGATGACAGAGCAATAACATTTAATGGCAATATAAATGGGTTATACCAAAAAATAGTATCATTTGAAAATTGGCTTACGAAAAAAAATAAATACGACAATATGAGCGAGGCAGAATTAATAGGAACATTTATACTAAAACAAAAAGAATTACAGCAGATAGTTGAAAAAACAAGTAGAATAGATCCTAGAAAAGGAATAGAAATATTTGATAAGTGGTTACAAATAGCCAAAGAATATATTGAGGAGGAATAAATATGAGTATAAATATGCAAGAATTGGATAAAAAAAATAAATATAAATTAAAAGATGGAATTGTAGTAAGTCAAAAAGAACTAATAGGCTATGCAATATATGAGGCTGTTACTTGTAGACAATATGCTAAAATTCCTGTAAGCATAAATTATATGATAAGAGATATGAACGTTATATGTGAAAGTGAATTTGAAAAAATAACAGATAACTTTTATTGTAAAACTTTTAAAAACGTAAATGAAATTGAAAAATGGATAAAAGAACATCTTATGATATTAGATAGTTTCAAGCAGTTAAATATTAGTGAATACGAATTTAATAAAAAGATTACTTGCGAAAGTGATATAAGATTAAGTTGTGAAGATGATAAATTGAATGATTTTACAGATTTAGGTGCTTATGCTAGAAATTTGGCACACGACTTGTTAAGAGATTACTTAGATTTTAATTATAGAAGTTTTTGGGAGAAAGACCAATAATGAAATTAAAAAATATTGTTACTATGGATGATGAATTGACATTCACGGATATAGAAGTTTTAAATATAAAAAACGAGAAACAATTGGATAAAGCAATAGCAAAAAATAAGATACTAGAAATTAGAGAAAAACGGAACAATTTACAAATTAAACTCGTCATATATTATTTTTTATCAGCCATAAATACAAAAGTAGAAAGGAGATAAAAAAATGCAAAAAAATGATGAAGTAAGAAAAATCGTATTCGATAAGGAAAATTTAGAGATATATAAACAAATGGTAGCAGAGGCCACAGAAAACGCAGTAAAACAAATAGAAAAAGAGAAACAAGAGAAAATTAAAAATAGATATGATACAAGATTAAGAAATACAGAAATGTTATTGAGAAATTATAACAGTTTCAAAAAACATGCACAGGATGCAACGTATTCGGAAATAGAACAAAACGGACTAGATGAGGATTTGGACTATGACAAAGAAATTGATAATTTATTTATTAATTCAATATTAAAAACAAAAAAAAGAACGGAAATAATGTTAAAACATATTGATAATTGTATTGAATACTATACTTACAAATGCCTAGCATCTGGCAAAGACGATGTGCAAAGAAGAATACAAGTAATAAAAATGTTATACATAAATGAAGAAACAATGACATACGAAGAAATATCAGAAGAATTGGACTGCAGTACCAAAACAATTAATAATACAAAAAAAGCAGCAATAAGAGAATTATCAGTATTATTATTTGGAATAGATGGAGTAAAATTATATTGAATTCAAAATTGTTTCCAAAACACTTCCTTGACGTTTCATTTTAAAGAAATTATAATCATAGTATGTAAAATTGTTTTTTTCACATTATTCTTCCTTTTATTTTTGAAGGCTCACTAGAAATAGTGGGCTTTTTTGTATATATAGGGATAATAAATGTAGTGTAAAATGTAGTAATGTATGGATTATGTAAGTAAGGATTATAAGTGTGAAACAATAGAAAAGGGGGAAAAAATGACTATTCAAGAAGTAGAAATACAAAAATTGAAACCATACGAAAAAAATCCTAGAAACAATGATGAGGCAGTTCCTTATGTTGCAGAATCTATAAAAAAATTTGGTTTTAAAGTTCCAATTGTAATTGACAAGAATTATGTTATTGTTACAGGCCATACAAGATACAAAGCAAGTCAATTATTAGGACTTAAAAAAGTACCTTGCATTATTGCAGATGATTTAACAGAAGAACAAATAAAGGCATTTAGATTAGTTGATAATAAAGTTACAGAAAATGCAGAATGGGATTTTGATTTATTATCACAAGAACTAGATGACATATCAAGTATAGATATGGGAATATTCAATTTTAATATGGATGATATGCTGGATGAAGATTTTTTTGAAGACATAAACGATAATGAGTATGCAGACACTACAAGATTTGAACATAAATTAAAGATAGACAGACAACAAATAATAATGACAGAAGAGGAATACCAAAAATTAATAGACAAGCTTAATAAATATGTTGACAAGAACGGAGTAAGTTTCGGTTTTGTCAATTATTTAATAGGTGGTGCCGATGATTAAATATGTTGATATAGATAAAATAAGACCAGCAGAATATAACCCTAGAAAAATTGAAGATAAGCAAATAGAAGAATTGAAAAAATCTATTAATGATATTGGATTTATTTTGCCTATTTTAGTAAATAGTAAAAATAATATAATTATTGCAGGACACCAAAGAACGAAAACAGCAAAGTTATGTGGACTAAAAAAAGTACCAGTAATGTATGTTGATGAAATTGTATTAGGAGATGAAATAAAATTTAATCAGATCCATAATGGAATTGACAAATCGTTAAATAATTCGCCAGTATTATTAAAAGAATATCCAAAAGAGCAATTTATTCAAATTGATAATAAAGACTTTTCAGAAAAAACAGCTTTTGCAACAATAGTCAATGAAATATGTAAATTAATATTAAAATATGGCAATGTATTGTCATGTGTTATAGCAAAAAACAAAGTGATATATGGATGCGAATATATAAAAGCATGTAAAATATTAAATATAAAAGTAAATGCCTATATTGTAAAAGATGATAAATTTGAAAAAGTAATTTATTATTTGAATCAGCAGTATGGGCAATACTATTATGGAGATATTGAAAGAAAAACCTATGTTCAAGGATTAGCACAATTAAATAGAAGTGTAGAAAAAAGGGAAAATTTAAAACAAAATAAAAGTGTATTATATACATACCTAGTAAATGAATATTTAAGAACACAAAAAGAGGATATATCTATTTTAGATTTTGGCTGTGGTAAAGGTGCTTATATTACTTCATTATCAAAGAAATATGAAAATGCTTTAGGTTTAGAATTCTATAATAATAATTTTAAATCAATTAATATAACTAAGGGAAATAAACAAATAGATAGATTAATTGAATACTTAAAAAACAACAAAGATTTTGACGTTGTAGTATGTGATAGTGTTTTAAATAGTGTTGATAGTGTTGAGGCAGAAAAAAGTGTAATTACATGCTTGAATTTGTTTACTAATAATAGATTATTCATATCTGGTAGAACATTAGAAGGTGTAAGAATGGGAAAAGTTAAAAATGGAAATGCACTAAAGAATAGACTTACTTTTTTAGATGAAAATAATTTTACGTCTACATACCGAGAACGGACAATGGTATTTCCAACATTTCCATGATAAAAATCAGTTAGTAAAAATGTTAGAAGAAAAAGGTTTTAAAATTATTAAAATTAATTGGAATAAATACGGTGCTACATTTCAAATTGAGGCACAGAAGATAAAGGCATTGAGTAAAGATGATTATGTAAAAGCTATTGATTTTGAGTTTAATTTGCCATTGCCTAATAATAAAAGATATAACAGGCACAATGAAATGAAAAAAGTTCTAAAATTAACATGAAAAGAAGTGAGGTGGGTGATATGTATTGACAGACGAACAACTAGAAAAAATAAAAAAAGATTATATGGCAGGATCTACATACAAAGAATTACAAAATAAGTACAATATAACACCTAACGAACTTAAATGGAATATTCAAAAAAATAAATGGAAAAGAAAAAGTAACAGAAGAAAAGCACAGAAGGGAAACAAAAACGCAAAAAATAATAAAGGTGGAGGAGCAAAACAAGGCAATAAAAATGCAGTAACTACTCGGAGAGTATGAAACAATATTGTTAAATGAATTGAGCGAAGAGGAAAGATTACTGTATAATTCTTGCGATATTTTAGATAAAAAAACAGAATTAAAAAAGCAATATAAAATGTTATTTGTAAGAGAATTTAGAATAACTAAAAGAATAGAAAATTTAACACAAAAAAATAAAGAAATGACAGTAGAAACAATTACTAAACATGATAACCTAGATGGAACAGGAACATCTACACATGCAACAAATACTATAAATCTAATACAAAAATTAGATGATTCTTTATCCAGAATACAGGAACAAAAAAGAAAGTGTATAGATAGCTTACACAAAATAGAAACAGACGATAGAAGACTTGAAATAGAATTGATTAGATTAGAAAGAGAAGCGGCAAAAGATGGAGCATCAGAAAACGATAACATAACAGATAATAGTTTTATTGAGGCACTTGAAAATAGTGTCGAGAGTACATGGGATGATTACGATGAGCAAGAAGAAACAGAAAACGAATAATATAACTATTGATGAAAGAATTTCTAATCTAAAAAAACTCGTAATGAAAAATGCTATCACATTACGAAAAAAAATTATAAATGGAACTGTATTCAAGTTTCAAAAGTTTAGTAAAAAGCAGAAAAAAGTATTGAACTGGTGGTGTGATAATAGCCCAGTAAAAAATATGGATGGTATTATTGCTGATGGTGCAATACGTTCTGGAAAAACTGTATCAATGTCATTATCATTTGTAATATGGGCAATGACACGATTTAACGGACAGAATTTTATTATGGCAGGAAAAACCGTAGGAGCATTCAGAAGGAATGTTCTTTTTTGGTTGAAATTAATGTTAAAAGCACAAGGATACAAAATAAAGGAAAGAAGAACAGACAACTTAGTAGAAATAAGTATAGGCGAAAAAATAAATTACTTTTATATTTTTGGAGGTAAAGATGAAAGATCACAAGACTTAGTACAAGGTATTACTGCAGCAGGTGTATTCTTAGATGAAGTCGCACTTATGCCAGAAAGCTTTGTAAACCAAGCTATTGCACGTTGTTCTGTTGCAGGAAGTAAATATTGGTTTAACTGTAACCCAGAACGGACCAAATCATTGGTTTAAAGTTAATTGGATAGATAAATGCGTAGGATATTTAACAAAAGAACAACAACAAGAATTACTAAAAAAAGGAGAAACACTAAAAAAATTAATATATTTGCACTTTACTATGGATGACAATTTAAGTTTATCAGAAGAAGTAAAAGAAAGATACAAAACTAATTTTATTGGTGTATTTTTTCAAAGGTATATTCTGGGCTTATGGGTACTTGCTGAAGGTGTTATATATCATAATTTTAATCGAGAAAGGCATTGCATAAATAAAGAAGACATACCAAGCAATTTTGATTATTATTATGTGTCAAGCGACTATGGTATTACTAATCCACAAGTATTTTTACTTTGTGGAGTAAAATACATAAGGAATAAACCTCATGTATGGATATTAAAAGAATACTACAATAAAGGTGCAAATAGCAAAAAGAAAAAGCAAAAATTAAAAACGGATACAATATTTTTAAAAGATTATATAGAGTTTGTAGGAGAACTAGACATTAAGAAAACAATTATAGATCCTAGTGCTGTTTCACTTATAAACTTATTTAAGCAACATAATATAAAAGTTAAAGAGGCAGACAATGCTGTTATAGATGGTATCAATTTGGTACTGTCTTTTTTAGACCAAAACAGAATTCATATAGTGGAAGAAAATTGCCCAGAACTACTTAGAGAATTTGCAAGTTATATTTGGGATGTTAAGGCACAAGAAAAAGGCGAAGATAAACCAGTAAAAACAAACGACCATGCTATGGATGCTTTAAGATACTTATTACAAACATTATTCCCAATTAAGAAAAAGGGTGTTCACTTTTATAAGGAAGGAGTAAATTTACAATGATTACAGAATTAGAAAAAATAGATTATGAATTAAAGAAAAATGCAACAAATGGAATAAAATTATCAGAATTTATTTACAGAGAGAAAAAAGAGTTTGAAGAATCTACAAGATATAAGGAAATGAAAATAGGGGATAGATATTTTGCAAATGATACAGATATACAAAAAAAGATAAGAAAATATATTGAACTAGATGGAACAGAAAAAGTTGCAAAACATGCAAAGAATTTCAAACTAGAACATTCAATAATCTATAAATTAGTAATGCAAAAAGCGAGTTTCTTATTAAAACAAGAGCCAACAATACAACAAAGAGATGAAGAACATAAAAACGAAACGTATTCAAAGGAAATAGGAAAGATTTTTAATAAGAAAATGCACAAAAGATTAAAAAGAACAGTAATAGAGGCTGTAAATAAAGGCTTAAATTGGTGGTATGTATATATAGATGAACAGGGAGATTTAAAGGTACGATTAAAATATGCAACAAAAATAGTACCTCTATGGGCTGATGATGAGCATGAAATATTAGATGCAATTATAATGGTATATAAACTAGAAAATTATACAGAGTTAGGAAAAGAAGATGTAATAAAAGTAGAATACTGTAATTTAGAAGGTGTAAGATATTACGTTATAGATGGAGATCATCTAATAGAAGACGTAGAAGAGGCAGAAAAACACAAAGAGGCATATTTGCGATTAGATGAAGAGGGAACATCAATATTTGGTCATTTTGTATTAAATGGTGTGCCAATGGTTTGGAAAAAGATACCTTATGTTTATTGGAAATATAATTGTAATGAATTATCATTGATACATTATTTGAAAAGTTTAGTAGACTGTTATAATGAAATGACAAGTAGAAAAGCAGACAATATTTTTGAGGCACCAGATGGAGTAAATGTTGTAAAAAATTATAATGATGATGAAGAGAAATTTCAAAATAAATTACAAACTATAAATACAATATTTGTTGATACAGACGGAGATTATAAAAGAGAGGCTATAATAACAGATATAGATGCTTATAAGGTGTTTATGGAGCAATTAAGAAAAGACATTTACGAGGCAGGTTTTGGAGTTGATACACAAAGTGATAAATTCGGAAATCAAAAAAGTGGAATAGCAATTCAAGAACTATATGCTGATTTAGATTTAGACTGCAGTAACATTGAAACAGAGTTCCAAGCAAGTTTAGAGTATTTTAAATTCTTTATAGATAATTGGTTATTAATAAAAACTGGTCAAGATTATTCAAGTATAGAGTTAGATTTTTCTTTTAATAAAACTATGACAGTAAATGAGCAAGAATTAATCGAAAATTGTAAAAATTCTGTTGGTATTATTAGTAATAGAACAATAAGAGCAAAGCATCCATTTGTTACTGATTTAGACAAAGAAGAAAAACAAATAAAAAAAGAAGAAGAAGAGGCTAACGAATACTTACAGGCATTTAAGAACATACAAGGTAAAGATGATGAAGGAATAAAAGACAATGAAGAATAGTGAGTATTGGGAAAAAAGGGCTTTATTAATAGAAAATGAAAATTATAAAAATACAATGTATCATGTTCAAAAAATGCAAGAACAATACGAAACAGCAAAAGAAAATATACAGAAAGAAATTGACAAGTTTTATAAAGATTTTGCTATTAATAATCAAATACAAATATCAGATGCAAAACGAATTTTAAATAACAATGAATTAAAAGAATTTAAAACAACATTAAGGCAATACAAAAAAATGATAGAAAATGACGTTGAAGGTAAACTAAAACAAAAGATATTGAATATTAGTGTAAAGCAAAGAATAACAAGAATGCAGTCATTACAAGCAAAAATAGATATTGTTTTAGAACAATTACAAAACAATACTAATATAGAAATTA
This sequence comes from uncultured Clostridium sp., assembly GCA_947646915.1. GTDB lineage: Bacteria > Bacillota > Clostridia > TANB77 > CAG-508 > CAG-269. The sequence goes on along the minus strand of CANSII010000011.1, from coordinate 22,747 downwards.
ATAACACTTTTTTTGAAACATTAGAAAATACATATTATAAAAATGTATATGAAGTTGAAAAGAACGAAAATATACACACAGATTTTACACTAATGAATCAAAAAACAACTGATAGTATTCTTACATATAACTGGTCTGGTGTAACGTATTCTGATAGGATATGGAGAAACCAAATTGAATTAAGGCAAAAGCTAAAGGATAGTTTAAATAAGAATTTTATTCAAGGCAATAGCATAGGAGAACTAGCAGCAGAGATTAGCAAGGCAATGGATACAGACTATAAAAACTGTGTTAGATTAATGCGAACAGAAGTAAATTATATTAACAACAAAGCTAGTATTCAAGCATATAAAGAAAAGGGAATAAAACAATATATATTTGTTGCTGTATTAGATTTAAGAACTTCAAAGATATGTTCTGAAAAAGATGGAGAAATAATAAATATAGATGACTTAGTTGTTGGTGTTAATTGTCCACCTCTCCATCCAAACTGCCGTAGTACAGTAATACCATATATAGAAGGTATTGAAAGAAATAGAGTAGCAAGAAATGTTGAAACAGGAGAAACAGAAGAAATTGGCAATATGAATTATAAGGAATGGTATCAAAAATACGTTGAAAATAAATACAACAAAGAGGAAATACAAACATTAAGAAAAAGATTTTTAAATTACTCATCAGACAAAGAACAATATGCTAGATACAAAGAAGTATTGAAAACACACTTAGATACAGTTAGGTTTGACAAATTCCAAGAAATGAAATACAATAATAAAACAGAATGGAAACAAGTTAAGGCAGAATATTTAGAAAGTTTAGGAATAAAAACAACAGAAACAGCAAAACAATATATTAGTAATACAAATAAAACTATTAATATGGGAAGACAAGAAAAACATATATTAGGTAGCAATAATTACATAGAGGGAAAAAGCTATTTAACTATATCAAGTGAAGAGGCACAAAAACTTGTTGATAAATACGCAGGCCAAGGACAAATAAACTTTAATAGAAAAGGTATATGGGACAAGCGAGAAATAATTGATACAGATAAAAAAATAGGAATAGTTGTTAGCAAAAATGGAAAATTTGATACTAATAGTTTTAAGATACATTATAGTAAAACTGGAACACATATAGTTCCATATAGGAAAGGTGGAAAACAAAATGAAGGGTAAGAACTTAGAAGACTTATTAAATAAAAAAGTCAAAGTTACTACGTTTGAGCAAGAAGAATTTATTGGCAAAGTTGAAGGGTATGTACCAGCACAAGATAATGAGCCAGAAGTTGAAGAAATAGATATTTTAAATGAAAAAGACAATAAAAATTATTCACTTTTTGAAAATGAAATAAAAGAATTGGAAATCATCAATTAATATGATTCAATAATATAGTTTTTAATATTAGACATCTTAAAAGGATGTCTTTTTTATTATAAAAAAATTGGTCAAGTAGTAGACCTGAATAATTGCTACTATGATAATGAAATGATAATAAGATATAGGGAGATGGCGACTTCCTTAACAAGCCTAGTATCATATTATTATGATGAATTATTATAAAACGAAAGGAGCACTTATGAAAACAGACGACTTGAAAGCACAGGGCTTATCTGATGAACAAATAAATTTTGTGATGGGCGAAAATGGAAAAGACTTAAAAACATTACAAGATGAGAATGCACAATTAAAAACAGATAAGGCACAGTTAGAAACTGATAAACAAGCACTAGAAACAGAAAAAGAGGACAAAGACAAAATAATTAAACAACTACAGGAAGGAACAATTACGAAAGAACAATACGACCAAAAAGTGAAAGAACTTGAGGCTAGTATTGAAAAAACGAAAGATGACGGTATCAAAAAGGGCATCATTGATAAATATTACAAAGATTTTAAAATTATTGATACAGAGGAAAATAAACTTGCAATATCAGCTATTCTAAAATTAGACGAATTACAATTAAACAAAGAAAAAACAGATATTACAGGTTTAAAAGAAGGTTTTGAAGGGTTACAAAAGAGTAATCCTCATTTTTTTGGCAATAAACTAAATGGGTTTGAACCAGGAGACAAAGGAGATAACAACGATGGAACTGAAACAAACGATGCTAGTAATATTGCTAAAGAAAGAAACAAACTAAGTTCTGAAATAACAGAAAGTAAATTTTTTAATTAATAGGAGGTAAAAATTATGTTTGTAACAGGAAAAAAGGTGGAACAACCACAATTCTTAAAATCAGCAAAATTTCAAAATTTCACAAAACAAATTGATGACACAGGAGTAGAAGTAAATAGTGAAGGTAAAAAAATTGTACCAGCAGGAACAGTTTATAAGGAAAACGAAAAAGCAATAGGCTTAACTTTTCATGATGCAGATGTTACTTATGGACCACAACCAGTAGCTGTAATGGTAGAGGGATATGTAATAGAAGATAGACTACCAGCAGTTGTAGCTGAGGCAGACAAGGCAACAATGCCAGGAATTAAATTTATGTAAAAATAAAAAATATAAAAGTAAAGGAGAAAAAATAATATGGATGGAGTATTAGAAATATTTGACCAAAAAGGAATTATTAATTATTTAAAAGACAGAGTGTATCCAACATACATGGGTACAGAATTATTCCCAGAGGAAAAAAGGGATGAATTAAAATTTGATGAATTATCAGAAGGAAGTAACATTCCAGTTATTGCATCTGTTACAGCATTTGATGCAGAGGCAGAAATTGGTACAAGAGAGGCACAAGAAAGAAGTATGGAACTTGCATTAATTAAAAGAAAAATGCAACTTAAAGAAGAGGAAATCATAAAATTATTACACCCAAGAACAAATGTAGAGAAAAAGCAATTAATTAATAGAGTTTATGCAGATGTTGATAACTTAGTAATGAGTATTATTGCAAGAATCGAATTAATGAGAATGGAAATTGTATCAAAAGGAACAGTAACTTTATCAGAAAATGACTTGACAGCAGTTTTAGATTATGGTGTACCAGAAGAACACAAAGCAGCAAATGTTGACTGGGATAAAGCCGACAGTGATCCAATTAGTGATATTATGGCATGGTATAACAAATTAGGTACAAAACCAACTAGAATAATCACTTCAAATACTGTATTAGCAAAAATGACAAGACACCAAAATATAGTAGCAGCATTATATGGAAATGGAGCAAAAAGAATTGCAACAGCAGGAGAATTAAACAACTACTTAGAAAGTTTAGGACTACCAAAAATCTATACTAATGATGATACTTATAGAAAACAATTAAAGAATGGAAAATATGAAACAAAAAGATTTTTCCCAGAAAATAGTTTTTCAATGATACCAGGAGAAACTTTAGGAAAAACAATTTATGGACCAACACCAGAAGAGGTAAGACTTTCTACAAGACCAGATATTGATATTGAGGCAGTAGGTAAAATTCTTGCTATGATGTATGAAGAAAGTACAGATCCAGTATCTACATGGATAAAAGCTGTTGCAACATCATTGCCAAGTTTAGGCTGTGCTGATAAGATATTCCAAGCAGAAATAAAATTAGCATAATGAGAGGGGAGAAATCCCCTCTAAAATAAATTTTAGGAGGTTTTTTATGTTAGAAGTAAAAGTAAAAGGTCCAGCTATAAAGCTACAAGGACAATGGAAATTTAAAGGAGAAAAAGCAATAATTACACAAGAAGAGTACAAAGAAAACGAAAAATATTTAGAAGTAGTAAAGGGAAAAATAGAAAGACCACAAGGAAATACTAAACCAGAGAATCCAGAAAAGCCACAAGGAAATAATGGCGACAATGGAGAGGATAAAGAACTAGAAGAATTAAGAGAAAAGGCAAAGGAATTAGGAATAAGAGGAGCACACAACATGAAAAAGGAAAATCTTATTGCAAAAATTGAAGAGGTTGAAAAAACAGATAATCCAGATGAAAACGAAATTGAAGGCGAAGAAACAGGCGAAGACGGAACAGAAGGAGAGCAACCACAAGAATAAAAGAAAGGTTGTGTAATTATGGCTATTTTAGATAAGATAAAGGGACAGTCAAGAATTAATGTAAATGAAGTTATAGACATATTAAAAAACGAACTAAAAGTAACAGATGATACAATAGAAAAATTACACTATTCATTATATGCTACATTACAGCTTATTTTAAATAAAACTAATAGAAGTTATATAATTGAAGATATGTTTACTTTATGGGTAGATATGACAAAAGATTATTGGTTTCTAAATGGATATAATAAAACATGTAATTCCTCAGAAGATGAAGAACAAATAGATAAACAAGATGATGAAGGACTAAAAGTAAAAAGAATTGAAAGAGGAGATACAAATATTGAATTTAGAGATTCAAATAATGAAACTACTATAAACGGAGTTACATATAAAACAGGTACAATAGAATACGATGATGATTTGTTGCTTAATAAATACCTAAAACGATTATATAAATTTAGACTATTAGGGAATAAAAGAAGGTGGTAATATGTTTAATATTAATAAATTAGTTGATATTGAAAGAAAAGCATTAGAAACTACCTATTGTGATACTGTAACAGTTACTAGAAATGAAGAGATAACAGAAGGAAATATAACAAAAAATAAAAAAATAGAGGTTTTAAAAGATGAGCCTTGTGCTTTATCAATAACTAATAATATTTCTCCAAAAGTGGAAGATACAAACGGAACAACAGAACTAAAAGGAAACTATGTTTTATTTATTTCAAAAAAGATAAATAAAGGCGATAAACTATTTATAACAAGAGAAAATGGAGAAAACATAATTGCAGTAGCTGGTAAGCCATCATTTCATACTACACATTATGAAATTTCTTTATTAATACAGGAAAGGGCATAATATGGCAGGAAGTAATCAAATAAGGAATAAAGCCATCATGGATAAATTTATTAAACAATTAAAGGCAATACCAGGAGAATTTGACAGAGTAGCACCAAAAATACTAGATGAAACAGTTTCCGTAGCTGAAACTTATGCAAAAGACTTAACACCTGCAGTTACAGGAGATGCAAAAGCAAAGTGGCAAACAACAAAATCATACAAAGTAGCCAATGGTTTTAAAGCTAGACTATTCAATAATTCGGCATATATTGGTTATATTAATAATGGGCATAGAATGGAGCAACACTTTGTACCAGGAGAATGGGTTGGAAACAAGTTTGAATACGATCCGTTTTCAAAAGAAGGTGTTTTAATGGGAAGTAAAACAAAATATGTCAAAGGAAAATTTATGCTTGAAAAAGCAACAGGTAGGGCTGAAAAGTATTTAGTAAATAAAGCTAATAAAGAAATTGAAGAGATTAAAAAGAGGTATGAGAAATGAAAGAAATTACAATGGATGATATAATACAAGCTATTGCACAAGAATTAAAGACATTGTTTCCAAAGGTAAAAGTATATGATGAAGGACTAGAGCAAGGTTATGAAGAGCCTTGTTTTTTTATTGATTTCATACGAGAAAATACAAAAAAGATGGTAGGCAATAGATATGATGATACAGTAGATATAAGAGTTGTTTATTTTCAAGACTTTCATGAGGAAGAGGCACGATATAAAGCATATAAAGTAAGAGATACTTTGAATGAAGGATTTTATATTATTGAATACAAGGAAATGCACTTTAGAATAAAAGATAAAGATATTGAAATGCAAGACAAGGATTTAATATTTACTTTTAAAATTCAATTTTATGCTAAAAAGAAAATTGAAGAGGAGCCTAAACTGGATAGTATTGAAAAAATAACAGAAAAGGAGAAAGAAAATGCCTAAACAAGTAAAAGAAAAAATTGAAAGAAAATTTATTAAAGATCAAGTACAACAAATGAATTTGAAACCCATTGAAAAAGATATTTTAATAAGTAAATGGGGAAATGCACTTTTTAAAACAGAAAGTGAAATAAAAGAAATATTAGGAAAGGAGATTTTGTAATATGGCAGGAGGTACATTTAATAAACAAAACAAAATTAGACCAGGGGTATATCAAAATATTAAAACTAACAAAATGAGAATGACAGAAAATGATATAAACGGAGTGGTTGCAATTGCTTTAGAGTTAGACTTTGGAAAAGAACAAGCAATAACAAGAATAGAAGATGAAACAGAAATTTACGAAAAATTAGGATATAACTTAAATGATGAAAAAGTATTACTATTAAAAGAAATTTTGAAAGAAACAAGCAAAATATTAGTTTATAGATTAAATGGTGGAGAAAAGGCAAAAGCAACAGTAGAAGAAGATAAAACTATAATGGCTAAATATGCAGGAACAAAAGGAAATGAAATCACAGTTATAATAGCAAATAATGTTGAAGATACAACAAAATATGATGTTATTACTTATTTAGAAGGAACGAAAATTGATAGTCAGACAATATCTAACTATGAAGAATTTGAAGAAAACGATTATATAACAATTACAGGAACAGGAGCAATAAGCAAAGCTACTACTGTGAAACTTGAAGGAGGAACAACAGAAAAAGCAACAGAAGAAAATGTTTATCCAAAATTCTTAGAGGCTTTAGAGTTAGAAAATTATAATTATATTGCATATTGTGGAACAGATGACGCAACAAAGGCTTTAATTGTAACATTTGTTAAAAGAATGAATGACCAAGAAGGAATTAGAGTAAAAGCAGTTATGGGAGATTATGCAGCAGATTATGAAAAGATAACAACAATAAAAAATGGAGTAGTATTAGAAGATGGCACAGAATTAACAAATGCACAATGCGCAGCATATTTTGCAGCATTAAGTTCTGTTTCTGATATAAATCAAAGTAATACATATACACAATATAAAGGTGCAGTAGATGCCAACCCTAGATTAAATAACAGAGATACAGAGAAAGCATTGAAAGCAGGAAAAATTGTATTTACTAGAAGAAATGATGAAACAGTTGTAATTGAGCAAGATATAAATTCTTTAGTTACATTTACAGTAGAAAAAAATTCTGACTTTTCAAAAAATAGAGTTGTTAGAGCATTAGACGGTTTGGTAAGTGATATAAAACATATTTTTGAACAAAGTTATATAGGCAAGATAAGTAATAATGTAGATGGAAGAAATATTTTAAGAGCAGCGATAATTGATAACATTAAGGAAAAACAAAATAGAGGAGCATTCCAAAATTTTGTTGAAGATGACGTTAGTGTTGTAGAAGGAAATAATATTGATAGTGTATTGATTAATATAGCAGTACAACCAGTAGATTCTATTGAAAAAATTTATATGAATGTGGAGGTGCAATAATTTATGTTAAAAGTTGAAAATACCTTAAATAGTAATGAAGGTAAAGGATTTGTTACAATTAACGGAAAAACAAGAGAATTGTTTGAACTTACAAAATTAGAGGCAAATATTGAACTAATAGTTTCTGAAAGAAAAATATTAGGGCATAGAATGGTTGCACATAAAGTATGTGGAGCAAAAGGCTCTGGAAGTATTACAATGTTCTTTAATAATTCTGATATATTAAAAGAAATGATTAATTATATTAAAACAGGGAAATCTCCTAAAATTTCAATTCAAATGTATAATGATGATCCTACATCTGATATTGGAAGACAAGAGATGGTGCTTAAAGATGTAATTATAGCGAAGTTATTAGCAGGTAAAATTGACGTTGATAGTGAAGATGGACTAACACAAGAGGCAGACTTTACATTTGATGATATTGACGGGTTAGAATATTTTAAAACAACTGAAAATTAATATAGGAGGATTTATAACATGGATGAAAATAATAATGAAATGGACTTTCAAGCATTTTTAAAAGGAAATGCAAAACCAATTGAAGATATAAAGATGGTAGTTAGCACAAGATTTACAGATGCAAACGGAAACCCTATACCATGGATATTAAAACAACTTACAGGAAAAGAAAGCAACGAATTAAGGAAAAAATATACCAAGAAAATAAAAAATAAATTAGGAAGAATAGAAGAACAATTTAATAGTGAAGGTTATCAAGAGGCCTTTATTACAAGTTCTATTGTATTTCCAGATTTAACAGCTACAAAATTGCAAACAAGTTATGGGGCTTTAGGTGCATACGATTTATTACAAAAAATGTTGTCTGCAGATGAACTAGCAAATTTACAAATTAAGATTTCTGGATTTGCAGAGGAGGAAATAATCGAAAATACTATGGATAATTTGGTGGAAGAAGCAAAAAACTAATAAATGGCAAAAATGCAGAGGCAAATTTAGCACATTACATATTACAAGAATTGCATATTTTGCCACATCAATTATTTAGTTTGAGTAGACGAGAAAGAGCCTTTGTATATGCTTCCAGTGAGTTATGGTGCAAAGCTAAGAAAAAAGAAGTTGATAAAATGAAGAAATAGGAGGCAAAAAATATGGCTAAAAAAATTGAAACTATTTTCTCTATTCAAGACAAATATACTAGAACAATGAATAAAATCATCAATTCTACAACAACAGCAGAAAAGAAAATTAATAAAGTAAGTTATGCTACAGATAAATTTAATGAAAAGATGAAAAAATTAAAAGATCCACCTTCTAATAAACTTAGTCAATATTTTGACAAAGTTAAGAATAAAGCCGATAAAGCCACCTCATCTGTAGGTGGCTTAATTAGAACTTTATTATCATTGGCCACAGCAAAAATAGCAATAAATGTTATAGATGATACAACATTAACAAATGCAAGATTAGGCATGATTAATGATGGAAATCAAACAGACAAACAATTACAAAATAAGATTATGCAGTCAGCTAATAATAGTAGGAGTTCGTATGCAACGACAGCAGCAAATGTATCAAAATTAGGTTTACTTGCAGGAGATGCTTTCAAGAATAATGATGAAATAATTAGATTTTCGGAATTATTGAATAAATCATTTAAAGTAGGAGGAGCAGGAACACAAGAACAAGAGGCAGGTACATATCAGCTTACGCAAGCTATGGCCGCAGGAAAATTACAAGGAGATGAATTCCGTTCTGTAATGGAAAACGCACCACTTGTAGCACAGGCAATAGCAGATTATACAGGAAAAACAAAACGGAGAACTAAAAGAAATGTCATCACAGGGAACAATTACAGCAGATATAATAAAAAATGCAATGTTTAAAGCAGCAGATGATATTGAAGGTCGATATAGCAAGATGCCAAAAACAATAGGAGATTATTGGACTTTAATTAAAAATAAGGCAATACAAGCATTTACACCAGTAATAGAAAAGATTAGTGAACTTATTAACACTCCAGAATTTCAAGAGTTTTTTGAGAATTTATGTGTAGGCATTCAATTAGCAGCAGAGGCTGTGAATTTTCTGGTGGAAGGTTTTGTGTGGCTATGTAATGTAATGGAGCCATTTACTCCAATTATATGGGGCATAATAGGAGCATTGATAGCATACAAAGTCTATACTATGTTAGCAGCAGCAGGACAGGCAATATTAAATGCAGCAATGATGGCTAACCCAGCAGGACTAATTATAGCAGCAATAGTAGCACTTATTATTATATTAATGTATTTCTATTTTACTAACGACCAAGTAGCTTATGGAATAATTTACTTATGGGATATGCTTGTTATTGGAGCAATGACATTATGGTTAGGTTTAAAAACAGTATTTTATGGCTTAATATTAATAGGTCAATTTTTCTTGTTAGGTATGGTTGGTGTTGCGTATGGTGTTTTGTGGGCATGGTATATGTTTCAAAATGGACTAGAGGCTGTTGGAGTTGGAATTTTATATATTTTCCAAGGATTATATAATGGAGTGCTTTGGATAGTAAATGGAATTATTGATATTTTAAATAAAATACCAGGAGTAAAAATAGAAAAAGCAGAATATGCAGATTTTGCTGATAAAGCTATGGAAGGCATGATGGATAATGTTGTCAAAAGAAATGAAGATTTGCAAGGTATGCTAGATGATATGACAGAGATTAATAATTCTATTAATGAAAATAAAGCAAAATTCGCAGCAGATTTAAGTAAATCAGCAACAGATATACAGAATAAAGTAATTGAATCAGAGAATACAAGACAAAGCAGAGTAGATAACAGAAATAACTGGATGGGAGATTTGCAAAATAAAATAAATGGAGCATTAGATACAGGAAATAATGCAGCAGCAAAAGTAACAGCAGGAAGTATCCCAGTAAAAGCAGATGGTGGAAAATTAGATACAGCAGGAGAAGTAAATATATCTGATGAGGATCTAAAGTACATGAAAGATTTTGCAGAGCAAGAATGGGTAAATAAATTTACTACGGCAACATTAGCACCGAATGTTACAATGCAGTTTGGCGATATTCACGAAACAGCAGATGCAGAAAAAGTAAAGGATAGAATAAAACAAATACTTGAAGAGGAACTTTCCGAAGTAGCAGAGGGGGTATATGATTAATGAATTATGGATTTTTCTTTGATTATAATAATGACACAATAAGACTACCAGTAAACCCAGAAAAGTTTAGCATAAGTATTGAGCAAGAGGGAACAAAAAAGAATGTAGTAGGTTTAGGAGCAATAAATATTATAGGAAATGTTAAATTACAAAAAATAGAATTTGAGGCAGAATTTCCATGTCAGCCTTTATCATATATAACTACCAAAAATCAATTTAAAGGTCCATACTTCTACTTAGATAAATTTCAAAAATACATGGAAGATAAAAGCCCCATAAGATTTATTTTAACAAGGGAATATTCGGAGGCTAAAGACTTAAAGAATATATCAATATTAGTAACTATTGATTCATTAGATATTGACGAAGAGGCACTAGAAGAGGGAGATTTGAAGATTAATTTTAGCCTCTTAGAATATAGACCTTTTACTTCTAAAACTGTAAATATAGTTATACAAAAGAAAATTCATGTTGTAAAAGAAAGTACCCCAGCAAGACCAGCAAGTACCCCAGCAGTTGCACAAACAAGAACATATACAGTAAAAAAAGGCGACTGTTTATGGAATATTGCAAAGAAATATTATCGGAAATGGTAATCAGTACATGAAAATATATAATGCCAATAAAGATAAAATCAAAAAACCATCTTTAATATATCCAGGACAAGTTTTTGTTATTCCATAGGAGGTAGATACATGAAAAACTTTGAAATATTAGTACAAGACGTAGTTAGTAATCAAACATTCGATATAAAAGATATAGTGATAAAACCTCAGATACAGCAAAAATTAAATGATGGCTGTAGTAAATTAACCTTTGATATGGCTAAAGATAAAGTAGCAAAGTTTAGTAATGGATCTGTTATAAGATTTAAGTATAATAATGTTGGAATGTTTTTTGGTTATATATTTAAAAAGCAACAAAAAGATGAAAAGACAATAAGTGTTACAGCCTATGACCAATTAAGATATTTAAAAGCAAAAGACAGTATGACATTAACAGGACTAAATATAGCTGGAATTATCAGAAAAATAGCAAATCAATGTAGTTTACAAGTAGGAAATTTGGAAGTGTCGGATATACTCCCAGAAAGGGTTGAAGATAACAAAACTTTTTTAGATATAATTTATAATGCTATTTCCGAAAATTTAAAAATTAGTGGAGATAAATATTGCTTTTATGATGATTTTGGCAAACTAACATTAGAAGATATTTATAATATGAGAACTAATATTTTAATAGGAGATACAAGTAATTGTACTGGTTATGACTTCACACAAAGTATAGATGATGATACCTATAATCAAATAAAATTAGTACATGACAATAAAGATACTAAAAAAAGGGAAGTATATATTGCTAAAGATACTTCGACAATAGGAAAATGGGGGTTATTACAATACTATGAAAAAGTTAGTAATAACATGAATTATTCACAAATTGTAGACAAAGCTAATACTTTATTGAAAACAAAGAATAGAGAACAATTAAAATTAAAATTAGATAGTATAGGGATAGAAACAATAAAAGCAGGAAGTGGAGTATTTGTTAAGTTACAAGATATAAACGATGTAAACATTAATAATTTTTTTGTTGTAGAAAAGGCCACACATACATTTGATAAGGCTTATACAATGAGTTTAGATTTATTAATGCCATCTTCGGAGGTGTTAAAATAATGATAGATATAATAAAACAAGTTGTAAGAAATTATATGAGTAATGCAGATTTAACCACTATTCAATATGGAACTGTTGTACAAGCTAATCCTATACAAATACAAATAGAAAAATTAATAATACCTAGTTCAAAAATAGTTGTGCCAAGTGTGTTTAAAAAGGTAGATATATCCCTCAAAGTAGGCGATAAAGTTCTTCTTTTAAGACAACATGGAGGGCAACTATTTTTTGTACTAGATAAGGTATAGAATGGAGGTAAAAATGCAAATAACTCCAGAAACTTACGACTTTAATGCAGAATTTCAAACAGAACAATTTGCAAATAAAACATATAAAATCAATTTTGAAGAAAAACGTATAATAGGAGAAATTGACGATTTAGAGGCTGTAAAACAAGCTGTATATAAAATATTACATACAGAAAGATTTAATAGCTTATTATATTCATGGGACTATGGAGTAGAATTTGAAAATTTAATCGGCAAAGACTATGATTTTATTTTGGGAGATTTGCAAAGAAGAATAGAAGAGGCACTATTGCAAGATGACAGAATTGAAAGAATCGAAAATGTAAAAGTAAATAAAAAACAAAATGATAGTATAGATGTTTCTTTTATAGTAGTTAGTAAATATGGAAATGTAACAATGGGGGTGAATATAAATGTATAGTGAAGAAAATACTTTTGATAAGATTATGAACAGGGCATTAGAGAGGGTTAGTGATGATGTAGACAAAAGGGAAGGCTCTGTTATCTATGATGCTTTATCTCCAATGGCAGCAGAACTAGCACAAGCCTACATTGTTATAGATGGAATAATTGACTTAGTATTTCCAGATACTTCTGTCGGAGAATATCTTGATAGATTAGTTGAACAAATAGGATTAGAGAGAGGAAAAGCAACAAAAGCAATTAGAAAAGGTGTATTTTATGATGAAGAGCAAAACAAAATGAATGTGGATATAGGGGCTGTTTTTGGAATTGACGAATTATATTATACAGTAATAGAGCAACTTTCTACAGGCGAATACAAACTAGAATGTAATACCCCAGGAAAAATTGGAAATAACCCTTTAGGAGTGTTGCTACCAATAGAATATAATATAAAGAATTTAGGAATGGCACAAATTACGGATATTCTTATTCCAGGAGAAGATGAAGAAAGTGATGAGGCTTTAAAGGCAAGATATTACGAACAAATAAATGAAAAAGCCTTTGGAGGAAACATTGCAGACTATAAGAAAAAAACAAAAGAACTAGAAGGAGTTGGAGCAGTAAAAGTAATAGCATGTTGGAATGGTGGAGGAACTGTAAAATTAATTATTCTTGATAGTGATTATAATAAGGCATCCTCTGTATTAATAGATAAAGTGCAACAAGAGATATGCCCTAACAAAGAGCCATCTGGTTTAGGTTTAGCACCAATAGGACATAAAGTTACTGTTACTACACCAGAAGAATTTTTAATAAATATTAGTTCACAAATACAATATACTGAGGGAGAAAGTGAAATAACTGTAAAACCAAAAATAATAGAGGCATTAAAAAGATATTTTGTAGAATTAAGGGAAAAATGGGAAACAACAGAAACAGTAATAGTAAGAACATCACAAGTAGAAAATATAATATTGAATACAGAAGGTGTTTTAGATATATCACAAACATTAATAAATGAAAATACCTCTAACATAGAAATAGAAGGCGAAAAGATACCAGTTATAGGGGAGGTTAGTATTTTATGAAATTAATAGAATATTTGCCTAACTTTATGCAAGACATAAAAGAATTTAAAGAACTTTTTTCTGCAGAAGACATAGAAATAGAACAATTAAAAGTTGCAATAGAAAAAATTTTTAGCGAAATTATAGTAAAAACAGCAGAGGGCTACGGTTTAGATAGATACGAAAAGATATATCAAATAAATGCAGAATCAGACTTATTAGAGGCAAGAAGATTAAAGATATTATTAAAAATAAATGATAAAGTTCCATATTCTTATAAATGGTTAGTGAATACATTAGATACAGTATTAGGAAAAGAAAATTACAAAGTAGCAATAGATTATGCCAATTATAATATGAAAATAGAAATATTATTAAATTATAGCGAATTAGCAGAAATACTAAAAAAAGATTTAGTAAAAAAGATGCCAGCAAACATTAAATTAGATTATAGACTAAAAGCAAGTGAAAATTGTTGGTATGGTGCAATATTAGTACAAAAAACATATATGTTCTTAAAGACAATAGTAGATAAAGAAACATACATTGAAAAAGCAAAACTGAATCAAAAATTTGCAGGAAATATGCAAGTACAAGAATATTTAGATATAAAGGAGTGTGAAAGATAAATGAGTTTTGAAAAAGTTTATATAACAAGAAAAGGATCCATTTTAGCAGCAAAGACATTAGAGGGCAAAAAAGTGGAATTTGACCATGCCGAAATAGGAAGTGGAACTTTAACTGAAGATCCAAGAGATAGAACATCCTTAGTAACAAAAGTATTGCAATGCGACATAAATAATATTGTAATTACAGCAGAAAACCAAGCACAAATTTCTTTTTTATTTAAGAATATAGATGCACCAAATTCTTTTTATTTTAGAGAAATTGGTCTATATGCAATAGATCCAGATACAAAAGAAAAGGTTTTATATGCTTATACAAATGCAGGTAATACAGCAGAATATATAACAAACTCATCTACAGAATTAATTGAAAAAAATATAGATATAACGATTGTAATAGATAATACAGAAAATATAAATATAATATTAGATCCAACACAAATATTAGTAACAGAAAGAGAATTAAACATTAAAGCGGCTGAAGTAACAGAGAACTTTGAAACACAATTAAGTGAAGTGAAATCAATAGTTGTTGCTCCAAATGCAGCAGCACATAATGCAATTTATAGAGGAAAAGACATAACAAGCAAATTTTATGATGGAACTTTATCACAACAAATTGCAGCAGGAACTTTCGACGACATATTTGTTGGAGATTATATCATAGGACAAACAAGTGGAAGAAAGTATTTAGTTGCAGATCTAAATTATAGATTGCATATGGGAGATACTGAATGCACAACACCTCACGTTTTAATGATACCTGAAAGAATAATGGGTACTGCACAAATGAATGATACAAATATTACAACAGGAGCTTATGTTGGAAGTAAGATGTACACAACATACTTAACGCCATTTAAAAATGTAATTAAAACTGATTTTGGAGCAAATCACATTTTAAAACATAGAAATCATTTACAAAATGCTGTTACAAATGGTTATTCAAGTGGTGGAACTTGGTATGACTCAGAAATAGAATTAATGAATGAACCTATGGTATATGGTTCCTATATATTTACACCTCATACAACTATTGGTACATCTAATACAGCAGTTCCAAATTTATATACTATTGATAAGCAACAATTATCATTATTCAGACATAGACACGATTTAACAGTAGCAAGAAATGATGCTGGAGAAAGATATTGGTACTGGCTAAGAGATGTGGTTTCTTCTTCTACCTTCGCTTATGTCAGCAGCAATGGCCGTGCCAACTACTACGGCGCTTCGAACGTGTACGGCGTTCGTCCTGCTTTCCTAATCAAATAATCAGGTATCGACAGGGCTTTATGCCCTGTCATATAATATAGTGATTGCACAATAGAGTTAAAAAAACAAAAGCAAAGTGGTATAATTTTGGCGATAAATAGAGAAGGAGTAAAAATAGTATTATTAGCAATGTCAGAGATAAAAAAGAGTCAAAGAAAAGAATCAAAGTTAGAAACAATACATAGTGCATATTCCATAAGAAGGGCAGTAACAAAATTAGCAGAAAACAATTTTTATATAAGTGAATCTAAAATAGAAAGCATTATTGCTGAAAAAATAAAATTGTTTCCTCAAGATGAGCAAAATAGATTAAAAGAAAGAACATACGATTATTTCAAACAACAAATAAGAAGCTCAACAAATAGAGTAATAGAACTTGCTTGTGGAATAAGTCAACATTTAAGAATTGCAAATACAATATTCCCTAGTTATATGGCAGAATTTGAAGAACGAAGATTGGAAATGGATAGAGCGATGTCTTGTTGTAACGCTTTGCAAGATGAATTACAATATATTGGGGAGTGCTTATATGCAGATCTTAATAAATATACAAATCTAGTATTGGAAATACAAAAAGAATTTAATATGATAAAGGCTCTTCGACAATCTGATAACAGATTTCTTAAAAATATAAAATAGTGGGTAATCTTTATATGTGGTTTCTTCTTCTAACTTCGCTAATGTCAACAGCAATGGCAATGCCAACTACAACAACGCTTCGAACGTGAACGGCGTTCGTCCTGATTTCACACCCTTGCAATTTTAAATGGGCTATGATTCCATAAGTAAGGCTATGGGAAAGGAAAGGAAAGATTATCCCTTCAGCAATGCGAAGGCTGATAAATGCT
Organism: uncultured Clostridium sp.; assembly: GCA_947646915.1. GTDB lineage: Bacteria > Bacillota > Clostridia > TANB77 > CAG-508 > CAG-269. The sequence continues at coordinate 6,190 of CANSII010000011.1, read as the reverse complement.
AATCATTATGCATTTAGTTACGACTAGTAATGCTATACAAGTGATTTTATGAATATTTTTTTTGATGCTAATAAAATATATGATGCTGGGACAAAAGCAATAAAAGCAGCACCTTTTAAATACAAATCACAACTTTTTGAAATTAACCATTTAGTAGAAACTGCAGAGTTGCAAAAAGCAATGATAGAAAAGAGATACAGGCCAACAGAAGGTACAAAATTTACAATAAAAGAAAGAGGAAAAATAAGGAATATTACAACGAATGAAATGATAGACAAAACCGTAAACCATCTATTATGTGATAATATTTTAAATCCAGCAATTACTCCTTACCTTATATATGATAATAGTGCTAGTCAAACAGGAAAAGGTGTAGCATTTCATAGAAAAAGATTAGAAATACACTTACATCAATATTATAGAGAACATAAAAGTAATGAGGGATATATATTGCTGATAGATTTTAGCAGATATTATGCAAGCATCCCTCATAATTTATGTTTAAAAAGTTTAGAATCATTTTTAAAAAATGTAAATCCAGGAGAAGCACAAATTACATTATGGATTTTAAAAAATTTATTTGATGTATTTAATGTAGATAATAAAAATGGAAGAGGAGTGGATATAGGAAGTCAGCCTTCTCAAAATATAGGTATTTCTTATCCAACCAAAATTGATAACTATATTAAAATTGTAAAAGGCGTTAAATATTATGGAAGATATACAGATGATATGTATATAATTCATAGAGACAAAGACTTTTTAAAACAATTATTAAAAGAAATAAAAGAAATCGCAGATAATTTAGGATTAATAATTAATCCTAAAAAAACACATCTATGCAAATTATCTCAACCATTTAGAGTTTTACAATTACAATATAAATTAACGGAAACAGGTCGAGTAGTTAGAAAAATACATCCAAAAGCAATTACTAGAGAAAGAAGAAAACTAAAAGCCTATAAAAGATTACTTAATAATAATAGACTAAAATATGAAGAAATTGAGAACATATTTAAAAGTTGGATGACAGCAAATTATAAAAATATGTCAATGAAGCAAATAGAAAATATGTCTCAATTATATTATGATTTATTTAGGAGGAAAGTAAAATGGAAAAATCGTGGGAAATTACGCTTTCTGATGGAACAAAACTTAAAGACCTTAGATTAAGTGGAAATAATTATATATCTAGTACAAAAATTACAGAAAATGATTTCAAAGGAAAGTTGTCAAAAGTTATAATTAAGGAAACTGCAGAAGATGGACAAACAATAACACAAGAATATGAACATATAGAATTAGTGCAAATAGTTCACTATGAAGATGGATATTATTTTATCTTAAGGGAATTATCTGCAGATGAATTAAAAGAAATAAAAATGCAAAGTGACATAGAGTATTTAGCAATGATGACTGATATTGATTTAGAGGAGGCTTAAATATGAGTAAAAATTTTGAAAAAGTAAAAAAATATTATGATAATGGGATGTGGAATAAAACTAGGGTATATAATGCTGTTGGTAAATGGATAACAGAAGAGGAATACAAAGAAATAACAGGAGAAGATTATAATTCAGTTTCTAAGCCTTAAATAAATCTAATGATAAAATATATATAATATGAAAATAAAACGCTCTAAGGCGTTATTTTTTTGTGTTTAATATGGAAGATTTACAAGAGAGGAGGAAAACAAGTGGAGTATATATCAGTAATTGTTATTTCAATAGCAACTTTTCTAAATGCATTGATAGCAATAGCAAGTTTTATTAGTAAAGTTAAAAAGCCTGTTGATAATGCAGTAGATAAAAAGTTTGCAGAGGCATTAAAGCCAATTAATAATAAACTTAATGTAATTGATAAACGAATTGATAAACTAGATAAGAATCAATGCAAAAATTACTTAACAGAATTTTTAGAAGATATAAGAAATGGAATACCTAAAAGTGATATTCAAATACAAAGGGCAACAGAAGTCTACGACCATTATATAAATGATTTGCACTTAAATACGTATATTCATGACAGTTGGGAAAAATTAATGAAAGGAGGGAACAAATAATGACAGTACAATTAATAGTTTACATTGTAACAACACTATTTACATACGTTTTAGGGAAAGTATCAAAATACTTTAGATGGAACGAAACACTACCTATACCAATTCAAAATATAGCAATAGGAGTTATAGCAACAGTAATTGGATGTGTTATTCATGTTGAAGGTTTGGATGCAAACGGAGTAATACAAGCTGTAGTTACAGCATTAGGTGGAGTTGGAACAGCTACTGTATTATATGATGCAAAAAATCAATAATTTAATACAAGAAAATAATTCTTGTAAAAGCAAGATACTGGAAGAAAAAACAAAATTCTTCCAGTATTATTTTTATTATAGGAGGATTTGTTTATGGAAGAGGAAACAGTTGAATACAACGAAGAATTAGCAGAATTAAATATGCAAGAAAATACATTTGCAGAAATAAATGAAAAAGAAGATGGAATAGGCGAAGTAAAAGAAACAGACGAATATTACAATGGAGGTGTTGAATAATGTTAGTAACAAAAGTAAATATGCCTTCGAGCAAATTTGGTATAAAATGCCCTTATCCAATGAAACCAGAAGGAATAACAATTCATAATACAGCGAATGATGCCTCAGCTATGTCAGAAGTGTCATATATGATTAGAAACAATAATCAAGTATCTTTTCATGAGGCCATAGATGATTACAGATGTGTTCAAGGAATAGAACATAATCGTAATGCGTGGCATGCAGGAGATGGACACGGATTTGGAAATATGAAAACAATAGGAATTGAAATCTGTTATTCTAAGTCTGGTGGAGAAAGATTTGAAAAAGCAGAAAGAAACGCAGCAGAAAGAATTGCTTATTTAATGAAACAATACGGCTGGAATTTAGATAATATAACAGACACTAGACATACAGTAGGAACTCATCAAAACAGAAGTGGTAAATATTGTCCTCATAGGACTTTAGATAATGGGCTTGAGAGATTTTACAATATGATTAGAGAAGAATATAGAGAACTTACAGGAGAAACAGCACAAGGAACACCTAATATAGTTGTAAATGAAAATAATAACAATACTGGTAGAAATGTAGGCGATACAGTTGCAATTAATGGTGTTTATACTTCTTCATCATCTACAAAAAGATTAAGTCCTGCAGTTAAAAGTGGTATGATTACAAGGATAATACCAGGAGCAAAAAATCCATATCTAATTAATAATGGAAACGTTGGATGGGTAAATGATTCTTGTATTGTAAGTAGTGGAAGTTCACAAGCAAATAACAATAATGTAAATACAGCACCTAATATATCAGTAGGAAGTACAGTAACATTATCATCAAATGCTACTAATTATGCTACAGGACAAAAAATACCAGAATGTTATAGAAACAGAAATTATACTATAATGCAAGTTGGTAACGGAAAAGTGTTATTAAAAGAATTGTATTCATGGGTATATACAAAAGACTTAGTAGGATATGGTGCAAATAATGTAACTCCTACTTCAAATAGAAAATCAAACGAAGAAATTGCAAAGGATATAGTAACAAAACCAAATTTTGACGGATGGGGAACAGGAGAAACAAGAAAACAAAAATTAAGAAATGCTGGTTACGATCCTAGTGCAATTCAAGGATTAATAAATCAAATGTTAAGATAATCATTATAAAATAAGTAGGGGATAATTCCTCTACTTATAAATATTTTTTAGTTTCTGTTGAATATCTAGTAACTTGTTAAAAGCCTGTTGAAAAGTAGTTTGGTTAAAATCAATTTCAAGAATGCTTTTAACTATCTTTTTTAATTCTATATTATTTATGTAATCATTCGTATTTTGATTAGGCAAATTATCAATAATTTTGTACTTTAAATCCATTTTATCAAAAAGTGAAACATATTTATTAATTTGGGAAATTGGAAAGCCACATTTAAAAATATTAGGTCCTAAATCAGTAATTTTCAAACCTATTTTTTCATGCAATATTTTGGCATCATTATTTAGTATATTGTAAAATATTCCTACTCTAAATAAATATATAACATTTGGATTTTGTTTTTTTAAATCTTCATATTGACGTAGAAGCTTGCTCATTTGTTTACCTTCTTTCTATTTTATTTTCTTACGATAATATCTCCTGGCTCACATCCAAATAATTCACAAAGTTTATCTAAAGTTGCAAAATGAATACTTATAGTTTCATTATTAATAAGATGACTAAGTGCTTGATAACCTCCGTTCCATATTTTTTACTAGCCAATATTTACTTTTGTTCTGTTCTTTTAATAATTCATTTACTCTTAAATATACCATTTTATACCTCACTTTCTGCTATAGATATTCTAAAAGAAACCATAATAAATTTTAACTTCATTAAAAGATAACTACAATTTGGTGGACTTAACCAAAAAATAAGTATTTTACAAAGTAGCCAAAAAGGTATATAATTATTTTGGTGGTTATATGGAAGAAATGAGAAAAGAATTTTTAGAGGTTTTAGAACATATAAAAAACTTAGTAAAAAATGATAATGATAATATATTAGAATATATAGAACAAAAAGAATTAGAAATAGAAAGCAAAAAAATAGATAAAGCAGAAGAATATATAAATAAGTTAATAGAAGATTTAGATTAATAGCTGTTTCCTAAAGTAGTTATTTTATAGATGAAAAGATGTTAGCATATTACAAGAGGTTTCTCTAAAATATATGAGGAGGCAGGAAAATGACATACAATAAAGTAAAAGACTCTGAATTATTAATTTTAGATGAACTAAAAAAAGAATTAAGTTTTGAAGAAAGAATCTTACTAACATTGTTAAAAAAATTTGTACTAAAAATTTATAATAAAGGAGCAACAAAAGGCTTTAATTGGGAAGAGAATCGTTGACAATGTCAACGATTTGTCAACCATATACAAGTTGTAATAAAATATACAAAAATAAAATAAAAGTTGTTAAGATAAACTAATTCGTTTAGAAGGTTTATTTTATAGGTATTGCAAAATGAAATACGATATAATAAAATATAAGAAAATAAAGAAATACAATTTATGGAAGATATTGAGTATAAGATAGGAACATCTGAAATAGAAAACTTGTAAGTGTTGATATGAGAGAGTTTGACAAAAACAATAAAAATATAGAATTTTATAAAAAACTTTAAAAAACGACCAATTTTATAAAAATAGTGAAAAATAATAGCCTAACTGGTAGGTAGGGAATATGTCCATTGACATAGCAAAAATAAAAAATTTAATATGCCGATTACAGGAAATAGAGTGCAAGTCAATAGCACTTTATTTTTATATTCTAGGAAATTTATCATAGTATGATAAATTTCCGTAGAAGATAAATATGCGAATTTCTAGAATTTCTTTGTGATTGCCATCACTTAGAAATTCTGATAATTCGTTTTTTTTATTCTAAAAAAGTTTTGAATATAAAAGCTAATAGATTTACAGGTACAAATAAATGAACAAAATAGATAAAGAAACGGACATAAAATTCAGGTTTTTTTATAGTAAAAATATGTCCGATTTAGGCTAATTTTATTAGCAAAAAGGCGGACAAAATAAAAGTATGCAAAAGATTAACAAATCTAAAAACAAAAGAAAAACATTGTATGGAGTTTAGGGTGTACATACAGGTAAGGGGTTCAAAAGAAAAAAGATAATGTATATTAGTTTAATTAAGAAATGGAGGTTTGAGATTATGAAAATAAGATTAAGTTCAAGAGATATAGAGCTTATATGTTTTATAGGTAGATATAAGCAAATAAAATCAGTTGATTGTAAAAAGATTTATAAATCTAAAGATTATTATAGAAAAAGATTAAAAGTATTAGAAAAGGCAGGGTATGTAAAAAGAGAAAATACATATTATATAAAAATTGATATAGAGGGAAGAAGATTATTACAAGATTTTGTTTATGAAAGTTGTAATCTTTGTAGAAATAAAGATTACAAAGATAGAATAAAAGATGTTGCAAAAATTGCAATGCTTGGATTTGAAGATGATATAAATTTTATACCTAGTTGGGAGCTAAAGGAAAATAACATTTATACAGATTTTGGTAGAAAATATATAGGTGAATTGGAATTTTTACAAAATAAATATATTGTGTATTATATTTCAAATAGAAATAACCCATTATA
>CANSII010000010.1 GCA_947646915.1 uncultured Clostridium sp. | reverse complement strand
TTAAAGATTTTTAATTTTTAAGAAAAAAGCGTGCAATTAATATTGCAATTTTCATAATATGAAAGATTAATAATATTACTTGACATTGCAAAACAAATATTTTAAAATAATATCACAATAGTATCATATAAATTAGAAAAATAAATATACCAATAAACGAACTAAAAGATAATCTTAAATATGCTATTATGAGTATTTATATGGAAGCGATAGTCATGGAATTTCAAAAAACAAAACTAATAGAGCTAAAAGAAAAATTTGATTCTATTATTAATATAGAAGAAAAAGAAAATATAGAATTTTGGTATGCTAGAGATTTGCAAATTCAATTAGGTTATATGCAATGGAGAAACTTTTTAGAAGTAATTAATAAAGCAATAGAATCTTGTAAAAACTCTGGAATTAGTGAATTTGATCATTTTGCTAAAGTCAGCAAAATGATATATATAGGAAAAGGCGCTAAAAGACAAGTAGAAGATTATATGCTTACAAGATATGCTTGTTATTTAATTGCTCAAAATGGAGATTCTAAAAAAGAAGAAATAGCATTTGCACAAACTTATTTTGCAGTACAAACTAGAAAGCAAGAAATAATAGAAGATAGAATAAAATTAATGAATCGATTAGAAGCAAGAGAAAAATTAAAAGAGTCAGAAAAACAATTATCTAAAAATATCTATGAAAGAGGAGTAGATGATTTAGGATTTGCAAGAATTCGTTCAAAAGGAGACTCAGCTTTATTTGGTGGATTAAATACTATGCAAATGAAAGCAAAATATGGTGTAAAAGAAAATAGACCACTTGCAGATTTTTTACCAACACTTACAATAGCAGCAAAAAATTTAGCAACTGAAATGACAAATTACAATGTAACTGAAAAAGATATTTATGGAGAAGAAAGTATAACAGATGAACACATAGATAATAACTTAAGTGTAAGAAAAATGCTAAATAAAAGAGGAATAAAGCCAGAAAATTTAAAACCAGCAGAGGATTTGAAAAAATTAGAAAGAAGAGTAAAATCAGAAAATAAAAGAATGGCAAATAATAATAAATTGCCAAAAAGAAATAAATAAAAATATCAAGGAGGAAGAAATGGAAAGATTTAAATTAGTAACAGCAGTACATTTAATATTAATAGAAGATGGAAAAATATTATTACAAAGAAGATATAACACAGGATATGAGGACGGAAATTATAGTGTTGTAGCAGGTCATATAGATGGCAATGAAAGTGTAATAAAAGCAATGCAAAGAGAAGCACTAGAAGAAGCAGGAATAAAAATAAAGGAAGAAGATTTAGAAATTGTTCATGTTATGCATAGAAAAACACCTAATAGGGAAAGTATAGATTATTTTCTTACTTGTAAAAAATATGATGGTAAGATTGACATTATGGAAAAAGACAAGTGTGATGAATTAAAATTTTATAAATTGAATGAATTACCCATTAATGTAATTCCATATGTCAGAAAGGGAATAGAAAATTATCTAAATGATGAACCATTTTCTATATATGGATGGTAAAAATATGGAAACTTGAGGACCGAGTTGTAGAGTGTCAGTAAATAGTACACGTGGAAAGTTCTCCGATGCTAATACATGGTCGGTTCGCATAAATACTAATTGCGTAATGAGAAGGGATGGAACTTTTATGTCTTCATTAGTAATAACAATAACAGTCTGTGCCATTTTTACAGGTATGGCATTTCTAATTTTGATAATGGTATGGCGTGAAGTATTATGAATATATAGGAATCCTTTTCCATTGTTTAATAATAATGTTGAAAAGAGATTTTCAGAAATTCCTAAGTATGCAACAAGCATTTTGGAAGATGTAAAAGAACTAGAGGCTACAGTGTAGCCTCTAAAATTATATTTCAATTTTAGGCTGATACCTCTCAAGCCACATATTCACTTGGCAAAGATAGGCCATGAGCTGAGGTCCGTGTCATCAATTGACCAAACCAAGGTCTAGAAAAAGCAGAACCATCAGTATTCAAAATATCCAAAATATAATCTTTATTAAGAATAATATTAATAGGAGCATTTTTATCCTTCATAATATCAGAAAGCAAACCTTTAACCTTAGCCAAATAAGTCGGATTATGAGTTTTTGGATAAGGAGACTTTTTCCTATCAACAATTTCAGAAGGTAAGAAATCTTTACAAATATATCGAAGGAGACCTTTTTCGCGACCATTTAAAGCTTTAATTTCCCAAGGAATGTTCCATACATATTCAGCTAATTTGTAATCACAAAAAGGAACACGAAGCTCAAAGCCATTATACATAGACATTCTATCAGAACGATCTAAAAGAGTTTGCATAAACCAGTTTAAAGTTAGATGGGAAATTTTTCTTTTTTCAGCAGTTTCTTTTGTATCGCAATCTAATATTTCAACTTCTGATAAGCTCTCATTATACCTATAATCAATATAACTTTTCAAATTAACCATAGAACCTATAGAAGGATTTAAAAGTTTTTGCCTTTCATCAATTGCAATAGACCAAGGAAAAGTACCACTATTTAAGCTATCAGCACGGAAAAACCAAGGATAGCCACCGAAAATTTCATCAGCACATTCACCTGTCAAAGAAACAGTCATTTCATTTTTTACATTTTTACAAAACAGAAGTAGAGAAGAGTCAATGTCAGCCATACCAGGCATATCTCGAGCAATCATGGCATCCTCTAAGTATTTAGCCAGTTCAGGAGTATCAATTACAATTTGATGATGATTAGTATGCAAGTTCTCATTCATTAGATTTATATAATAATTATCTGAATTAGGCTGAAAATCGCTTTTTACAAAATTTTTATCATTATCTACATAATCTATAGAATAAGTATCAAGAGGAGGCAAATCCTGTTCTTTATAATGATCAGCTGCAAATTTTGTAATAATACTAGAATCTAAACCTCCAGAAAGAAAAGTACATAAAGGCATATCAGAAACAAGTTGACTTGTTATACTATCTTTTAGCAAAGATTTGACTTTATCACAAGTGGTATCAAAACTATCAGTATGTTTTTCTGACTTTAATTTCCAGTACCTATTAATATGAAAACCACTTTCATTAAAAATAGCACAATGAGCAGGCTTAATTTCAAATATATCTTTAAAAATAGTATATCCAGGAGTATGTGCTGGACCAATACCAAATAGCTCACTTATACCTTGACTATCAATAATTTTTTCTACACTAGGATATTCAAATAAAGCTTTAATTTCAGAAGCAAAAATTAAGCATCCATTTTTAATAGTATAAAATAAAGGCTTTACTCCAAAATGATCTCTAGCTAAGAATAATTCTTTTTTCTTTGTATTCCAAACTGCAAAAGCAAAAATACCATTTAAATGGTTAACAACATTAGAACCATAATGAATATAGGACTTTAATAGAATTTCTGTATCAGAATGACTATTAATTGAGAAGTTATTTTTTATTAACTCATTTTTAAGCTCTTTTGTATTATATATTTGTCCATTATATACAATAACATAATCGCCATAAGAGCACTTTTCAATCATTGGTTGTTTTCCACCATTAGGATCTATAACTATTAATCTTTTATGAGCTAAAGCAACATTTTTATCTATGTAATATCCATCTTCATCAGGTCCTCTTCTAGATAATGTAGAATTCATATTGATTAAAATATTTTTCATGCTAGAAACATCATTTTTAAAATCTGCAAAACCAACAAAACCACACATAAAAACCTCCAATTTATAAATATAAGTTTAAAATAAATTTATAATAATATATGCGTTTAAACAAAAATTGTTTCATTTGATAAAGTCATATGTAAACTACTTTTTTATTTTATTTTCCAGTCTTTTGTAAGACTGTATTATTTATAAAAAAGATATATATTTCGCATTAAAATATATAATTTTTTCTATAATTAATTCATAAAATAAAAAAACGAAACTTAAAAAGCTTAAAAAGTTGACAAAACAAAAAAATACTTGTATAATTTTAAAGTACAAAAAATAAAGAAATTTTAAATAGATATAAAAAAATATATCTTATAACAAAGGGGGGAATAAAAATGGCACAACCAAAAAGAAGATGGTCAAAAGCAAGAACACATTCAAAAAGATCAACATGGAAAAAAGAACAACCTAAGCTTTCTACATGTCCAAATTGTAATGAACCTATAATGCCTCATAGAGTTTGTGGAAATTGTGGATATTATAATGGAAAACAAGTTATTACAAAAAAAGAAACTGAAAATGCATAAGATTAGGATAGCACATTAAAAGTGCTATTTTTTGATAGTATAGCATGTGTAGCATACTATACTATCAAAAAATCAAATAAGTTTTAATCATCTATAATACAAAATGTTACAAAAAATAAAAAAATTCTATACAATTTTGTAATATTGTGATATTATATATCCATAAATAAACAAAAGAAGGAGTGGAAAAATAATGTTTGAAAAATTTTTAAAAAGATCAAATTGGACAGATATTGTAATTTCTATAGTATTTGTATTTTTAGGAATACTTTTGGTTGTTAAACCGAATGCAGCAATTGCAACAATATCTACATTATTGGGAATTTTATTTATTGCAATAGGAATATTAAAATTAGTAGAATATTATACTTCAGAATCCAAAGAAGATTATTTATTAACTATTGCGTTAATAGCTGTGGTATTTGGAGTAATAGTAATGTTTTGCTCAGAGGCTATATTATCGTTATTTAGAATTATATTAGGATTATGGATAATAGCTACAGGAATAATGGATTTTCAAACAACATTAATATGGAAAGAAGTAAAATCACCTTATTGGACAATGACTTTAATATTTTCAATGTTAATGATTATAGCTGGTATGGTATTACTTATAAATGCAGAAATTTTATATACAACAGTAGGAATAATAACAATTATTTATTCTGTTTTAGATTTAATTGATAGAATTATATTTATGAAAAAAATTCAAAATTATAGTAAATAATATTCTTAAGTCAGTTGTTAAAGCTTTGCTTATTACAGCTGGCTTATATTTTTGTTGTAAAGGATAATTTGTAGCCATAAAAAAACCGAAACTCAAATTATCAAATTTAATTTTCGGCATTTTGCAAAAAATATATTATATAGAAAAAAGATATATATTATTCAGCTCTGTTTTCCAAGGTATTTAAGATATTAAAAAATCAAACCTTAGATACACACTATAATGACTTAAAGTGAATAACGACTCAATGTCAAACTTGCTTTATAATATATATCTTTTTTCTATAATATAGTTTGAAAAATAAAAATTAAAAAATTACCAAACTCTTGTTTTTTTGAAATAAATATAGTATAATATCTAAAAAGAAACGTCCCATTTGGACATTTAACAGGAGTGAAAGAAATGAATGATAAAATAATAATAAAAGGAGCAAAAGAACATAACCTAAAAAATATAAATTTAGAAATACCAAGAGATAAAATGGTAGTAGTAACAGGATTGTCAGGATCAGGAAAATCATCCCTAGCATTTGATACACTATATGCAGAAGGACAAAGGAGATATGTAGAAAGCTTATCTGCATATGCAAGGCAATTTTTAGGGATAATGGAAAAACCAGATGTTGAGTTAATAGAAGGATTATCACCTGCAATATCAATAGATCAAAAAACAACATCAAAAAATCCACGTTCAACAGTAGGAACAGTTACAGAAATATATGATTATGTACGTTTATTGTATGCAAACATAGGAACACCATATTGTCCAAATTGTGGTAAAAAAATTGAAAAACAAACTATAGATCAAATAATTGATAACATTATGGAACTAGAAGAAGGAACAAAAATACAAATATTAGCACCAGTTGTAAGAGGAAGAAAAGGAGAATTTGTAAAACAATTAGAAGGATATCAAAAAGACGGATTTGTAAGAGCAAGAATAGATGGAGAAGTTTACGAATTATCTGATGAAATAAAATTAGACAAAAACAAAAAGCACGAGATTGAATTAATTGTAGATAGATTAGTAGTAAAAGAAGACATAAGAAGTAGGCTTGCTGAATCTGTTGAAACAGCATTAAAACATGCAGAAAATTTAGTATTAGTAAATATTATAGATAAAGATAAAAAAGAAGAGAAAATGGTATTATACAGTTCAAATTACGCATGTCCTGATTGTGGATTTAGTTTTCCTGAACTAACACCTAGAATGTTTTCATTTAATAATCCATATGGAGCATGTCCAGATTGTATGGGTATAGGATATTTAATGAAAATGGACGAAGATTTAATAATTCCTGATAAAAATAAAACATTATATGATGGAGTGAAAGCCTTTGGTTCAAGTACTATGAAAAAGGGAGATACAATGGCAAAAATGTACTTCGAAAGTATTGGTAAACATTATGGAGTTGAAATTAAAAATAAAAAAATAAAAGATTTGCCACCATGGTTTTTAGAAAAGATATTATATGGAACTGGTGAAGAAAAAATAGATTTTGAGTATGCTTCTCCAGCAGGAGTTAGAAAGTTTACAGCTCCCTTTGAAGGAGTTTTACCAACATTAGATAGACGTCATAGTGAAACAAAATCACAAGGAATGAGAAGTTTTTACGAAATGTATATGACAAATTTACACTGCAATACATGTAATGGAGCAAGACTAAAAAAAGAAATATTATGTGTAAAAATTGGGGATAAAAATATTAACGAAATTACAGAAATGTCAATAAAAACAATGAAAGAATTTTTAAATAATTTAACACTGACAAAAAAAGAAATAATGATTGCAGATATGATCTTAAAAGAAATAAACATAAGACTTCAATTTTTAATAGATGTAGGACTTGAATATTTAACATTATCAAGAGGAGCAGGAACATTATCTGGAGGAGAAGCACAAAGAATACGTTTAGCAACACAAATAGGTTCAGGACTTACAGGAGTAATGTATATTTTAGATGAACCAAGTATAGGATTACATCAAAGAGATAATGATAGATTAATAGCAACACTTAAAAAATTAAGAGATTTAGGAAATACACTTTTAGTTGTAGAACATGATGAAGACACAATGTATGCAGCAGACCAAATAATAGATATACGGCCCAGGAGCAGGAGTACATGGTGGGAATGTTATGGCACAAGGAACAGCAGAGGAAATCAAAAATGTAAAAGACTCAGTTACAGGTCAATATTTAAGTGGTAGAAAGAAAATTGAAGTACCTAAAACAAGAAGAAAACATACAAAAACAAAAGTAATAGAAATAAAAAATGCAACAGAAAACAACTTAAAAAATATAAGTGTTAAATTTCCACTTGGAGTGTTTACCTGTGTTACAGGTGTATCAGGTTCAGGTAAATCAACACTTGTAAATGAAGTATTATATAAAACTTTAGCAAAAGAACTAAATGGAGCCACAGAAAAAGCAGGAAAATGTAAAGAAGTCAAAGGATTAGAAAATATAGATAAAATAATTAATATAGATCAATCACCAATAGGAAGAACACCACGTTCAAACCCAGCAACATACACAGGAGTATTTGATTTAATTAGAGACATATTTGCAGGAACAAATGAAGCAAAAATGCGTGGATTTGATAAAGGGAGATTTAGTTTTAATGTTGCAGGTGGAAGATGTGAAAGTTGTAATGGTGATGGTGTACATAAAATAGAAATGCACTTTTTACCGGATGTTTATGTGCCTTGTGAAGTATGCAAAGGAAAAAGATATAATAGAGAAACACTAGAAGTAAAATATAAAGGAAAAACAATAGCAGATGTTTTAGATATGACAGTAGAAGAAGCTTTAGAATTTTTTGATAAAATACCAAAAATAAAACAAAAAATACAAACTTTAAATGATGTGGGACTAGGATATATAAAATTAGGACAACCATCGACTACGTTATCAGGAGGAGAAGCACAAAGAGTTAAACTAGCAACAGAATTATCAAAAAAAGCAACAGGAAAAACTTTATATATTCTAGATGAACCAACAACAGGACTTCATATTGCAGATGTTCACAGATTAGTTGACATTTTGCATAGACTAGTTGATACAGGAAATACTATTATAGTTATTGAGCATAATTTAGATTTAATAAAAACTTGTGATCATATTATAGATTTAGGACTAGAAGGTGGAGATGGTGGAGGAGAAGTTATTGCAGTACGGAACACCTGAACAAATTTGCAAAAATGAACAAAGTTATACAGGAAAGTTTTTGAAAAAATATTTGGAATAAAAAACATTGTAAACGAATTTAATATAAAATGCTAAAGAAGGAGATGAATTTTATGATACCTACAAACAAACAACCTCTTTTTATTATAACAGGTGCTTCATGTGTGGGTAAGTCAACATTATGTAATGAATTATTTCTTAATGAAAAAGATTATATTGTAATGGAAGCGGATTTATTATGGAACAGTATTTATGATACACCAAAAGATGATTATAATGAATACAATCGCTTATGGTTAAGAGTTTGTTCTAATATTTCACAAATTGGAAAGCCAGTTGTCTTATGTGGTTGTAGAACACCTATGCAAGTTGAAAATCAACCTGAAAGAATTTATTTTACAGAAGTACATTATCTTGCAGTTGTGTGTGATGATGAAGTATTAAAAGATCGTATGTGTAATGGGCGTGGAGTAAAGGATGAAGATTGGATAAAAAGTTCACTTCAATTTAATAATTGGTTCAAACAAAACTACAAAAAAACAACTCCAAATATAACATTACTTGATACGTCTAATATCTCACCTATAGTTGGGGCTGAAATAGCTCAAAAATGGATCTGCGAGAGGCTATAATACTCATTTTGATAAAAACTATTATCCAATAACCATTAATTTGTAAAAAAATAAAAAAGTAATTGTTTTCTAAGAACGATATTGGTATAATGAAATAGAAAAACAAAAGAGGGAGGAGTTGTTATATGGGGAAAGAAGAGAAACCAGTAAAAGAAGAATTAAAAGAACTAAGAGACAGTATAAAAGACACAAAACAAGAAGGAAGTAATGAAATGTTACAGTTTTTTCTAGGAATAATAATGTTAGGTCTTGGACTATTCTTATTAAGTAAGAGAGTAATAGTACACAATAGCTGGTACTCATGGAGAATAGGCAGTTTTAATCTCTCATCAGGTTTAGTAACAGTACCACTCATAATAGGAATAATATGGCAAGTTTACAATTCTAAATCAGTAATACCAAAAATCATAATAACATTAGGAGTAATATTTATTATTGTAACAATAATTATGAGTATAAGAATTAGCTTTATGGCAACATCAATGTTTGACTACATAATTATTGTAGGATTAGCAGCTGCTGGTTCAGGACTGCTTCTAAAAACACTATTCAGAAAAAAATAAAAGGAGGAATAAACAAATGGGAAGAAGTGGCGGAGGTGGCGGAGGTCACAGTAGTCGGAGGCTTTGGTGGAGGACATTCATCAGGAGGATTTTCAGGAGGAGGACGTTCATCAGGAGGAAGCTTTGGATCATCAAGAAATTCAGGATATAGTTCAAGACGGAGGAGGATTTTATGGTGGACCACATTATCATAGTCACTATTATGGAGGTGGATCACATTATTATGGATCAGGAAGTTTTGGAAGCATAGTAGGAGCAATAATTGTAATTATATTAGTTGTAATAATATTTTCAAGTGGAATCTTTAGTAATTCATCAAATGTACCTAAAAATAATACAGAAAGAACAGCATTAAGTGGAGTTGTATCTAAAACAGACTGGTATGAAGACAATATAGGATGGGTATCATCAAAAAACACATTAATTTCAGGATTAGAAGACTTTTATAAAAAGACAGGAGTTCAGCCATATGTATTATTTGTTCCATATTCAGAACAATATTGGAATGGAAATAATATTAATGTAACAAAAGCTGACGAATACTTAGAAAAAGTATATAAAGAAAAATTTAAAGATGAAGGACATTTTATATTTGCATATTTTCAATGTAGGAATGATTCAAAATCAGAAATGGATGGAGAATTTAGATACTTATCAGGATATAGTGCAGATACAATTATGGATAATGAAGCAATAAGTATATTATGGGGCTACTTTCAAAAGAACTATTATAATACATCATTAAGTTTAGAAAAAATGATTTCTAATACATTTAGTGAAACTGCAAAATCAATTATGAGTAAACCAACAAATGGATGGGATTTTTTAGTAATATTAATAGTAGTTATAGTAATTGTAATAGTAATTATATTTATATACAAGATGATAAAAAATAAGCATAAAAGAGAAAAAGAAAAACAAGAATACACAGAAAAAATATTAGAAAAACCACTTGAAACATTTGGAAAAGAAACAATAGATACAAGTGAGTTAGAAAAGAAATATGAAGAATAATATTTTTGAGCAAAACTAACTATAAGGTAAAAAATTAGAAATTAAGATGAAGATTATGAGAATAGTCGTTCATAATAGGAGGATAAAAAATGGGAATATTAAATAGATTTAAAGATATAATGTCAGCAAACATAAATGCAATATTGGATAAATGTGAAAATCCAGAAAAGATGATAGATGAGTATATGAGACAAGTTGTAGAGCAACTTGCAGAAGTAAAGAAAGAAACAGCAGGAGTTATGGCAGAAGAAAAAAGAACAAAAAGAGAATTAGATGAAAATGATGAACAAGTAGAAAAATATGATGCACTTGCTAGAAAAGCGTTAAAAGCTGGAAATGAAGAAGATGCAAAAGTATTTTTAGGAAAAAAACAAGAATTTGTAAATAATGGATTAGATTTAGAAAAATCATATGAAGTAGCAAAAGCAAATGCAACAAAAATGAGAGAAATGCACGACAAATTAACAGAAGATGTTAGAGAACTAGAACAACGAAGAAAAAATGTAAAATCAAAAGTAGCAGTTGCAAAAACACAACAAAAATTAAATAAAGTAGCAGGTACAATGAATACAGCAAGTAATTCAATGAGAGCATTTGAAAAAATGGAACAAAAGGCTGATAATATGCTAGATGTAGCAAATTCAACAGCTGAATTAAATAGTGATTATAATGAAGAATTAGAGAACTTAGAAAATAAATATAATAACCCTTCTAGTAACGTAGATGAAGAATTAGAAAAAATGAAAAAAGAAATGGGATTATAGAAAAAACTTTTAGAAATCTCTAGACAAAACGAAAAAAAGAATATATAATTATAAACATATAAAATATAAATAAAAACAAAGAAAAAGAAAAGTACATTTAAGCACCAATTAAAAGAGAATAGAAGTCAAAGGCTGAAAGCTTCTAAAATTAGGATAGATGGAAGTAACTTTAGAGTTGATAATCCGAAAATAAACTTAAGATTATCCGTAAAACTGCGTTAAAGTTAAATGAGAAGTTACCTAATTAATTTTAAAATTATAAAATAAAATTAGATAATAACTAAGGTGGTACCGTGAGAAACAAGCTCGCCCTTATTGAAAAATAAGAGTGAGTTTTTTTGAATTTCCAAAAGGAAACGTCCTCATTGGACATTGCACAAAATAATGTCCAATGAGAAACGTCCCCATTGGACAAAGGAAAGGAGAGAAAGAAATGAATAACAAATATAATCCACAAGAATTTGAAGAAAAAAAATATCAAGAATGGGAGGAAAAAGGATACTTTAGACCAAGTATGGACAAGACAAAAGAAAGCTATTGTATAATGATGCCACCACCAAATGTAACAGGTAAATTACATATGGGGCATGCATTAGATGACACAATACAAGACATATTAATAAGAACAAAAAGAATGCAAGGATACAATACACTATGGTTACCAGGGTCAGATCATGCAGCAATTGCAACAGAAGTAAAAGTTGTTGAAAAAATGAAAAAAGAAGAAAACCTAGCAAAAGCAGACATAACAAGAGAACAATTCTTAGAAAGAGCATGGGCATGGACAAAAGAATATGGAGGAACAATTCAAAATCAGCAAAAAAGACTTGGATGTTCATGTGACTGGGAAAGAAACAGATTTACATTAGATGAAGGATTATCCAAAGCTGTATTAGAACAGTTTATAAAATTATACAACAAAGGGCTAATATATAAAGGCAAAAAGATGATAAATTGGTGTCCATCATGCCATACAACAATATCTGATGCAGAAGTAGAATATGAAGATGAATCTTCACATTTATGGCACATTAGGTATAAAATAGCGGGAGAAGAAAACAGATATATAATTGTTGCTACAACAAGGCCTGAAACAATGTTAGGAGATACAGCAGTTGCAGTACATCCTGATGATGAAAGATATAAATATTTAATAGGAAAAAAATGTATATTACCAATAATGAATAAAGAAATTCCAATAATTGCAGATGAATTTGTTGAAAAAGAATTTGGAACAGGATGTGTTAAAATAACACCAGCACATGATCCAAATGATTATCAAGCAGGATTAAGACATAATTTAGAAATAATTGAAGTATTTGATGATAGTTCTATAATGGGAGATTTAGTTCCTGAATATAAAGGAATGAGAGCAATAGAGGCAAGAAAACCAATTGTTCAGAAATTACAAGAATTAGGAAACTTAGTAAAAATAGAAGATTATACACACAATGTTGGAAAATGCTATAGATGCCATAACACAATTGAACCTAGAATATCAGAACAATGGTTTATTAGTATGAAAGATTTGGCAAAAAGAGCAGCAGACAGTGTTAGAAACAATGAAGTAAAATTTGTTCCAAAAAGATATGAAAAAATGTATTTTAACTGGTTAGACAATATTCAAGATTGGTGTATATCAAGACAACTATGGTGGGGACACAGAATTCCAGTTTATTATTGTCAGAATTGTGGACATATGAATGTTGCAAAAGAAATACCAGAAAAATGTGAAAAATGTGCATCAAATAAATTACATCAAGATGAAGATTCATTAGACACATGGTTTAGTTCTGCGTTATGGCCATTCTCAACTCTTGGTTGGCCTAATACAGATGCAGAAGATTACAAAACATTTTATCCAACAAACACATTAGTTACAGGATATGACATTATAACATTTTGGATATCAAGAATGATGACACAAGGTTTAGAATTGACAAATCAAAATCCATTTAAAGATATTGTAATACATGGAATAGTTCGTGATAGTCAAGGTAGAAAAATGTCTAAATCATTAGGAAATGGAATTGATCCAATAGAAATGATTGAGAAATATGGAGCTGATAGTTTAAGATTTTCATTATTATCAGGTACAACAATGGGTAATGATATTAGATATATGCCTGAAAAATTAGAACAAGCATCAAATTTTGCAAATAAAATATGGAATGCTGCTAAATTTATAACAAATAATATGTCATCAAAAGAAGATATATTAGAATTTGGAAAATCTATAAAAGATAAGGAAACTGGAAAATATAAGTCAGAAGAGTTAAGAATTGAAGATAGATGGATATTAAATAAATTAGATAATCTAATAAAAACAGTTACAAAAAACATTGAAGAATATGATTTAGGTATTGCACTTGATAATATTTATAGTTTTATTTGGAATGAATTCTGTGATTGGTATATTGAAATGGTGAAAAATAGATTATATAGTGAAAACAGTCAAGAGAAAGTAAAAGTAAGTTTTGTATTAAACTATGTATTTGGTGATAGCCTTAAATTATTACATCCATTCATGCCATTTGTGACATCAGAAATATATTCAGAACTTGCAAATTATAATGAAGATGAATTAATGATTACATCTTGGCCAAAGACAAAACAAAGAGTTGATTATGATGAAAATGATAATATCGTAGAAAAAATAAAGCAGATTATTGTAGAAATAAGAAACATCAGAGCAAATATGAACATACATCCATCTAAAAAATCAGAATTATTATTTGTTACAGAAAAATATGAAAAAGAAATTTTAGAAGCAAAGGAATTTATTTTAAAATTAGGATTTGGAGAAAAAGTTACAGTTCAAAAAAATAGGGAAGGAATAGCTGAAAATAGTATATCTGTAATTAAAGATGGAATTGAGTTATATATTCCACTTGAAGATTTAGTAGATATGGAAGAAGAACGAAAAAGATTAGAAGATGAAAAAACTAAATTAGAAGCAGAGGTTACAAGATGTGAAAAAATGCTTTCAAATCCAGGATTTATAAATAAAGCTCCTGAGAAGAAAATCCAAGAAGAAAAAGATAAATTGGAAAAATATAAAGAAATGCTTCAAAAAGTTAATGAAAGATTAAAAAAATAATTAAAAATAAGCCGAATAATTTCGGCTTTAAATAGTTTAATTTCAAAAAGTTCTCAAAATATTTATAATATAAATAATTAAGTTCTGAGTAAATCAATCCAACTATAAATTATACGTTTGGACATAGTAAAAATACTAATTTTATCAACATTTTGAGAAGCCACCAAATTAACAGTAGACAAAGTATTATCATTTAGGGAAAAAGAAACCTCACCAATTTTATCACCCTTTTTAATAGGAGCAGAAATCTTATCATTAATAGAAATAGATTGAGAAATTTGACTTTCTTTACCTTTTTCAATAAGAGTACCACAAGTATCCTCTAAAATAGCATCAACATTATTCACAACACCTTTGTTAATAGAAACACTTTGAATAATATCATTTTTATTGCCAAAACTTTTAAAAGAAAATTTACTAAAACCATAATCTAACAATTTTTGAGCCTCTGCAAATCTAACTTTTGTAGAAGGGGCTTTCATAATAACAGCAATTAAAGACAAATCATCACGTGTAGCACTTGCAGATAAATTGTAAAGAGCAAGAGAGGTTGAACCTGTTTTTAGACCTGTAATACCTTTATAAGTTCTAATTAATTTATTAGTATTAACTAATTGTGATTTACCATCTCTTAAAGAATCCATCCAAATAGTAGTATATTTTGTTATATTAGGATGCTTTGATAAAAGTTCACGAGACATTAAAGCAATATCATAAGCAGATGTAACATGCCCATCTTCATCAATACCATGACAATTTTTAAAAGTAGTATCATTCATACTTAACTCTTTAGCTTTATCATTCATCATTTGAACAAAAGCTTCTTCAGAACCAGCAATATGTTCAGCCATAGCTACAACACAATCATTAGCAGAAACGACACAAATAGCCTTTAACATTTCATCAACAGTTAGAGTTTCTGTAGTATCAAGCCAAATTTGGGAACCACCCATACTACGAGCTGTTTCAGAACAACTAATTGCATCAGAATAAGAAATAGAACCATTGTCAATTTGTTCCATAATAAGCAAAATGCTCATAACTTTAGTTACTGAAGCAGGTCTCAATTTTTCATGAATATTATGAGAATAAAGAATTTGCCCTGTAGATTGTTCAATTAATATAGCAGAACCACTTTCTAAATTTAAAGAATTATTATTTTCAATTTCTTTAGATGATCCTATAGAAGAATTAGTTTCAATAATATCAAAATCAGAAGAAGACCAAACATAAGAAGAATCATAGCCAAATGAAATCCTAGTAAAAATAATTAACAATAAAAATATAAGTACTAATGTAATTATTATTTTTTTCAAATATATCACCTCTAAAAATGTTTTAATAAAATATATGAAAATAAACTATTTTTAGAATTAAAGTTAGAAAAAATATCCATTGATAGCATTTTAGAAATAAAGTATAATTAGAGTAAGGAACATAAATAAGTATGACAATGAAAAGAGCGAAATACTTTGAAAGAAATGGGGTATGAGTATGAAACTAAAAAAGTGTTATGGAGAACAACTTGTATTAAAAGAACTAAGAAAATGCTATAATTATTTTATAAAAGAAGCTAATTTAAACGAAAAAAGTCAAGGATATGGATTAGTAAGAGACAAAACAAAACTATCAGATCATGTTGCAAGTATAGCATCAGTTGGATATGGACTTGCAGCACTTATAACAGGTGTAGAACATAAATGGATAAGTTTTAAAAAAGCATATGAAAGAGCAAATAAAACATTAGACACAGTAATAAATAATGTTGAAGGAAAAAATGGATTTTATTATCATTTTATAAATATTGAAACAGGAAAAAGAGAATGGAACTGTGAAATATCTATTATTGACACTGCAATCTTTATATATGGAGCTATAACAGCAGGAGAATACTTTGGAAAAGAAGTAAAAGAAAAAGCAGAAATATTATATAAAAGAATAAATTGGCAATGGTATAGAGATGATGAAACAAATTATTTTTATATGGGATACACTCCAGAAAAAGGCTTTTGGCAAAGATGGGATATGTATGCAGAACAACTAATGTTATATATTTTAGGAGTAAGTTCACCAACATATGCAATAGATAAAAGTATGTATTATCAATTTAAAAGAGAAAAAGGAGATTATAAAGACATAAAAGATATAATATATACATATTGTGGAACATTATTTACATATCAATTTTCGCATGCATGGATAGATTTTAGAAATAAAGTAGATGAATTAGGCACAGACTGGTTTGAAAATTCAATAAAAGCCACAAAAGCAAACAGACAATATTGCATAGATAATAAGAAAAAATTTAAAACATTTGGAGAAAATTCTTGGGGATTAACACCATGTCTTGGACCAACTGGATATGTAGTAGGATTAGGAGCAAAACCTTGTAATGCAAATTTAGACATGGAAAATGATGGAACTATCACACCTTGTGGAGCAATAGGCTCAATAGTATTTACACCAAAAGAATCAATTAAAGCCATGGAATATTATTATAATAACTTCCCTAAATTATGGGGAAAATATGGATTTAAAGATGGATATAATTTAGAAAAAACTCCTTGGTATGCTAATGAATACATAGGTATTGATAAGGGAATTGAATTATTGATGATAGAAAATTACTTAAATGGAACAATTTGGAAATATTCTAAAAAAAATAAGTATATTCAAAATGGGATAGAAAAACTTGGAATAGTTGATAAGAAGTTTGAAAAAGTAACAATATAATAATATAAAAAACGAAAAAAATAAAGTTTTATTAAGCTTTAATTTTTTTCGTTTTTTAAGTTTTTTAAGTTTTGGCATTTTGCAGAAAATATATTATATAGAAAAAAGATATATATTTTGCAGTTCCGTTTTCCAAGGCGTTTAAGAAACTGAAAATTCAAAGTATAGAAACACACTATAACAGGTTAAAGTGAATAATGACTCATTGTCAAACTTGCTTTATAATATATATCTTTTTTCTATAATAAAGTTTGAAAAATAAAAAACCGAAACTTAAAAAATTAAGTTTAACTTGACAAATAAAAAATAAAATAATATAATGTTAGCCAAAGCTAACAAAAGGAGAGATAAGCATGATAACAAAATCGACAGAAGAATATTTAAAAACAATATATATAATAAAAAAGCAAAATGGAAACATAAGAGTAACAGATATTGCAAATAAAATGAACTGCACAAAACCAAGTGTAAACAAAGCAATAAACAATTTAAAAGAAGAAGGAATGTTAAATTATGAAACATATGGGACAATAGAACTAACAGAAAGAGGAGAAAACTTAGCAAAAAAAATTATAGAAGCATATGACATAGTATACATATTTTTAAAAGACGTTTTAAATTTAGAAGAAGAAAAAGCAGAAAAGGAAGCAGAAAAAATAAAAATGACAATAACAGATGAAACAATAAATAAACTAGCAAAATATGTACATAAAGTATTAGGATTAAGTAACTTAAATTGTAATTATGATATTAATCAAGAAAAATGTAGAAAATGTATAAAACGAAAAATATAATTGTGACAAAGGCGGTGTTCCTTTTTAGCACAGTATAAAATAGAATAATAGTGTGACAAAAAGTGATGCACCATTTGTCACAAATGGAGGTTATAATGACTAAAGATTTATTAGAAATAAAAGATTTATATGTAAAAGCAGATGAAAAAGAAATATTAAAAGGACTAAATATAAAAATAAAAAAAGGAGAAATTCATGTGATAATGGGACCAAATGGGTCTGGAAAAACAACAACAGCAAATGCGATATTAAATAACCCACTATATAAAAAAACAAAAGGAAACATAATATTTGAAGAACAAGATATAACAAATATAAAAACAGATGAAATTGCAAGAAAAGGAATATTTATGTCATTTCAGTTACCTGAAGAAATACCAGGGGTATCTGTCACAAACTTTTTAAAATATGCTAAAAACAAAGTTACAGGAAAACCAGTTAAAATATTTGAATTTAAAGATGAGCTAAAAAAATACATGGAAGAATTAAATATGAATTCTAAAAACATGGAAAGAAGTTTAAATGTTGGATTTTCGGGTGGAGAAAAGAAGAAAAATGAGATACTTCAAATGCTTATTCTAAATCCAAAACTTGCAATATTAGATGAAACAGATTCAGGACTTGATATAGATGCTATTAAAACAGTTTCTAAAGGTATACAGATGTTTAAAAATGAAAATAATGCAGTTCTTATTATTACACATAATACTAAGATTTTGCATAGCCTAGAAGTTGATTATGTTCATGTTTTAGTTAATGGTAAGATTGTTAAGACAGGAACTCAAGAACTTGCTAAAGAAATTGAAGAGAAAGGGTATGGACAGTATAAATAAAAATGAATAAAACAAATATAGATGAAATAAACAGAAACATATACAACATAAAAAACAAAGACGAATATGAATTCAAAATAAAAAAAGGCTTAACGCCTGAAATAATAAAAGAAATATCTAAACAAAAAAAAGATCCAAACTGGATGAAAGAATTTAGGTTAAAAGCATTAGAAGTATATAATAAACTAGAACTACCAACATGGGGACCGAATTTATCAGAACTAAACATGGAAGAAATAGCAACATATGTTAGACCGAAAACAGGACTTTCAAATTCATGGGAAGATGTACCAGAAGAAATAAAAAGCACATTTGATAAATTAGGAATACCAAAAGCAGAAAAAACATCATTAGCAGGAGTTGGAGCACAATATGATTCAGAAGTTGTATATCACAGTATGAAAGAAGAGCTAATAAAACAAGGAGTAATATACACAGATATGGAAACAGCAGTAAGAGAATATCCTGAATTAGTAAAAGAGCATTTTATGAAATGTGTACCTGTAAATGACCATAAATTTGTAGCATTACATGGAGCAGTTTGGTCAGGAGGTTCTTTTGTATATGTACCAAAAGGTGTAAAAGTAGATATTCCATTACAATCATATTTTAGACTAAATTCGCCTGAATCTGGACAATTTGAACATACATTAATAATAGTAGATGAAGGAGCTAGCTTACATTTTATAGAAGGATGTTCTGCACCAAAATACAATAAAATTAATTTACACGCAGGATGTGTTGAATTATATGTAAAAGATAATGCGTATTTAAGATATTCGACAATAGAAAATTGGTCTAAAAATATGTTAAATCTAAATACAAAAAAAGCAATAGTAGGAAAAAATGCAAAAATGGAATGGGTATCAGGATCATTTGGATCAAAAATATCAATGTTATACCCAATGAGCATATTAAATGGAGAAGGAGCAAAAACAGAATACACAGGAATCTCATTTGCAGGAGGAGGGCAAAATTTAGATAATGGATTTAAAGTTGTGCATAATAGCACAAATACATCAAGTGTAGTCAATGCAAAATCAATATCAAAAAATGGTGGCAAATGTACATATAGAAGCTTAGTAAGAATTAACGAAAATGCTAAAAATTCAAAATCATCAGTATCATGTGAATCACTTATGTTAGATGATTTATCAATATCTGACACAATACCAACAAATGATATAAGAACAGATGAAGTAGAATTTTCGCATGAGGCAAAAATCGGAAAAATAAGTGACAAAACTATTTTTTATTTAATGAGTAGAGGACTTTCAGAAGAAGATGCTAAAGCTATGATAGTAAGAGGTTTTGCAAATCCTATTGCTAAAGAATTGCCAGTAGAATATGCGGTTGAGATGAACAATTTAATTAATTTAGAGCTAGATGGAGCAATTGGATAAATTTTCAAACATCAGGGACGTTCTTAAATTGGTTGAAAAACCAAAAAAACTGCCCCAATGGTTTGAAGCAGAGGAGGCAAAATATAAATGTTGAAATTAAACGAATCACCAATTAGAACTTCAAAAAATTTTAAAATAAACAATATTGAGATAGAAAATGAAAATATTCAAAAAAATATAGAAGTATTTAATAATGTAAAAATAACAGGAAACAAAATTCAAAAAGTAGATAATACTAATAATATAGATTTAGTTTATGGATTAGGCCCAATAATTACAAATCAAGTAAAAACACAAGCAAATCAGAAGTTAAAATTAACAATAGATAACGAAGAAAATAAAGAAAATCAAGTAGAGTTTAAATTTGATAGTGAGAATATAAACTTAGTAGAAGATATTGAAATTATAGCAAATGAGAATTCAAAATCAACAGTTATAATAAAGTATTTAAGTGATGAAAATGTGCAAGCTTATCATAATGGAATATTAAGAGTAAATTCTAAAAAAGGTTCAAAAATAGATATTATAATTGTTAATATGATGAATACGAAATCTAATAATTTTATTGCTATTCAAAATATTTGTGAAGAAAATGCAAAAGTTAATTTTACAATTATAGATTTTGGAGGAAAAAATAGCATTACAAATTACTATTCAAATTTGTCAGGGGAAAAATCAAATAATTCTATTAATACAATTTATTTAGGAAAAGAAAAGCAAGTTTTTGATTTAAACTATATTGCAGAACTAAGAGGAGAAAAATCAAACATAAACATAGAAGTTCAAGGAGCTTTAAAAGATACCTCAAAAAAACATTTTAAAGGAACAATAGATTTTAAAAAAGGATGTAAAAAATCAACTGGAAATGAAAATGAATCTTGTATGCTTTTATCTGATAATGCTAAATCATTAGCATTACCAATGCTTTTATGTTCAGAGGAAGAAGTTGAGGGAAATCATAGTAGTTCTGCTGGCAAAATTGGAGAAAAAGAATTATTTTATATTATGAGTAGAGGTTTTGAATTAAAAGAGGCTATGAAACTGATGGTTAAAGCTAAATTTAACAAAATTTTAGAAAATATTAAAAATGAAGAATTAAAAGAACAAATATTAAATGAAATTGATAATCGATTGTAAACATTAAAATTAGCAAACTATAAACAAAGAGAAGCAAAAAGAAACGTCCCATTTGGACAGGACATTGCACAAAATGGAGGAATTATGAATATAGAAGAAATAAAAAAAGACTTTCCACTTTTAATAAATAGCCCAATAACATACTTAGATAGTGGAGCAACGACGCAAAAACCAATACAAGTAATAAACACAGTAAAAGAATTTTATGAAAAATACAATTCAAATCCACATAGAGGAGCATATTCATTAAGTGTTGAAGCAACTGAGGTATATGAGAATACAAGAGCAAAAATAGCTAAATTTATAAATGCAAAACACAAAGAAGAAGTAATATTTACAAAAAATGCAACAGAAGCTTTAAATTTAGTTGCATATTCATATGGTTTAAACAATTTAAAAAAAGATGATGAAGTTGTAATTTCAATAATGGAACATCATTCAAATTTGGTACCTTGGCAAAAAGTAACGAAAACAACAGAAAGTAGATTAAATTATATGTATATAAATGATGGATATGAGATACCTAATGAGGAAATTGAAAGTAAAATTACTAATAAGACCAAAATTGTAGGAATTACACATATTTCAAATGTAACTCGGAACAATAAATAATATAAAAAAAATAATAAAATATGCACATAAAAATGGAGCAATTGTAATTGTTGATTGCTCACAAAGTATAGCTCATATGAAAATAGATGTACAAGAATTAGATGCAGACTTTATAGTATTTTCAGGACATAAAATGTTAGCACCTTTGGGAATAGGAGTTTTGTATGGAAAAAGAAATATATTAAATTCTATGACCCCATTTTTGATGGGTGGAGATATGATTGAATATGTATATGAGCAGGAAACAACTTTTGCACCACTTCCAAATAAATTTGAGGCAGGAACTCAAAATGTAGAAGGAGTTGTAGGTTTAGGTGCTGCAATTGATTATTTTGAAAATATTGGGTATAATAAAATACAGGATATGGAAAAAGAAGTAATATTATATGCAAGACAAGAATTATCAAAATTAGATTTCATAAAATTGTATTTAACACCAAATGAAGAAAATCATTCAGGGGTGATTTCTTTTAATATTATTGGAGTACACCCACATGATGTGGCAAGTATTTTAGATTCACAAGGTGTGTGCATACGTTCAGGAAATCATTGTGCCCAGCCTCTTATGAGATTTCTTGAAATCGATTCTACTTGTAGAGCAAGTTTTTGTTTTTATAATACAAAGGAAGATGTTAATAAGTTGATTGTAGCTTTAAATAAAGCTTATAATATGTTTAAAAAATATATTTAATTAAAAGAAGGTAAAAGCATGGAAGATTTAACAGAAGTATATAATGAACTTATAATGGAACACAGCATGAATTCATATAATAAAAAAAAATTAGACAATCCAGATTATAGTGAAATAGGTCACAATCCAAATTGTGGAGATGAAATAACATTAGAAATGAAATTAAAAGGAAATATTATTGAAGAAATCGCATTTAATGGACATGGATGTGCAATCTCACAAGCATCAACATCTATAATGATAGACACATTAAAAGGAAAAACTATAGAAGAAGCGAAAGAAATTATAAAAATATTTATTGAAATGATAAAAAGAGAAAGTAATGATGAAGAACAACTTAAAAAATTAGAAGATGCAATTGCATTTAAAAATGTATCAAATATGCCAGCACGCGTTAAATGTGCATTATTAGCTTGGCATACTTTAGAAGATATGCTAAATAAAAAACACTAAAAACTTTTTATTGCAAAATATAAAAAATTTTATTCAACTTTAAATAATCTTTTAAGTTATGGTTGTTAGTAAAAATATATTGTTATATTATTTAGAAAAAAGAAAAGAGATAAAAAATGGAAAATAAAAAAGTATTAATTCGGAATGAGTGGAGGAGTAGATAGTTCAGTATCAGCACTTTTGCTAAAACAACAAGGATATGAACCAATAGGTGCAACATTAGAATTATTTACAGGAAGCAGTTGTTGTAATATTGAAACATATATAGACGCCAAAAAAGTATGTAATTCAATAGGAATACCACACTTTACATATAATTACAAAGAAGAATTTAAGAAAAATGTAATAAATGACTTTATAAAATGTTATTCAAATTGTAAAACGCCAAATCCATGTATAGAATGTAATAAATATCTGAAATTTGGAATTATGTGGGAAAAAGCTAAAGAATTAGGATGTAATTACATAGCAACAGGACATTATGCAAAAACGGAA
Source organism: uncultured Clostridium sp. (assembly GCA_947646915.1). GTDB lineage: Bacteria > Bacillota > Clostridia > TANB77 > CAG-508 > CAG-269. The sequence continues at coordinate 29,227 of CANSII010000010.1, read as the reverse complement.
TATAGTGAAAAATATAAAAGATGGGTATTGAAAAAATCAAATAATGAAAAAAAAGATCAAAGTTATGTTTTATGGTGTATACCTAAAGAATTAATAGAACATGTAATATTTCCATTATCAAATTTTAAAAATAAAGATGAGATAAGAAATATAGCAAGAGAGAATAAATTGAAAATCGCAAATAAACCTGATAGTGAAGATATATGTTTTATACCTGATGGAAATTATAAAAAATTTTTAGAACAAAATTCAGAGATAAAACCAAAAAAAGGAAATATAGTAAATTCCAAAGGAGAAGTTCTAGGAAAACATACAGGACTATATAATTACACAATAGGACAACGTAAAGGACTTGGAATTTCATATAAAGTACCACTATTTGTTATAGGATTTAATTCATCTAAGAATGAAGTAATTGTTGGAGAGAAAAGTGAATTATATAAAAAAGAGGTAACTGTAACAGATATCAACTTATTATTAGTTGATGAAATAAAAGACTGGATAGATGTTGAAGTTAAAACAAGGTATTCATCAAAATCTGCAAAAGCTAAAATAAAGCAAATAGAAGATAAAATAAATATAGTATTTGATGAGCCTCAAAGAGCAATAACGCCAGGTCAATCAGCAGTATTTTATATTGGAGATATAGTACTTGGCGGAGGAAAAGTTTGAAATTTAATTCTTTTCCAAACGGTTTGAAAAACAGTAAAATGTTAAAAAATTTTGATTTTTTAAATGTGAAGGGATTATTTATGCAAAATCAATTTTCAAGAACTGAATTATTAATAGGAAAAGATTCAATAGAAAAATTACAAAAATCAAAAGTAGCTATATTTGGTATTGGTGGAGTTGGATCTTATGTAGTAGAAGCTCTTGTAAGAGCGGGTATTGCAAATTTTATATTAGTTGATAAAGATATTGTTGATTTAACAAATTTGAATAGACAAATAATTGCAACTAGAGATACAATTGGTATGCCTAAGGTAGAAATTGCAAAAAAAAGAATTTTAGAAATTAATCCAAATGCAAATGTAGAAATTTATCAAGAATTTTTTATGCCAAATAGTAAAGATTTTTTTGATAACACTGTTGATTATGTAGTAGATGCAATAGATACAGTAACAGCAAAAATAGAATTGATTGTAAGAGCAAATAAATTTAATATTCCAATTATCTCTTGTATGGGAACAGGAAATAAATTAGATCCAACTATGTTTGAAGTATCAGATATTTTCAAAACAAGTGTCTGTCCTTTAGCTAAAGTAATGAGGAAAGAGTTGAAAAATAGAGGGATAAAAAATCTTAAAGTTGTTTTTTCTAAAGAAAATCCTATTAAAATAGCTGATGAAGAACAAAAAAATGTACCTGCAAGTATATCTTTTGTACCTTCTGTTGCGGGTTTGATAATAGCAAGTGAAGTTATAAAGGATATTATTGTATAGTTTTTTTATTGTAAAAATTTTTAACCTATGATAGAATGTCAGTAAAGAAAATTTAAAATGCAACTATAAAAAAGGAGAAGAAAATGTTTGGATTTAATTTTGATAAAAGAACAATTTATATAATAATTGCAGTAATGGCAGGATTTTTAATACTACAATATGCATCAAATCCTAATCAATTAATTGGAATATTATTAAGTGCACCAGCAGTGCTAATAGCAATAACATTTCACGAATTTGCACATGGATATGTTGCCTATAAATTAGGAGATGATACTGCCAAAGTTCAAGGTAGACTTAGTTTAAACCCATTACACCATCTAGACCCAATAGGAACACTAATGCTATTAGTAGCTGGATTTGGATGGGGAAAACCTGTAGAGGTAAATCCTAGAAACTATACAAGAAAATTGTCTATGGAAAAAGGTGAAGCAATAGTTTCGTTGGCAGGACCTTTAATGAATTTTATACTTGCTATAATATTTACACTAATATATTGTGCAATATATAAATTTGCAGGATTCAAATTTTTAACATCAAATGTTGGTGATATTATAATGTTATTAATATCTAGTATTATTTCAATAAACATAGGATTAGGAGTATTTAATTTAATACCATTACCACCATTAGATGGATCAAAGATTATAATGCCATTTTTACCATATAAGGCTAAAGAGTTTTTTATAAATAATGAGCAAATTTTTTATATTATATTTGTATTAATTTGGATAACTGGTATAGCAGGCACAATTATTACACCAGCAATAACCTATGTAAGTAAATGGATTTTAAGTTTAGGATCATTTATATTTGGATTATAAATAAAAATAATATATATGCTGAATAATATGAATTTTCAAAAATTTCGTTTTCCTATTAATATTATTCAGCTTAAAATAGTTTTACATATAACACAAACTGTATAGAGAGGAGATTATAATATAATAATTTATATTGTGGAATAAAATGGAAAAAGATATATTAACATTAGGAATAGAATCAAGTTGTGATGAAACATCAGTAGCAATAGTAAAAAATGGAAGACAAATATTATCAAATATAGTAGATACACAAATACCAATACATGAGAAATATGGAGGAGTAGTACCTGAAATAGCATCAAGAAACCATATTGAAGCAATTTCAAGAGTTACAAAAAAAGCCTTAGAAGAAGCAAAAGTTAAATTTGAAGATATAGATTGTATAACGCCAACATATGGACCAGGATTAGTAGGGGCATTATTAGTAGGGCTATCATATGCAAAAGCATTAAGTTTTGCTATAAATAAGCCATTAGTTGGAGTAAACCACATACAAGGACATATAGCCTCAAATTATATAACATATAAAGAGTTAGAACCCCCTTTTCTATGTGTAATGATGTCAGGAGGAAATACTCAACTAATACATGTAAAAGACTATACAGAATTTGAAGTATTAGGAAAAACAAGAGATGATGCAATAGGGGAAGCATTTGACAAAGTTGCAAGAGTTGTAGGACTTCGGATATCCAGGAGGACCTAAAGTAGACAAGCTTGCAAAAGAGGGAAATCCAAATGCTATAGAATTACCAAAAACACATTTTGATAATTTAGATTTTAGTTTTAGTGGAATAAAAACAGCAGTTATAAATTTAAATCATAAAATTCCTGATATAGATAAGGCAGATTTATGTGCTAGTTTTGAAAAAACTATAACAGAAACTTTAATGGAAAATACAAAAAAAGCATTAGAAAAAATAGAAGTTGATAAAATTGCATTAGCAGGAGGGGTATCAGCAAATGTTTTTATTAGAAAAGAATTTTATGATTTACAAAAAGAAGGAATTAAAATCTATATGCCAGATTTAAAATTATGTACCGATAATGCAGCAATGATTGCCTCTGCGGGATATTATAACTTTATTAATGGAAAAAATAGTAATCTAGATTTAAATGCAGTTCCTAATTTAAAATTATAGCAATAAAATATAAGTGAAATTTAAAAGAAAGGAAATATAAATGGCAATATACACAATAGCAGACTTACACTTATCATTCAGCACAAACAAACCAATGGACATATTTGGAGAAAACTGGCAAAAATACGAAGAAAAAATACAACAAGACTGGCAAGCAAAAGTAAAAGAAGATGACATAGTAATATTGCCAGGTGACTTTTCATGGGCAATGTACTTAGAAGAAACAGAAAAAGACTTTGAATTCATAAACAATCTACCAGGAAAAAAAATATTATTAAAAGGAAATCATGATTATTGGTGGACTACACTGACAAGTATGAGAAAATATATAAAAGAAAAACAATTTAAGAAAATTGATTTTTTAATAAATAATAGTTATGAATATGAAGATAAAATAATTGCAGGAACAAGAGGGTGGGGACTATCAGAAGACCAAGAAGATAAAAGACTTACAAAAAGAGAAGTAGATAGGCTAGAATTATCAATAAAAGATGGAATTACGAAATATGGAGAAGATAAAGAAATTATTATATTCATGCACTATCCTCCAGTTAATAAAAATTATTTGAACACAGATTATATTAATATAATGAAAAAATATAATATAAAAAGATGTTTTTATGGACATCTACATTCAAACTCAATACAAGATGCTATAGAAGGTAATGTTGATGGAATAGAATTAAAATTAATAAGTAGTGATGGATTAAATTTTAAATTACTTAAAATTGAAGATTAAAAAGGAATTAAAAGATATAATGGATTTAAATGAAGATGTAAAATACATAAAAGGAGTAGGCCCTAATAGGGTAAAGCTATTAAATAAAATAGGAATATTTACACTAAAAGATCTAATAACATATTATCCAAGAGGATATGAAGACAGAAGCAAACCAAAAAATATATGTGAATGTATAAATGGAGAAGAAGCGGCTCTAGAAGTAACAGCAGTTTCGAAAATAATCGAAACAAGAATAAGTAAAGGAAGAACAATTCAAAAATTGCTTATTAGAGATGAAACAGGAACAGCTACAATTACATGGTTTAATCAATCATATTTAAAAACAAAATTTGAAATAGGTAAAACATATAGAATATTTGGAAAAATAAATTACAAATATGGAAAAATAGAAATAAATTCACCTGTATTTGATGAAATAACACAAACAAATAATACCGGAAAAATAATACCAATATATCCATTAACATTTAGTTTAACACAAAATACATTAAGAAAAATAATAGAAAATGGATTAGATAAATTACATGAGCAAGGGGGGTTAAAAGAAACATTACCAGAATATATATTAAAAGAATATAATTTAGATGATATAAATAAAGCAACAAAAAATATACACTTTCCAAGTGAATTTCGAAAGTTTGAAAGTGCAAGAAAAAGGTTAGTATTTGAGGAGTTATTATCAACACAATTAGCACTTTTGCAACTAAAAAACAATAATCTAAATGACAAAAATGGAATAACATTTAACAAAAATGTAAAAATGTCAGATGTAATAAATACATTACCATTTAATTTAACAAAAGCCCAACTAAAAGTATTACAAGAAATTGATGATAATATGGAATCAAAAAAATCAATGAATAGATTATTACAAGGAGATGTTGGATCAGGAAAAACAATTGTTGCAATAATATCAGCATATAAAGCAGTAAAATCAGGATATCAAGTAGCGATACTTGCACCAACAGCAATACTAGCAACACAGCATTTTAATAATTTTAAAAATATTTTAGATAAATTTAATATAAAAAGTGAATTATTAATTTCAGGAATAACAAAAAAGAAAAAAGAAGAAATGCTAAAAAAACTAGAAGATGGAGAAATAGACATATTAATTGGAACACATGCAATACTAGAAGAGAATGTCATCTTTAAAAATTTAGGTCTAGTTGTAACAGATGAACAGCATCGATTTGGAGTTAAGCAAAGAGCAAAAATAGCAGAAAAGGGACAAAACCCTGATATATTAGTAATGTCAGCAACACCAATACCAAGAACACTTGCATTAATATTATATGGAGATTTGGATATATCAATTATAGATGAACTTCCACCAAATAGGAAAGAAATAGAAACATTTGCAGTAACTAATCAGATGGAAGAAAGAGTAAATAATTTCATAAAGAAACAGTTAGATGATGCTAGACAGGCATATATTGTATGTCCATTAGTAGAAGAAAGTGAAGATGAAGAAAGTGATTTAAAAGCAGTTGTAAGTTTGTACGAAAAATGTAAAACAGAAATTTTTTCAAATTATAGAGTAGAATATATTCATGGAAAAATGAAGCAAAAAGAAAAAGATGAAATTATGTTTAATTTTAAAAATGGAGAAATTGATTTATTAATATCAACAACAGTTATAGAAGTTGGAGTAGATGTTCCAAATGCTAATATAATGGTAATTGAAGATTCACAAAGATTTGGATTAGCTCAGTTACATCAATTAAGAGGAAGAGTAGGAAGAGGAGAATATAAATCTTATTGTGTATTAAAATATAATGGAAAAGGGAAGAATACAAAAGAGAGAATGAAAATAATGTGTGAAACAAATGATGGTTTTGTAATTTCACAAAAAGATTTAGAGTTAAGAGGTTCAGGAGATTTTTTTGGTACAGCTCAACATGGAATACCAAATTTTAAAATTGCTAATTTATTTACAGATATGCCAATTTTAAAATTGGCTCAAGCTGTTGCTGTAAAGATTATTGAAGCAGATAATAAGTTGGAAAGTCAGAATAATTGCTTGCTTAAAGATTTGGTGAAAGATAAATTTTCAGATAGAATTGAGATATAACAGTTTAAAGTGAATAACAATTCATGATTGAACTTACTTTGGTGCATAGTATAAATTATAGAAAAAAAGATATATATTTAAAAGTTCCGTTCTCCAAGGCGTTTAAGATACTGAATATTCAAGTACTAGATACACATTATAATTGATTAAAGTGAATAATGACTCATGATTGAACTTAATTTGGTGCATAGTATAAATTATAGAAAAAAAGATATATATTTAAAAGTTCCGTTCTCCAAGGCGTTTAAGATACTGAATATTCAAGTACTAGATACACATTATAATTGATTAAAGTGAATAATGACTCATGATTGAACTTAATTTGGTGCATAGTATAAATTATAGAAAAAAAGATATATATTTAAAAGTTCCGTTCTCCAAGGCGTTTAAGATACTGAATATTCAAGTACTAGATACACATTATAATTGATTAAAGTGAATAATGACTCATGATTGAACTTAATTTGGTGCATAGTATAAATTATAGAAAAAAAGATATATATTTAAAAGTTCCGTTCTCCAAGGCGTTTAAGATACTGAATATTCAAGTACTAGATACACATTATAATTGATTAAAGTGAATAATGACTCATCGTCGAACTCACTTTGAAATATATATCTTTTTTTCTATAATAAAAACTGAAACTAAAAATAAGGGAAGATATAAATAATGAAAAGGTTTGATTTTAAAGAAAAGTTTAAAATTATAGAAAGTATAATACAAAATATGGAAAAAGATCATATTGGCGAATATTCTGCACAATGTTCATATTACACAATATTATCTTTTATACCATTTGTAATTTTATTAATAACTTTAATTCAATATACAAATATTGAACAACAAACGTTGTTTGATGTTATATCTAAAATTATACCATCAAGTATGAATGAAATGGTACTTGGAATTATAAAAGAAGTATATTCAAAATCAATAGGAACAATATCAATATCAATTATATTTACATTGTGGCCTGCAGGAAATAGTTTATTTGCATTAACAAAAGGGCTACATTCTGTATATAACGTAGATAGTAAAGAAAATAAATCAATAATTTATTTACGAATAATATCTATAATACAAACTGTAGTATTCTTATTTTTAATAGTTATTGGATTGGTTTTATTAGTCTTTGGAAGTAGTTTAATTTCTATAATGAAAGAACACTTTGATGTTTTTAAAAGTATTTCTTCTTTTTCTAGCATTTTAACAGAAATAATGTTTTTATTTGGCACTTTTATAATATTTTTGGTATTATATAGGTTTATTCCAAAACATAAAACTACTTTAAAAAAAGAAGTACTTGGAGCCATTTTTGGTGCAATTGCACTTAATGTAGTATCATTTGTTTTCTCTAAATATTTAGATATTTTTAGAGGTTTTTCTTTAACATATGGTAGTTTGACCACGTTGATGCTTATTATGATGTGGATTTATGCTTGTTTTTATATTGTTTTTCTTGGAGCAGAAATTAATAAGGCGATGTCAAATAAAGTGGAAGAAATTGGTGATTTTATTAAAAAATAAGAACTATTAATTATGCTAATTAAAAAAATAAATAAGAATATTGAAATAATTATGGTATTGGTGTAATATTTTATTATGATTTGATACAAAAAATAAATAATTGAGATAGAGGAGTTTAAAAGATTAGAAAAAAATGGATATATAGTTGAAGACGAAAAAGTGAAAGTAGGTAATACAGAAATATCTATAATTGATTATTTAGGAGAAGTTCACACAAGCAAAATTGAAATAAATGCACCTAAAAATAGTATTACAACTATAAAAATTGGTGAAAAAGAAATAGGAAAAATAACACAAAGTGGAACAAGTCAAGAAGGAAAAATAGAAGTAAGAACAAAAAATGAAAAACAAAAGGTAAAAGCACAATGTATATTAAAGGGTGAAGTTATATATGAAAAAGAAATTGAGATAGAAGAATTAAATAATATAAAAATGTATCCATGCGAAGAAAACAATGATGGAAAGGCATTGTATTGGTATGGGATGGAATTTACAAATTTTAAAAGTGGAGCTGTACAGTATAATAATAATTTGGTAATGTCAGGTGGAACTTGTACAAAAAATGCAAATAATATTAACTTAAATATGATAGATAATAGTGCACAAGTTGCTTGTGGAATTGGATTAAATTGTTATGAAGATCTAACTAATTATAATAACCTAGAAATAGAAATAGGTAATGTAAAATATACAGGTTATGCTAAATATCAAAATGTAGTTGGAGATGTTGCTAATAACTATTATTATTCTGATGTATCTAATATGTTTGAAGGAATTACAGAAGAAGCCACACATACAGAACTAAACATTTCGAATATAAATGGAAAAAAGTATATTAGTATACTTAATTATAATCCAGCAAAATCTCAGAATACTGCACAAAATAGAGGCTCATGTTCAATAGATATAAGCAAAATTGTATTAAGAAAATAAAACTTTTTTCAAAAATTATTGTAAAACCAAAAAATATATGGTAATATATAGACATATAAAAAATCCAATTAAAAAGCAAAGTATATATATTAAAAATTATTTACAGAGAAAAATATCCAAGGCTGAAAGATATTTTAGTAAAAATATATAGAAATTTCACTTTTTAGGACTTTTTTTGAAAGGAATGCAACTCTTCACATTGGTTCAGTTGCATAAGTCAGTTATAATAAGCAAGGCTTTAAAAACTAACTTAAGTAGAAAAAAGCGGTTGTAACGTTAAAACTATAATAAGGTTAATAACAATAGTAATAGAAAATGTAATATAATATTTCTATTATATTGAAAATTAATAAAATTAGGTGGTACCACGGAAGCCATTTCGTCCTATATATAGTGCGAAATGGCTTTTTTGTAGTTGCTTGAAAAATAATATATACTTATAAAATTGAAATAATTAGAAGGGAGAGATTAAAAAATGAAAAAGCAGGTTGCGAAAATCAAAGAAACTTCAAAAGAAGAAATTGAACAAACAGAAGATTTAAAAACATTAAATGATATAAGAATAAAATACTTAGGAAAAAAGGGTGAATTAACAGCAATATTAAGAGGAATGGGAGGACTAACACCAGAAGAAAGACCATTAATTGGAAGTTTAGTTAATGAAGTTAGAGATGAACTAGAAAAATTAATACAAGAAAAAGAAGAAAAATTCAAACTAGAGGAATTAAATGAAAAATTAAAGCAAGAAACAATAGATATAACACTACCAAGTACAAAAATAAAAAGAGGAAGTATACACCCAGTAAATAGAATAATTGAAGATATAGAAGATTTATTTGTATCTATGGGATATGATGTAGTAACAGGACCAGAATTAGAAACAGATGAATATTGCTTTGAAAGATTGAATCTTCCAAAAGGACATCCAGCAAGAGATATGCAAGATAGTTTTTACATTACAGGGGAATATTTATTAAGAACACAAACATCATCTGTACAAGCAAGAACAATGATTGCAAATACAGAGAAAACACCAATTAGAATGATAACAACAGGAAAAACATATAGAAGAGAAGATGATGCAACACACTCACATCAATTTAATCAAATTGAAGGATTAGTAATAGATAAAAAAGAAAGAAATGTTTCATTAGCAGATTTAAAGGGAACACTAGAAGTTTTTGTTAGAAAAATTATAGGAGCAAATTTAGATTTAAGATTTAGACCAAGCTTTTTCCCATTTACAGAGCCATCTTATGAAGTTGATGTTACATGTTTTAAGTGTGGTGGAAAAGGTTGTAATTTATGTAAGCAAACTGGTTGGATAGAAGTGTTAGGGTCTGGGATAGTACATCCAAATGTTTTAAAAATTAATGGTTATGATCCTGAACAATTTGGTGGTTTTGCTTTTGGTACTGGTATTGATAGATTAGCTATGTTTAGATATGGTATTACTGATATGAGATATTTGTATGCTAATGATGTTAGATTTTTGTCGCAATTTGATAGGAAAGACGAAGAATATAAGTAAGAGGTTAGAAGTAAGAGGTCAGATTTACTGACATCTGTTTCACTGATATCTAACCTATGAGAAATGTAACTAAAAAATATATGGTGCAATAGTAAATATAAGCATGAAAATAAAAAAAATGAAAAAACAGGAGGTTAAAATGAAATTAAGTTTAAATTTTGTAAAAGACTATGTTGATATAGATGAAAATATAAAAATTGAAGAATTAGCAGAAGCTATGACAAAAGCAGGAAATGAATATGACTATGCAGAGAAACTAGTAAATGCAACAAAGCTAGTAATAGGAGAAATAAAAGAATGTGAAATGCATCCTGATTCAGATCATTTACATTTGTGTAAAGTAGACATAGGAAGTGAAATATTAAATATAGTATGTGGAGCTCCAAATGCAAGAAAAGGAATAAAAGTTATAGTAGCTCAAACAGGTGCAGAATTACCAAATGATATTAAAATAAAAAAGGGAATGATAAGAGGTCAAGAATCAAATGGAATGTTATGTGCCTTATATGAAATTGGTATAGATAAAAAGTTTTTATCAGAAGCTGATAAAAATGGAATACATGAATTACCACAAGATGCACCAATAGGAGAAGATCCAATAAAATATATGGGATTAGATGACAGTGTAGCAGATTTTGAATTAACAGCAAATAGAGGAGATTTATTAAGTATATTAGGTATGGCATATGAACTTGGAGCAATATATAATAAAAAAGTAAAACCAGTAGAAATTGACTACAAGGAAGTTGGAGAAGATATAAATAAAGAATTTTCCATAGGAATTGAAACAGAAAACTGTAAGCTATTTTTAGCAAAAAAATCTATAAATGTAAAAATAAAAGAAAGTCCAAGCTTTATAAAAAATAGATTAATAGCTTCAGGAATTAGACCTATTAACAATGTTGTAGACATAAGCAATTATGTAATGTTAGAATTAGGTCAACCACTACATTTTTATGACGCAGATAATTTAGGAAATAAAATTGTAGTAAGGCAAGCAAAAGAAGATGAAAAATTAACAACACTCGATAATATTGAAAGAACATTAAATAAAAATGATATTGTAATAACAAATGGAGAAAAAGCAATTGGATTAGCAGGAGTTATGGGAGGATTAGATACAGAAGTAGAAGAAACAACTAAAAATATCATAATAGAGGCAGCTATATTTGATTCAGTAAAAGTAAGAATGACATCAAATAAAATATTAAGAAGTGAAGCAAGTAATAGATTTGAAAAAGGATTAGATCCTGCAAGAACATATATGGCAATGGAAAGAGCATGTACATTATTACAAAAATATGCTGATGCAGAAATTGTTACAGGAATAGTAAAATATGATGTTACGAAAAATGAAGAAAAAGTAATTGAAATAACATATCAAGAAATAAATGATGTTTTAGGAACAAATATAACAGAAAAAGATATAGTAGAAGTATTTAGAAAATTAGATTTTAAAACAGAAGTAAAAGAAAGATCAGTAGCTGTAACAGTTCCAACAAGAAGATTAGACATATCAATTAGGGCAGATTTAATTGAAGAAGTTGGAAGAATTTATGGAGTTGATAATATACAAGGAAAATTACCAGTTGTACCAATGAAAATGGGACACGTAGATAAAACAATAAGAAAAATAAGGTCGAAAATGTCAAACATGGGATTAAATGAAACATTATCATATATTTTAATAAATGATAAAGATGTTCATAAATATACAACAGACAAATTTGAAGAATTAAAATTATTAGCACCAATAACAGAAGAAAGAAATACTTTAAGATATAGTATAATTCCTTCATTATATAAAATTTACGAATATAATAAATCAAGAGAAAACAAAAATGTATGTTTATTTGAAATAGGAAAAGGCTTTTGGAAAAAAGGCGAAGAATATGGAGAAAATGAAAAAATATGTGTATTAATGTCAGGAGAATATTATACACGAATTGGACATAATCAAAATGTAGATTTTTATATTATTAAAGGTGTTACAGAAGAATTACTTGATTATTTAGGCTATGAAAATAGATACAGTTTTATATTACCAAAAGAAATACCAGCAGAATTCCATCCAGGTCAAATTGCAGAAATTTCAGTAAATAATGATGTAATTGGAATTATAGGTAGAATTCACCCAGCTATTGAAAAAGAAGCAGTTTATGTAATGGAAATCAATTTGGATAGATTACTAGATAAGAGAGTTGGGAAAATAAAATTTAAAGAAATTTCTAAATTCCCAAGTGTTAAAAAAGATATTGCAGTTGTAGTTAATAAAGATATGAGTTCAAAAGATGTTGAGGCTTTAATTAAGAAAAAAGCAGGTAAGTTATTGTTAGATATTAAAGTATTTGATGTTTACGAAGGCAATAATATTGCTGATGATAAGAGAAGCATTGCATATTCTTTAACATTTGGTACATCAGACAGAACTTTGAATGATGATGAGATTAATTCTATTTTAGAGGCTATTATTGTTGATTTGGAAAATAAAGGTATTGAAATTAGGAAATAATTTGCAAATTGTTGATATAACACCAAGGAAGAAACAAATCATGTTATAGGTATATATCATGTAGGCGTAGAAGCTACAACATACTTTGACGATGGTTACATTTTTTTAAGTTTCGGCATTTTGCAAAAAATATATTATATAGAAAAAAGATATATATTATTCAGCTCTGTTTTCCAAGGCGTTTAAGATATTGAACATTCAAACCTTAGAGACACACTATAATGACTTAAAGTGAATAACGACTCACTGTCAAACTCGCTTTATAATATATATCTTTTTTCTATAATAAAGTTTGAAAAATAAAAAACCGAAACTTAAATACATTTTGTATTGACAATAATAAAGTAAAAATATAAAATAAAAGTAAAATTAATACTATAGGAAAAAATAGTAAATTTGGAAGGAAAAAATGGATGCACAAGATTTAAGAAAATTATTAGAAAAAGCAGAAGATAAATTTAATATATTTGTGAACAAGAAAATATTAGGTTCATATAAATTTGATGAATTTGAATTTTTTGATTTAATAAAAGATTTTTTAACAGATGAAGAAATAATAAGATTATATGAGTATCCTCAATTTAAAGGATTTGAATACGAATTAATTAATGTTATTTCAAACCAAAAATTAAAAATACAAATGATAATTAAATTTGAAGACAGATTAGAAAATTATCAAGTTGTTAATCTTTTTAAACAATTAGATGATGAGGGAAAAAAGGAAATATTATATAACAAAGAATTTATAGAAAAACGTCAATTTGAGGATTGTAGAATGGAAGATATGATTAGTAGTCTATCTAACCATACAAGAGAAAATCTATTAGCTGACAAGAATCTAATGAAAGGAATTTTACAATTTACAGATAAACAAATTGTAGATTTAACAAAAGATTTATCTAGTGAAGAGTCAAAGAACAAAATAATGGAACTATATCAATTTTCAGACTTTTATAATACAGATATTTTAGTTACATTTAGTTATGAAAGTAAATTACAAATACTATTAAATAAAAAAAAGAGCAAAACTTATGATAAAATAAGAATTTTAAGCACATTTAATGTAAAGGAATTAATAAAAATAATTAATGAAAATAAGAATATTTTTACTGAAAATAATATAAAACCTTATGAAATTATACAATCATTAGATATTGAAGCACAAAAGTTCTTTGTAACAAAATTAGAAAATATTAATTTAACATTAAATGAAAAAAGGAAAGTATTAGCTTATTTAGGAGAAGAAACTAAGAAAAAGATAGATATAACAAACTTTAAAGAAGAATATAAAACTGCAATTAGCATAGAAAAAGATAGATTAGGTAATTATATTATAGTAGATTTTAATAGAAATTTAGAAGATTATAGGGGATTTGATGAAAATATTAAAATATATCCATATAAATTAAATGAAGTGCAAAAAACAAAATTATTACAACTATGTGAAATTTGTCCTAATTTAGAAATTATATATGTCTTTAGAAAAGGAGCTGAATTCATATCAACTGGAAAAGAATACAAGGAAGCAGAAGAATGGATAGCAACACTATTAAATAGCTTAAAACCAAAATATACAGAAGCTCAAAAATTAGCTATAATAGATAATGCAATAGGAAAGAAAATAAGTTATAGTCCAGACTTTGAAACTGAAATATCAAATAGTGAAGATTGCAGAAATATATGGAAAATAATTAGCTCAGGTTATGGAGTATGTAATGGAATTGCTAGGGTTGAGCAATATATTTTAAGCAAGATAGGTATAGAAAGTGAAGTTATAAGTGGTAAAAATCATGCTTTTTTAAAAATTAAAAACATTGAGCTTCCACTTGCAAATGGAGAAATTGTAAAAGGAAATACCATAGTAGATCCAACTTGGAACTTAGCAAATCATAGATTTGGAGCAGCACCAGATAATTTTTGTAAAAGTTACCAAGAAATTAGAAAAAATGATATTAATAAAAAAGGAGATGATTCTTTTTCTCATAAAAATGATGAAGAACTACAAGATGCAACATTAAATTTAGATGATAATAGCTTAACACAATTATTTAAAAGTGTTGGATTAACACATGAGAATGGCAAATTTCCTATAACTGACATATGTATGAAATCACAATTATTAGATATATTGTATGAAAACCAACCATATCAAAATATAGAAAAACATCTAAACTTATTATCAAAAGTTTGCCCTGAATTTGCTATATGTCAAAATTCAAGTATGCGTATTCTTAGTGACATACTATTAAATAAAAAATATATAAAATTTAAAAAATGTGTTGCAAAAAGAGTATATGATAGAAAAGATAAGCAGAAAAGACCTGTATTATATGTATATATAGATTTAGGCGAAAAAGGAAAAAAGTTTTACTATGCAGATAAAGAAGAAGCACAATTTAAAGAATTACCACAAGAAGAATTTGTAAAAAAATTTGAATGTTACAAAAAAGATTTAGAAAAAGAAAAGGGAATTAGACCATGGAAAATTGAAGAACAAGAAAAAGAAAATATAGATTTAACAACAAGTTCTAGCACTATAGTTGCACAAGAAGGAGAAGAAAAATGAATATTATAAAGAAAATGATTATGTATATAAAAAATAAACTTATTAAACATGAAGATATAAAAAGATTAGAACTCCCTAAACAATTAGAAGAAATACAAAAAAAAGAATTTATTAAATCTATAAAAATTTTAAATAATAAAAAAGAAGAAACAGAAGAAAATGAAGATGTTGAAACATTAATTTGTGTCGGAGATGGTCTAGGGATACAAAAAAGATTAAAATCTACATAAAGTATTGATGTTTATTTATATGGTATAATAAATTTATGATATAAAAAGTTGAAAGGAGTTGCAAGGTATAATGACACAAGAAGAAAAACTTAAGTATTGCGACAAAACAATTTCTAAATTTAATTCTTATAAGGATATGGATGCCTATCGAGCCAAGATTTACGATAAAATGTTGTGGGATAACAAAATAGAAATCGTAAAGGTGGAGGTAATAAATAATCAGATAATAATATATTATCTTTATTATGTGTTAGGCAAAGCGAAGAATAAAGCAGACAACTGGAGAATTTAAAAAACGAATAAAAACTAGTGCTGGTAGCGCTAGTTTTTATTCGTTTTATTATTTAATATTTTTATGATATAGTTATAATTTACATTTAAAAAGTAAAAAAACATTGACAAATATAGAACATATTGGTAATATAAATAAGAAAAGAATATGGTAAGTAAAAAATATTTTATGACGATGAGTGGAGTGAAAAGAAATGAAAAATCTATATCCAAAACTATATCTAAAAAAAATAGAAGAAATAACAATAGAAACACTAATAAAAAATAAAATTAAATTATTAATATTAGATGTAGACAATACACTAATAGACTATAACAAAAACTTATCAGAAAGCATAATAGAATGGACAAAACAAATGAAAGGGCAAGGAATAAAACTATACATATTATCAAACACAAACGACAGAAAAAAAGTAGAAGAAGTATCAAAAAAAATAGATGTAAAATACAAACATTTTGGAATGAAACCACTAAAAAAAGGATTTAGAGAAATAGAAAAAGAAACAGAAATAAAAGCAGAAAATATAGCAGTAGTAGGAGACCAAATATTTACAGACATATTAGGAGGAAACCGAAGTAAAATGTTTACAATATTAGTAGAACCAATAAACAAAGAAAAAGACTATTGGTATACAGCATGGAAAAGACCAATAGAAAACAAAATAAAACAAAAATATATGAAAAAAACAGGGGAAGGAATGAATAAAAATGTATATTAATGAGACACATATAGCATATTATGCAATAGTAGCTATATTAGGTCTATTTGTAGGAATGTTTATAGATTGGATGAATATACGACTTCCTGAATATAAAAAAGTTTTTACAAAAGAAATAAAAGAATACTTTATAAAATTTAAACCAAAGTATATATTAATGTTAGTAACATCAGCAATATACATAGGTTTACTGTATAAATATGGAATAAAAGAAACAATAATAGCAAATTTAGACTTAATAAAATTTATGATAATATCACCAATGTTACTATCAGCATTTGTAATAGACTATAAAATGCAAATAATACCAAACAGATTAAATTTAGCACTATTTGAAATTGGATTAATAATTGCATTTATATATGGACTATCAGATGTAGCCATAACAATAAATATGGTATTAGGAATGTTTGTAGGAGCTGGAATATTCTTAGCAATAACCTTAATAGGTGGAGTAATATATGGAAAAGAAGCAATGGGCTTTGGAGACGTCAAACTAATGGGAGCATTAGGACTATATTTTGGATTTTCAAATATGATAATGATAACACTAATTTCATTTTTAATTGGAGCAATACTAAGTATAGTATTACTACTAATAAAAGTGAAGAAAATGGATGAATATATACCATTTGGACCATTTATTGTATTAGCCACATTTATAAATATATTTGTACCATTTGAATTAATAAAAACTATATTATTACAAATATTTACACTTGGACTATATGCTAAATAGAAGTCGGATGTAAGATGTCAGAAGTTAGATACTATAAGTTAATCTTATGGCTTCTGACCTCCAATTTCCGACCTCTAATTAAGGGGGAGTTTATAATGAATGCAAAATTACAGTGGCTAAGAAATAAAATGTCGAGCTTAAATTTGCAAGGGATAATAATATCAAATCCAATAAATATAAAATATTTAACTAACATAGATGCAGAAGGAACATTAGTAATAACACCCAAAGAAAATATTTATATAACAGATGGACGATATATAGAATATGTGCATAGCATATTAACATTATTTGATGAAATAATAGTATATGATCTAAAAGATGTATCAATAGATGATTACGAGAACTTTTTTATGTTTTGTGAAAATGTAGGATTTGAAGAAAACTATATAACCTATGCAAAATATCAAGAATATAAAAGAATATATAAAATAAACAATTTTGTTGAAACTGAGTATATAATAGAAAAACAAAGAATGATAAAAGATGAAGAAGAAATAAATAGTATAAAAAAAGCATGTAATATAACGGATGAATGTTTTAAATACATATTAAACTATATAAAAGTAGGAATGACAGAAAAGCAAATAGCCAAACAAATTGAAGACTATTATATAGAAAACTCAGAAGGAATATCATTTGAACCAATAGTTGCTTCGGGAGAAAACTCATCAAAACCACATGCAGTACCAACAGACAGAAAAATACAAGAACAAGATATTATTACAATAGACATGGGTTGTAAAATAAATGGATATTGTTCAGACATGACAAGGACAATATTTGTTGGAGAGCCAACAGAAGAAATGAAAAAAATATATGAAATAGTATTAAATAATCAGAAATTTGTATTAAGCCAGTATAAGGAAGGCGCAAATACAAGACAAATTGCAAAAATGGTTGAAAATAATTTTAAATTGAATGACTATAACTTAATACATGGATTAGGTCATGGAATAGGTTTAGACATACATGAAACACCTTATATTAACTATAAGAATGAAGCAACACTAAAAGAAAATATGATTGTTTCAAATGAACCAGGGATTTATATACCAGGTAAATTTGGAATTAGAATAGAAGACACTGTACAAATTACTAAATTTAGTTGTATAAGTTTAACAAATTTTGGGAAAGATTTAACTATAATCAAATAATGAAATTATGTTTAAATTTCGGTTTTTTGGAATAATATATAATAGCGACTTAATATCGAACTTGTTTTTAAATATATATCTTTTTTCTATAATAAAGTTTGAAAAAAAACGAAACTTAAAAAATTATGGGGTTGATTTTTATTAGAAAATATAGTAAAATAGAACAGATTAAAAAATGAAGGGAGAAATAAAAATGGCAGGAGTATATTCAGCAGGAGATTTTAGAAATGGAACAACTTTTGAAATGGAAGGAAATGTATTTAGAGTTGTAGAATTTCAACATGTTAAACCAGGGAAAGGTTCAGCATTTGTAAGAACAAAACTAAAAAATGTAATAACAGGAGCAACATTAGAAAAAACATTTAATCCTTCAGACAAATTTCCAGGAGCAGAAATAGAGAAAAAAACAATGCAATATTTATATGCAGATGGAGATTTATATTATTTTATGGATAATGAAACATATGATCAAATGCCTTTAAATACAGAAACTTTAGGAGATTGCTTAAAATATTTAAAAGAAAATATGGAAGTTACAATTTTATCATATAAAGGAAATGTGTTTGCTGTAGAACCACCAACATTTGTTGAATTAGAAGTTACATATACAGAACCAGGATTTGCTGGAAATACAACAACAACTTCAGGAAAGCCAGCAAAATTAGAAACTGGTCTAGAATTACAAGTTCCAATGTTTGTAAATATAGGTGATATTTTAAAAATTGATACAAGAACTTGTGAATATATGGAAAGAGTATAAGTTTAAATATAATTATCTTAATTATAGAATACTCTTTTGTCTAAATAAATATTAATTTGAAAGGTAAAAGGTGTAAATATGTCTGATTTAAATCAACAAATTGAAAAACTTTTAGAAGAGATGAAGGAACTTAAAGAAAATCAAAAGATTTTGAATGACAAAATGACACACATTCAAGATGTAATAGGTCATATTGAAAATGATATATATTTTGATTCTGATTTTGACTTTGAGATTGTTTGCCCATATTGTGAATATGAGTTTGTGATAGAGTCAGATAATGATAAAAGTGAAATTGAATGTCCAAAATGTAAAAATGTTATAGAATTAGATTGGTCAGGAGATTTGGATGAAGATGATGAATGTTCAGGTCATTGCCATGGATGTTCAGGTTGCGAAAGTTCTGATGAAGAGGATGATATGTAATTAATTAATGTTTATAAAAGTAGATTGATAAGAAAATTTTAAATCTACTTTTTTAAAAGTAATTTAAAGGATTTTTATATTCTCCATCAATCCTAAAACCGTAAATGAAGATGACAGCCAGTAGTTGCACCATTTGTTGGATTGCCTAAAGAGTCTGAATATTTATTTCCAGCAACACCGTAAACATATTTTGGACCAACATATCCTATAACTTCACCTTGTTTTACATTATCTCCAACTGATACAATATAATTAGGAGAAACATGACAATATGATATTTTATAATTGTCAAAGGAGAGAGTTATTGTATATCCTCCAGCACCTAGAAAAGATCGAAAGGTAATCTCACCATCATGTATTGCAATTAATTTTGTTCCTTCAGGTGCAGGAATATCAGTTCCATAATGAAAGCTAGATGCTCCGCTTGTTGGGGCATTTCTTTTTCCAAAAGGTGAACTGATTTGAGTATATCCAGGAATAGGCCAAATAAAACCAAACTCATTGGGGTTGAATTCTATTATTTCTTTTTCTGTAGTATTGTAATTTAGTTCATAATTTTGAATTATTGGAATAAAAAATATTGATATAAATATTGTTAAAATAATAATTAGATTTAGTATTTTTTGAATTAAAATTGAAATAAATATCACATCCTTGAAATAAATTTTATAATTTTTATAACATATTTAGTAATAAATTGCAAGCAATTTAAAAAAATTGATTGATTATAGTTAAAAATTATTGTATAATAATAATTGTATATGGGGATGTAATGGTTTCGACATTACACTAGAAGTACAGATAGCAAGTAGTGGATTCTCGTTGGCCACTTAAAAAAACGGGAAAATAAAAATAAACGCTGATAACGAAGAATTAGCATACGCTGCCTAGGAGTAGCACATCTTACTAAATAGCCTACTGGTTTAGATAAGGTGTCAATTAAAGTAGGAAACGATTCTGTTTTTGCTTTAGAAACAGAGGGTATTTTTTAAAGATATATTTTAATTTAGCTTTTTTGTCAGCGATTTTAAAATGAATATAAATGACAAAATAAACTTGTAGAAGTCTATATGGAAAGTGTTGTGGACAGGAGTTCGACTCTCCTCATCTCCACCAAATTAAAGAAAAAGAGATTGAAATAGATTAGAAAATTGACATTTACATAAAAAATGTAGGTGTTTTTTTTGTAATATATCAAACATAAAAAAATATGTTTTAAGTTTTGGAATTTTGCGAAAAATATATTATATAGAAAAAAGATATATTATTCAGCCCTGTTTTCCAAGGCGATTAAGATATTGAACATTCAAACCTAAGAGACACACTATAATAACTTAAAGTGAATAACGGCTCACTGTCAAACTCGCTTTATAATATATATCTTTTTTCTATAATAAAGTTTTAAAAATAAAAAAACGAAACTTAAATATATATGTATATTGACAATAAAAAAAAATAGATATACAATAGCAAAAAGAAAAAGAGGTCAAAAATGAAAAAAAGAAAAGCAATAATAATATTAATTGCGATAATATTAATAATAGTAACAGTAATAGTAATAGTAGGGTTTATATTAACAAATACAAAAAGCATAAAATCAGAAGAGATAATAAAACAATATATAACATTAGTAAATGAGAAAAAATATGAAGAAATGTACAATTTGATATCTGAAAGCAGTAAAAAAACAATAACACAAGAAGATTTTATAACAAGAAACAAAAAAATATATGAAGGAATAGATGCAGTAAATATAAATATAGAAATTGTAAAAGTAGAAAAACAGAAAGAAAAAGGTAATGCAACGGAAAAAATTACATATAATGAAAATATGTCTACATCAGCGGGAAATATAAACTTTTCGAATACCGTAAAATTAGTTAAAGAAAATAAAGAATATAAAATAAATTGGTCATCAAGCTTAATATTTCCTGAATTAAGAAACACAGATAAAATAAAAATTTCTTCAATAGAAGCAGAGAGAGGAGAAATATTAGACAGAAATGGCGAAAAGCTAGCTACAAAAGGTATAATATCTACAGTAGGAGTTGTGCCAGCAAAATTAAAAGCAAATAAAGAAGAAAACATTGCAAAAGTATCTGACTTAACAGGAGTTTCAAAAGAATATATAAATTCTCAATTAAATGCCTCATATGTAAAAGATGACACATTTGTACCTATAAAAAAAGTATCAGCAAGCAATAATGAATTAAAAGAAAAATTATTACAAATTCCAGGTGTAATGATAAAAAATACAGAAGCAAGAGTATATCCATTAGGAGAAGAAATAGCACATTTAATTGGATATATACAACCTGTAACAGCTGAAGATTTAAAAGAAAAATCAGGAAAAGGATATAATTCAAATAGTGTAATTGGAAAAGCAGGATTAGAACTTAGTTTTGAAGATAGATTAAGAGGCATTGAAGGTAAAGAAATATTTATAGAAGATGAGAATGGAAATAGATTAAAAACACTAGTAAAACAAGATAAAAAAGATGGAGAAGATATAAAATTAACGATAGATAGTAAAATACAAAGTCAATTATATAATCAGATGAAAGAAGATAAAGGATTTTTTGTTGTAATGAATCCACAAACAGGGGAATTACTTGCTACAGTAAGTACACCATCATATAACTCAAATGATTTTGTATTAGGATTAACAAATGCACAATGGGAAGAACTTAATAAAAATGAAAATAAACCACTATATAACAGATTTTTACAAAGTTATTGTCCAGGATCAACATTTAAAACTATAACAGCAGCAATTGGATTAACAACAGGAAAATTGACACAAGATACAACTTTCGCATATTCAGGTTTAAGTTGGCAAAAAGATAAAAGCTGGAAAAGTGACTTTATTACAACATTAACAGAATATAATGGAGCGAAAAATATAAAAAACGCATTAATACATTCAGATAATATCTTTTTTGCACAAGTAGCATTGCAAATTGGAAAAAAAGAATTCTGTGAAAACTTAGATAAAATAGGTTTTAATGAACAAATAGAATTTCCATTAACAATTAGAAAATCACAATATGCTAACTCAGAAAAAGCAATGGAAACAGAAAAGAAACTTGCAGATTCAGGATATGGGCAAGGAGATATTTTAGTAAATCCTATACATATGGCATCAATATATTCAGCATTTGCAAATAATGGAAGTATGGTAAAACCATATATAGAATATAAAAATGGACAAAAAGAAATTTTAAAACAAAATGTATTTACAAATGAAGCAACAAACATAGTAAAAGAGGCATTAATACAAGTTGTAGAAAATCCTGAAGGAACAGCTAATGATATGAAAATAAATGGACTTACAATTGCTGGAAAAACAGGAACAGCAGAGCTAAAAAATTCAATGGATGATAGTGAAAGTGGAACTCTAGGCTGGTTTGATTGTTTTACAATTAATAGAAAAGATAGCAATGATTTATTGATTATAAGTATGGTTGAAAATGTTCAAAATAATAGAGATGGTGGAAGTCATTATTTGATTAAGAAAATTAAAACTTTATTTTAATGTTTTTTGAAAAAGATATATTATTAATAAATTTTATAAAAGAACAAATCGGAAAGCTAGAAAATTTCTGTACAATATATTTTATATAATAGAAAGTCAGCATGACTTTCTATTATATAAAAAACTTAAATAAAAGTGTAAAGTATTAATGAAGGGGGAAAAATATGTTAAAGTTAGAAAAGATAACAAAAGATTATTTATCAGGAGATACAAAAGTAACAGCATTAAAAGGTATTGATATAGAATTCAGAAAAAATGAATTTGTATCAATTTTAGGACAGAGTGGATGTGGAAAGACCACATTATTAAATATAATTGGAGGTTTAGACAGATATACAAATGGTAATTTAATAATAAATGGAAAATCTACAAAGCAATTTAAGGATAAGGATTGGGATGCTTATCGTAATTATTCTGTAGGATTTGTATTTCAAAGTTATAATTTAATTGCACATCAAACAATATTATCAAATGTCGAATTAGCATTAACTATATCAGGTGTTTCTAAAAAAGAAAGAAAACAAAGAGCAATAAAAGCACTTGAAGATGTGGGGTTAAAAGAACAAATACATAAAAAACCAAATGAATTGTCAGGTGGACAAATGCAAAGAGTAGCAATTGCAAGAGCATTAGTAAATAATCCTGATATCATATTAGCAGATGAACCAACAGGTGCATTAGATACAAAAACAAGTGTACAAATAATGGAAATTTTAAAAGAAATTTCAAAAGATAAGTTAATTATAATGGTTACACATAATCCAGAATTAGCAGAAAAGTATTCAACAAGAGTAGTAAAAATATTAGATGGTGTAATAACAGATGATACAAAACCATATACTGATGAAGATGCAAAAAATGAAGATAATAAAGCAAAATCAGGTAGAACTGCAATGAAGTTTTTTACAGCTTTACGTTTAAGTTTAAATAATTTAATGACTAAGAAAGGAAGAACATTATTAACTTCTTTTGCAGGAAGTATTGGTATAATAGGAATTGCACTAATTTTAGCCATTTCTACAGGTGTTCAAAATTTTATACAAAAAGTTGAAGAAGACACACTTTCTTCATATCCAATAATGATTGAAGATCAAGCAGTAGATATGTCAAGTATGATGGAATTGATGATGGGTCAAACTGAGGTTGATACAACAGTTCAAGAAGATGGAAAAATTTATTCTACTGATATTATGAATGATATGTTATCAACAATGTCTAATGAAGTTAAAAATAATAATTTAAAAGAATTAAAAAAGTATCTAGAACAAGATAATAATGGAATTTCAGGATATGCTAATGCTATTCAATATGGTTATCATTTAGATTTGAATTTATATAAAGAAGATACAACAGATGGTATAGTTAAAGTAAATCCAGCTACAGTTATGGAAGCAATGGGAATGGAGATTTCTTTTGGAAATATGACTAATACAGATGTTTTTTCTGAAATGCTAGATAATAGAGAACTTTTAGAAAGTCAATATAATGTTGTTGCTGGTAAGTGGCCATCAAATTATAATGAAACTGTTTTAGTTGTTGATGAAAATAACAGAATTCCAGATTATACTTTATATGCTTTAGGATTAAAAGATCAAAAAGAGTTAGAAAAGAATATGAATGCAATTATGAAAGGTGAAAAAGTTGAGGAATCTGTACAATCTTCTTATACATTTGATGATATATTAAATTTATCTTTTAAATTAATTTTAAATCCAGAATATTATAGTAAAGAAAATGGATTATGGATTGATAAAAGTGAAGATGAAGATTATATGAAGCAAAAAATCGCGAATGCAGAAAGTATAAAAATTGTTGGAATTATTAAACAAAATTCTGAAAGTGTAGCATCTGGAATGGCTAATGGTATGATTGGTTATACTAAAGATTTGAAGGAATATGTTATAAATAAAACTAATGAAGCAGAAGTTGTAAAAGAACAAAAAGCAAATGAAAATATTAATGTATTTACAGGTTTAGAATTTCCAAAAGAAGATGAAAAAACAAAATTTGATATTAATAGTTTATCAGCTGAACAAAAGGCTAAAATGGCAACATTAACAAGTGAACAAATTGCTCAAGTTATGGAAACATATACGAATAATCAAAAAGCTACATATGAAGAAAATTTACAGAAACTAGGTTCAGTAGATATAGAAAATCCACTATCTATTTATATTTTTCCAAAAGATTTTGCATCAAAAGATAATATTACATCAGGTATAGATAAATATAATCAAATGCAAAAGGATAATGGAAAAGAAGAGAATGAAATTAATTATTCAGATTTAGTTGGTGTTATGATGAAATCTGTAACTCAAATTGTTAATACTATAAGCTATGTACTTATTGCTTTTGTTGCAATTTCGCTAATAGTTTCATCAATTATGATTGGAATTATTACTTATATTTCAGTTCTTGAAAGAACTAAAGAGATTGGTATTTTAAGAGCAATTGGTGCTTCTAAAAAGGATATTTCTAGAGTATTTAATGCAGAGACTTTTATTGTTGGTTTAATTTCTGGTATTTTAGGTATAGGTATTACAGTTCTTATAACTTTACCAATAAATGCTGCAATTTATGCTATTACAGGAGTATCAGTCCATGCTATGGTTCCTTTCTCAGCTGGTGTGGTTCTTGTACTAATTAGTATGTTCTTGACTATTATTGCAGGTCTTATTCCTGCTAAAATGGCTAGCAAAAGAGATCCTGTTGAAGCTTTGAGAACTGAGTAAGATAAAAAAACAAAGGAGAAATTAATAAATGATAAGGGGTAAAAATATAAAAAAATGCAAACCATTACAAGAGTTATTTACAAGTAATTTAAATAAAAGAGAAGGAATAACATTAGTTGCATTAGTTATAACTATAATAATCTTATTAATCTTGTCAGGGATAACTTTAACAACATTAACAGGAGATAATGGACTATTTTCTAGAACAAAAGAAGCAAAAGAAAAATATAAAATAGAAGATTATAGGGAACAAATAGAATTAGCAAAGGCAACTGTAGCAATAGAAAATATGGGAGAAATACAATTAGATAAATTAAAAGAAGAAATAGAAAATAGTGATAGACTATCAGAAGCTAATGTCAGCAATTTAGATGAAGAGAAATTACAGATAGTTACAAAAGATGGATATACATTTATTGTAACAAAAAGTGGTGAAATAAATTATATAGAAGAAGGAAAAAAAGAAGACCAAAAGATAATTGATGATTTTAATGAAAGTGTATTGAATGAAAATATATGGGATGTTTATGGAGGATCAGGCTCAATGACTTTTTCTAATAGTAAAATATATTTAAATTCTGGAGCTAATCAAAGTATAGGAATTACTTCTAAGAAATTAGTAGATGGAACTGAAAAAAATATTGAAGTAGAAATGACTGTTTCATCAGAAGGAGGTACATATAAAGAATCAAAATATACTATGCTTGGAAAAGTACAGTTAATACCATCAACTTATCCTGGCAATGGAGGAATTATGTATAAAAATAAAGGAGTAATGAATAAGATACCATTTGCTTCACATCCATATACCATAAAATTCAAATTTATTAAAGTAGAAAGTATAATACAAATATATATAAATGATGAATTAAAGGGAGTTGTCGAAGATGTAAATTTAAAGGATTTAATTGGTAAACCTATTTATCAAGTTGATTGTACATCATGGACAAATTCTAGTTGTTCATTAGATAAAATTTGTATGAGTATAGAGTAATAAAAGTAAGTTTTATAAAATATGTATATTTAAAAAATAAGGAATTAGAAAACTATAAAAGTTTTTCTAATTCCTTAATTTTATCTCTAAGTTCAGCAGCCCTTTCAAATTCCATAGAAGTAGCAAATTTAAGCATCTCATCAGTAAGTTCACTAATAGTCTTTTTAATATCATCTCTACTATCCATTTTAAACTCAACACTAATATCCTCTTGTTTAGTAATACTAATAGATTCTCGAACTGATTTCTTAATAGTTTTAGGAGTTATATTGTGCAGAGTATTATAATCTTCCTGAATTTTTCTTCTTCTATTAGTTTCAGTAATAGCCTTATCCATAGAATCTGTAAGCTCATCAGCATACATAATAACAGTACCATCAGTATTTCTAGCAGCACGACCAATAGTCTGAATAAGAGAACGCTCAGAACGTAAAAAACCTTCTTTATCTGCATCAAGAATTGCAACCAAAGAAACTTCAGGGATATCAAGCCCTTCTCTTAAAAGGTTAATACCAACTAAAACATCAAATTCACCAAGTCTTAAATTACGTATAATTTCCATTCTTTCTAGTGCTTTAATATCTGAATGCATGTAATTTACTTTTATATCTAAACTTTGTAAATAAGATGTAAGATCTTCTGCCATTTTTTTAGTTAAAGTAGTAACTAGAACTCTTTCATTTCTCTCAACTCTAATTCTAATCTGTTCAAGAAGATCATCAATTTGATTACTTACAGGCTTTACTTGTATTTTAGGATCTAAAAGTCCAGTTGGTCTTATAATTTGTTCAACAACATTTTCTTTTGCATGCTCTTTCTCATAATCTGCAGGTGTAGCACTAACAAAAATTACTTGATTAATTCTTTCTTCAAACTCTTCAAACCTTAAAGGTCTGTTATCATATGCAGAAGGAAGCCTAAAACCATAATTTACAAGAGAATCTTTTCTAGCTCTATCACCATTATACATTGCCTTTACCTGAGGTATTGTTGCATGAGATTCATCAATTAAAAGTAAGAAGTCTTTTGGAAAATAATCAAATAATGTAAATGGAGGAGAATCTGCAGGTCTTCCACTAATATGTCTTGAATAGTTTTCTATTCCTTGACAAAATCCTGTTTCTTTCATCATTTCCATATCAAAATTTGTTCTTTCATCAATTCTTTGTGCTTCAATCAATTTATTATTATCTTTAAAATATTTAATACGTTCTTCTAATTCTTGTTCAATAGTACTCAAGGCATGTTCCATTTTATCTGATGTTGTAACATAGTGAGAGTTAGGGAAAATCATAACATGCTTCATCTCAGCTATTGCTTTTCCTGTTAAGGGATTTATTTCATTTATTTTTTCAACTTCATCACCCCAAAATTGTACTCTAATAGCAGATTCACTTTGATCTGATGGATAAATTTCTAAGATATCACCTTTAGCTCTAAAAGTTCCTCTTTTAAAATCAATTTCATTTCTTGAATATTGCATGTTAATTAATTTTTTCATAACCTCTTCTCTTGATTTCTGCATATTAGGTCTTAATGAAACTATCATATGTTCATAATCGATAGGATCTCCTAAACCATATATACATGAGACAGAAGCGACTATTATAACATCTTTTCTTTCAAATAGTGAAGCTGTTGCAGAATGACGAAGCTTGTCTATTTCATCATTTATCGAAGCGTCTTTTTCGATATATGTATCAGAAGATGCAATATAGCTTTCAGGTTGATAGTAATCATAATAAGACACGAAATATTCAACACTATTCTTTGGGAAAAAATCTTTGAATTCGGAATATAATTGTCCTGCTAGTGTCTTATTGTGTGCTAAAACAAGTGTTGGTTTTTGAACTTTTTGTATAATATTTGCCATTGTAAAGGTCTTTCCTGATCCAGTAACACCTAAAAGTGTCTGGAATTTCTTGCCTTCTTTTATTCCTCTACTAAGATATTCTATTGCTTTAGGTTGATCCCCTGTGGGTTTATATTCTGAATGTATATTAAACATTTTAAAAACACCATCCTTGTATTATTTTTTAGTATTATTTTACTCAGGTCAAACTCTCTTTGAAATATATATTTTTTTATAATCTTATAGAAACGATATTTAAATTGTATTATATCATAAAATTTACATAATGGAATTAATATTTTTTAATTTTTTAATCATTTTTATTTTTTAAATAATATATTTTGCAGTTCCGTTTTCCAAGGCGTTTAAGAAACTGAAAATTCAAAGTATAGAAACACACTATAACAGGTTAAAGTGAATAACAACTCAGGTCAAACTTACTTTGAAATATATATCTTTTTTCTATAATAAAGTTTGAAAAATAAAAAAACGAAACTTAAA
>CANSII010000009.1 GCA_947646915.1 uncultured Clostridium sp. | reverse complement strand
TATTTCAAAGTATATATTTTTAAATAAAGTGTGACATATGTTTGACAAACCAACAAAAAACCTAAAGTTAAATTAAAAATTAGGTTTACATTTAAGTATTCATATGTTATAATTTATTTGATTTTTATGTAAAATTGAAAAAATAATAGATTATAAAACTATAAAAGGTTATAAGAATGAGGAGGAATAGATGAATCAGATACTAGATACTAGTAATGAAACTCCAAGAGGAGGAACAAAAAAAGTAAAATCAAATAGAAATGGAAGTTTAGAGACAAAAAGTATAATAAAGTTTTTTTCAATAGCCATAATAATTTTTGCAGCAGTAGTTATAGGAATAGTAATATATTCTATGACTAAAAAAGATAATAAAAATAATTTGATTAAGCCAACAATATCTATAGAAAACAAAACAGATACAACAATACTGTTAAAAGTAACTCATCAAAATAATATAGCAAAAGTTGAATTTGGATGGAATAATGAAGAAAAAACTGAAATACAAGGAAATTCAAGAAAATATATAGAACAAGAGATAAAAATACCAACAGGAAATAATACACTATATGTTAAAGCACAAGATGAACAGGGACAAGAAATATCATATGAAAAGAAATATGAAATAGAAAGTAATATAAAATTTGATGTTACAGGAAACAAGATAAAAATAACATATGAAGGAGAAAAAGAAATATCATATATGACATATAGATGGGATGAAGAAGAGGAAACAAAAATAGAAGTATATGATACGAAAATAGAACAAGAAATAGATGCACAAAGAGGATTGCATACATTAACAGTTATAGTTGTTGATGAAGAAAATAATACAGAAATGAGAGAACAAAAAATAAATGGAGTAGAAAAGCCAGAACTAAAATTAGGAGTGGATGGAGAAAAAGAGCATTTTATAATAACAGCATCAGATACAAAAGGATTGGAAAAAGTTGAAATTAGAATAAATCAAGATGATAATCAAAAATATAAATTAGATTTATCAGGAAAAACAGAATTAGATTATGTTGTACCAATAGAATTTAAAGAAGGGGAGAATTTTATTGAAGTAACAATATATAATGTAGATGGAGTAACAGCAGAAGCCAAAGCAAAATTTAAAAAATAATATTTTATGATGTTACTACAAAAGAAGGATGAAATAAAAAATGGATAACAGTTTATTTAACATTTGGATATATTTTATAATATATTCAATAGCAGGATGGCTTTTAGAAAGTATATTTAAAAGTGTATCTGAGAGAAAAATAATTAATACAGGATTTTTAAAAGGACCATTTTGCCCAATATATGGATGTGGTGCAATAATAATGTTTTTATTTCTTAAAGAATTTGAAGGAAATATTTTAATATTATTTATAGTTTGCTTTTTTACATTATCAATTTGGGAATATATAGTTGGAATATATTTAGAAACAGTATTTAAAACTAAATATTGGGATTATTCAGATCATAAATTTAATATAAAAGGAAGAGTATGCTTAACAAACTCAACATATTGGGGAGTTTTAGGTACTATATTTATAAAATATATTCATCCATTTGTAGAAAATGAACTTAGTTTGATAAATATAAAATTTTTACAAATTACAATAATTATTATAACAATTTTATTTATAGTTGATACAATTACAAGTATAATAAAAGTTAAAAATATAAAAAGTACTTTACAAAGAATAGAAGAATTAAACAATCAAATTAAAGAAAAATTAGAAGAACTCAACTCAAAAGATTATAAATTAGAAATAAAAGAGAATGTTCATGAAAAAATATCAGATTTAAAAAATAGAAAAAACAGAATGTTTAAAAATTTATATAAAACTGTGTATAGACTAAAGAAAGCGTTCCCAAAAATACAAGATAAAGAAATAACTGAAATATTAAATAGAAAACTAGAGATTATAAAGAAAGAAAAAAAGGAGAAAAAATGATACAAGAAATTTATATAATAGATGATGATGAATCTTCAATTCCAGTTTTTCGAGAATTATTTAAAAATGATGAAGATTTTAAATTTATAAGTGTTAAATCTGAAGAGATAGAAGTTGCACTAAAAAATATACCATCAATGATTATTATAAATGAAGATGCTATTAAAGTAGATGTTGTAAAATTGTGTGAAAATATAAGAAATGATGATGATAATAGCATAACACCAATAATAGTGGTTTCTTCTAAAGAACAAAGGGAACATAGATTAGATATACTAAAAAGATCTGTAGAATATTATATAAGAAAGCCAGTAGATGTAGATTATTTATATTATACAATAAAAAATTTAAATAGATTATTATCTATAAATAGAAGAATTAGCCCATTAACAGGTTTGCCAGGGAATGTTCAAATACATGCTGAATTGAAAAAAAGGTTATCTAATAAAGAGGAATTTTCTGTATTATATTTAGATTTAGATAATTTTAAGGCATATAATGATGTATATGGATTTTTAAATGGAGA
This sequence comes from uncultured Clostridium sp., assembly GCA_947646915.1. GTDB lineage: Bacteria > Bacillota > Clostridia > TANB77 > CAG-508 > CAG-269. Next base: position 50,252 of record CANSII010000009.1, on the reverse strand, counting down.
TGAAATTATAAAATTTACTGCAAATGTAATTCTACAATGTGTACATTCACATGTACATGAAAGTGCATTTGTTGGACATATTGGTGGAGATGATTTTATTGCAATAGTTCCATTAATTAAATGTGATGAATTATGCCAAAGTATTATTGCACAATTTGATTCTCAAGTTACAAAGTTTTTTACAGAAGAAGATGTTGAAAAAGGATATATTGAAGTTGCAAATAGAAGAGGTATTATAGAACAATTTCCTTTAACAGCTATCTCAATTGGTGTTGTTGAGGCAAATAAAGATAGATTTGAAAATATGCTTGAAATTGGAGAGGTTGGTGCTCAGGTTAAACATAGTGCAAAGTCTATTATTGGTAGTAGCTATGTTATTGATAGAAGAAAAAGTTGATAAAATATGAATAAAATAGAAAAACTCTTAATAGGTTATATTAAGAGTTTCTTTTTTAGGGGAGAGGATTATAATGATTGTTATTGATAAAAAGAGAATTAGTTTTATAATAATATGTTTATTATTAGGCTTGTTTGCATATTCATACCAAAGTACAAAATCGACTATAGATTATAGTATAGAAGAGGTTTCGACTACTCCTGTATCAGGTAAAACGGTTGTATTAGATGCAGGACATGGAACACCTGATGAACGGTGCTAGAAATTAACCCTAACCGAATAATGATAATCTTTTGCAGTAAAATAAAGTGTTTGAGGCACTTTATTTTTTTTGAAAGGATTATCAGGAAAGGACAATAAAATGGATAAACAAAAAGTAAAAAAGATAAAGTTTTATTTATATAATTATTATGAAATTGATAATTTGATAAATAAAAGGCGAGAAGAAATTATAGATGCAATTAAAATTAGTAATAATGCTTGGCTAAAAAGTAAAAATTCAGAAGGCTTTACTTTAGAGGATCAAGTAATAAAACTAGATGATGATTTTAAAATAATTGAATATAAGAGGTGGCAAGTATTTTTAAAAGAGATACTTGTTTTTTTATGCAAAAAATTCCCTAAATGCTATCAATATGTAGTATTGAAGTATTTGGAAAATGATGATGCTGAAGAAATTTCAAAACTTCTTAAAATTGATTTTAAGGAACTGATTATTTTAGACAACAAGTTAATTGAATTGATCTATAAAAAGGCTAAAATAAGAAATTTGGTTTAAATGGAGGTATTAAAAAATGTTTTGGTTAGGACTAATTATAGGATTATTTGTAGGAGCTAATTTAAGTTTGATTTTATATGCTTGTATAATTGCAGGAAAGCAAAGTGATGAAAGGATAAAGCCGAATGAACGAGAATAACAGAATAAGTTATTATGCTGTTATTCCTGCAACTGTTCTTTTTAATGAAAGATTAAAAGCTAATGAAAAATTGCTTTATGCTGTTATAACAGCACTTTCTAATAAAGAAGGATATTGTTATGCTAGTAATAAATACTTAGCAGATAAACTTAAAGTAGATCCTAAAACAATTTCAAGTTGGATAACTGATTTGAGAAAACAAAACTTTATATATGTTGAAATACTAAGAAATGAGAAACAAGAAATAATAGAGAGAAAAATATATCCTCACGATGTACCCTATACATTAAATAATGGATACCCCTATCCATCAAAAAATGTAGAGCCTACCCATCAAAAAATAGAAGATAATAATATAAACAATAATAATATAAATACACTCACAGTTGCAAAGCAAAAATTTGCTGAAAATGTTACTTTATATGATTATGAATATAACAATTTAGTAAGTGAATATGGCGAAAACAAAGCCAAAAAATGTATTGAAGAACTTTCTCTATATAAGAAGTCTAAAGGTGTTGAATATGAAAGCGATTTTGCAACAATAAAGAGATGGGTTGTTTTAAGAGTTGAGGAATTAGAATCAAGAAACAATAAAAATAGTACTAAAAAGAAAAATATTGCAAGAAACTTTGAACAACGAGAATATCCTAAAGAATTCTTTGAAAGTTTATATGCAAATAATGAATTTAGCTCAATGGAAAATGAACAAGAACTAGATATTGATATGTAATGCAACAATTAAATGTTGTATTTTTTTATGGAGGCTGAAAATGAAAATAAAAAATTGTAGATTTAAAAGTAAACTTTTAGGAGAAAACCTTGAATATGCACTTATTCAAGATGAAGATACAAAAGCAATAATATTTGAATGTGATAACAAAATTTTTATATTAAAGGCTAAAAGTAATAGGCAATATATAGAAAAGCTAATAGATAACAAAATATATAGTGATTGCCTAGAAGAAATTATAAAAGATCAGCAAGAAGAAATTTCAAGTTTGAAAAATAAATGTGCAAAGGAGGGCTTGCTATAATGAAATCAGATAAATGTATAAAATATGTTAAAGAGATTATAAGCGAATATCCAAGAATTGATACTATTATTCAAAGTTTAGAAATGAAAAAAGATATTTCCAATAGTAGAGATGTTAATTCATTCATAAGAAGTAAAAATAAAATAAACAGAACAACAGAAACACAAGCAATTAATAGTGTTAATATTGATGAACAAATTGAAAGTTATAGAAAGTGGCAAAACCTTGTAAACAAGGAACTTGAAGAAATAAAAACAACAGATAATGATGTTTATAAAGTTGTAAAAAGCAAATTTGCAGGAGCAACATTTGATAATATCGAAAATGAAACATTTATAGGCAGACAAAGAGCTATAAAATTATATTATGATTTTGTTGTAAATATAACTCTTTTAGCAGTTAATAGTAAATTAATAAAGTTATAAATTTGAGGGACTACATATATAATTGTAGTTCCTTTCTATTTTTTTATGACAAATTATTTAATATATGGTATAATCATCCTCAGTAACTTGTGGAGGAGATTAATTATGGGATTATTTAAATTTAAAGAAAAAGAAGAAAAGCCATATAGAGTTGTACATTATGAAGGAATTGATAATGTGGGAGTAGATATTCCTTGTACTCTATTAATAAAAAACAATATTTTAAACATTAAATTTAATTCTGATATGAATATCACATTGCCAATGGAAAGAGTTATTAAATTTGAAGCAATGAGTGAAAATGAATTTATGATGAAGTATAAAAATACAAATGGAAACACAAAAAAATTACCTGTATCATATTTAGTTATAACATATACATCTAAAGAAAACGAAGAAAAAAGAATTGTACTTTGGGCAGCTAATTATAGAGAAATGAAATATTTTACTGATTTGCATTATAAATATAAAAAACCAATGGGAAATATTGAATTATAAATGTTTTTAGTTTAAATTAAAAAATAAATATACTAATTGTGAGGAAGTTTGCAAAAACTGTAAATACAATAAAGAAAGATAGGTTTAGTATGAATAGAAAAATGTATGAAAAAATACATCAATATTCTTTTGAAAATGAAAAAATATTAGAAGGACAAGAATGCGTTTGCTTATATTGTAAAAGTAGGTTTAATTATAATAAAATTAAATTATGGATTGAAGATGAAAAAGGAAAAACAGCTCAATGTCCTTATTGTGAGATAGACTGTGTAGTACCAATTTCAATAGAAAACGAATATAAACTTACAGATAAAGATATTGAAAACTTAAACAAAATATATTTTTAATAAGATGAGGTGGATTTATGGGACAGAGTTATTCTATTAGATGTTCTAAATGCAAAAGAAAATATGAATTTACTGAAGGTGTGGGAATGCTTTGTAATCCTATTATGCTTATGGATATAAATAATAAGCATAATTTACTTTCTTATTATGAAAATGGAATTGACAAAGAAAGGTTAAAGCAAATACTTATAGATAAAAACTATATGCTAGACAAAAATTATGGTTATAAAACTTATCAATGCCCTACTTGTAAAAATATATATAATAATTTTTATTTTAAACTTTATTCAATAGATGATGCAGAAGTATTTACTTCAGCTTATGAATGTTCAAAATGTAAAAAGCCCTTACAAATAGCAAGAAATATTAATAGTTGCCCTAATTGTGGAGGAGAATTTGATAAAGAAACAATGGAAATTATAATGTGGGATTAGGAAGTGAGATGTTTTGAAGAAAATTTTAGGAAAATACAAATATTTAGGTGGAGAAAGTACATCTGATTTAGTTGTAGGAAAAGTTTATACAAGAGTTGAGCCTGAAAATGAATTTAGAATAATTGATGATTCCGAAGAAGATTATCTATATCTTCCTGAGAACTTTCAATTAATATTAAGTGATAATATTGAAATAGTTAAAGAAAATATAACTGAAATGCAAGTAGATGCAATTATATGTGCCTCAAATAATGCACTTATGCGAGGTAGTGGTTTGTGTGGAGCAATATTTAAGAAAGCAGGTTTTGAGTTAGATAAGGAATGTGCAAGTATAGGAAATTGTAATACAGGAGATGCAGTTATAACAAAAGGTTATAATTTAAAAGCAAAACATATAATACATACAGTTGCTCCAAAATGGTATATGGTAAAACCTGAAGAAGAAAAAAGAAAACAGTTTAGAAATTGCTATAAAAATATTTTTAATATTGCAATTAAAAATGATATAAAAACTATTGCTATTCCTTGCATTGGAACAGGAATATATCAATGCCCAATAGAAATAGGCAGAGATTTTGCTTTTGAGGAGGCAAACAAAGTCGCTGATAAATTTGAAAAAATTTATTTTGTATGTTTTAGAGATGAAGAATATGCAATTTATAAGCAAATGTGATATAATGGGAATGAAAATAAAAAATTAAGGAGTGAGCTTGTTTATGGCAAATTTAGAAAAAACAGAAAAAATATCTTTAAAAAATAATCCAGAAATTAAAGAAGATATGATACAAAAATTTATATATGAAGATCCAAGTGTATTAGGATTAGGAGAATTAACGGCAATACAAAGAGAGAAAATACAGCCTCAAGGTGGAAGAATAGATTTATTGTTTGGAGATGATAATAATACAAGATACGAAGTTGAAGTACAATTAGGAGCAACAGATCCAAGTCATATAATTAGAACAATAGAATATTGGGATATGGAGAAAAAAAGATATCCTCAATATGATCATTGTGCTGTTATAATTGCTGAAGAAATAACAGGAAGATTTATGAATGTTATCTCTCTATTTAATGGAACTATTCCACTAATAGCAATACAGTTGTCTGCAATAAAAACAGGAGAAAATATATATAATTTAGTTTTTACAAAAGTATTAGATAGAATGACTTTAGGAAATGAAGAAGATGAAGAAGTTGAAACAACTGATAGAAAGTATTGGGAAAACAGAAGTACAACAAAAATGTTAAAGAATGTAGATGACATTTTTGCTGATCTAAATGAGCTTACTCAGGGATATGAATTAAAATATAACAAATTTTATATAGGTATTTCAAAAGAAGGGTTAGTAAAAAACTTTATAGAATTTAAACCAAAAAAGAATTACTTATATTTTCTTGTAAAAGGAGAAGAAAATACAGAAAAAATAAATAAAATAGAAAATGCAGGACTAGAAGTTTCGTATATTCCAAGATGGAAAGAATATCAAATAAGAATTAATAATTTAGATGAATATAAAAAGAATAAAGAGTTAATCAAAGAATTAGTAAAAGATTCTATGGAATATTACAATATAGATTAATGTATATTCAGAAAGAGAGATTAGGATGAGTTTAGAAGAATTTTTAGAAAAATATAATTGTGCTATGAATCCATATCAAATCAATGAAATAGAAGATATAAATATACGAAATATTAAGGCAAAATATTGGGAATTAAAACATAAAACTTTTTTAGATGAGAGAAATATATCAGATCAAGAGTTAGGAAATGTATATGATGATTTAACTCAACAGGAAAAAGAAGAATTAACAAAATATTACAATAGTAAATAATAATAAAATATAAAAATAGTTCTTAGAATTTATCTAAGAATTATTTTTTTTGAAAAATTTTGTAAAAGGGTTTGGATTTTCATATAGTAGGGTTTTATAATATAAGTAATTTGCGACACGACACACATTATACCCTATAATGAAAGGAGGAAATTTTATAGAAGAAGTTGAAACATTATCTGTTGAAGAAACTGCAAAAATTCTAAATGTATTTCCACATAGCATTAGAATCGGATTACGAAATGGAAGATTTCCTTTTGGAGTAGCTGTTAAAAGGGAAAAATCAAAACATTGGAATTATCTTATTATAAAATCAAAATTAGAAAAATTTGTAGCATCTGAAACAGAAAAAAATACAAAAGAATTTAATTAAAGATTTTATAAGAAACGGAGGTTAGACAATGGATGTTGATATGGAAAACATTGAAACAATGACTCCAGCTGAGGCAGGAAAAATAATACATAAGAGTTCTGAATTTATAAGAGCAGGATTAAGACAGAATAGATTTCCTTTTGGCACAGCAATTCAAAGTGAAAGTGGCAGATGGAACTATATTATTATTAAAAGTAAATTCTTAGAATTTGTAGGACTGCAAAATTCTAAGGACATTGATTTAAAATATATTATTACAAACAATGAAGCTCTTGTAAAAGAGTTAAGAAAATGTGGGATTACTACTGAAAGACAACTTGATGAAGAAATAGCTAATATGAAAAAATTAAATATAGGGGGTTTTGTAAATAAAATGCCTGATAAGAAAGAAGGAAATTAGATGGAAGAATGGGTTAGTTTAAATGAATTTGCACGAAGAATGAAAATAGGACACAGTACAGTATTAAAACTAATAGCTGACAATGAAATTGAATATATGAAAACAGGAACAAGATACAAAATTAAAGTTGGTGGTAATACTGTTAGTAGAGATATTTACGAAAAAGAAAAAGAAAGAAGAATACAAGCAGAAACAAAACTACAAATGTTAAAAGATTTTATAAATGAGCTTTTTTCAAAAGAAGTATAGGAAGTGAAATAATATGGAAAATGAGATTAAAGAAAATGAAACAGAAGAAATTATTGAACTAAACGATAATATATTTTATTCTCCAAAAGAATTTTCAAAATTAAGACATTGTAGTATTCAAACAGCACTTAATATTTATAATTTATCTGATTTTCCTAGCGAAAATTACGGTAAAGAAAAAGTGGCTTTAGGAAGTGCAATAAGAATTTGGTACAATCAAAGAAGAACAAAAGATTATTAATTTTATTAAAGGGTTTGGATTTTCATATAGTATGGCTTTATAATGTAAATGTAGCACAACACTAAATTATATTGAAGGGAGCTGATGCTATATGAGGGTAAAATAAATAACGAAAGAGAGATATAATAATTATGGAAGATATGTTATTTAATGTAAAAGAAGTTGCAGAAATATTAAAGACAAATCCTGCTTTTGTTTATGAATTAATAAAAAAAGGATTTCTTCCTGCTCTAAAATTAAGAAGTCTAAAAGTTAGAAAAATTGCATTGTTAGATTTTTTACAAAAGTACGAAGGAAAAGATTTTACAGATATTAATAATGTTAAGGATTTAAACCTTAACAATGTAGAAGATTACAAAGAAAAGGATGTGATAGATGATATTAATAATAAAAAAATAAATTAAATTAAAAATAAAATTTAAAAAACTATTGAAAAATGAAGGTTTTTATATATAATACAACGAAGGAATGTGTTACAGCAATGTAGCACATTTTTTCGGTACACACAAAAAATATTATTATTTAGTACATACAAAAAGAAGTACATAAAAAGTTTTTATTGAACTTGACAAAATAACTGTTATAATGTGTATAATGAAATGATTAGAAATACATAAGGCTTTTCCCCCTTTTTCTTATGTATTTCTTTTTGTTTGGGTTTTGTTTTTTTAATGTAATATAGTATAATACCTTCAAGGAGGGAAAATAAAATGAGTAAATTAATTGAAGGTTATTTAGACTATTGTATTGATGATTTTACTGAATACTTTGATGAATATGTTGAAAAAGTTTTAAAGAAAAATAAAAAGTATAAGAAAGTTGAAGATGAAATACATAAATTAAAGGATGAATACCCTAATGTTACAGCTTTTATAGAGAATAAGAAAAAACCTAATTTAACACAGAAAGATAAAGAGGCAATAGATAAATTATTCAGACTTGAAGGAATATTAAAAAATCACGAAATTTTAGAGGCATATAAATTAGGACTTAAAGAAGGAACTGTACTATCTTATAAAACAGAAATACCTAAGGGATAGTATTTAGAAAGAATAAAAGACTACCTCTTTTTTCTTTCTTATTAATTGGAGGTGGTTACATTGATTTTTGGTAAATACGGAGAAATGATTTTAAAAAATATGGAACAGAATTATCCATATAGAAAACAAGAATTAGAACTTACAGGACAGCTTGACATTAAGATATTTGAACGAGAAAAGTATATTTTAGAATTAAAGGAGAATACGGAAAAACAACTAAAAGAAAAACATAAAGCTCCTGATACACACGAAATATCGGTACTTGCTAAATATCAACAAATGATAGATGGTTTAGTTGATGAAGTTTTAATGAAAGACATTTTACAAAAAATATAAGAATTGAGTTAGTTATTACGACTAGCTCTTTTTTTATGGAAGGAGAATTTTTATGCTTAATGTATGGATTGGAAATTTAGGCAAATATAATGAAGGCGAGTTAGTCGGAGAATGGTTAAGTTTGCCTGTAACAGATAAAGAGCTTGAAAACTTTTTAAGAGAAAAAGTTGGATTACAACTAACACAAAAAGAAGTAGATGAATCACTTGCTAAAAATGGAATATGCTACGAAGAATATATGATTAATGATTATGAAACGGATCTACCTATTAAAGTAAGTGAATACAGTAACTTAAATATGCTTAATTTACTAGCGAAAGCCTCTGAAAGAGTTACAAATATGGAGGCTGTTGAGGCATATATAGAATGTGAAAATACTGATGATATAGAGGAAATAATCAATATAATGCTACAAGAAGATAGAATCCCTTATTATACATACGGTATAGAAAATGACACATTATCAAAAGAAGCAAAATACGGTATGCAAAAAGCTGAAATGATGGGACTAACTGAATTATTACAAAAACATAATATAGAAAACTATTTTGATTATGAGGCATACGGAAACGAAGATGATTTGTCAGGTTATGTTGAACTTTTTGATGAAGGTTATATTGATAGATCTGAAACAAATGCCGTTGATTTACACTTATATTCTTCTGAAGAAATTAAAGAAGAATTATCTGATGAAGAAATAGTTGAAAATCAAAAATTAAAAATCATTTATAAAGAAATTGGAAAAGATCCTGTTGTAATGGAAATTGATGATACATTAGAGGCAAAACAAAAATTAGTTGGAGGACTAATTGAAGTTGTTCCATATAAAGACAATTTACTTCTTATATGTAATGAAGAAGGCAAGATTACAAACTTAAAACCTAACCTACAATTTGATTATGATTATATTGCAGGAAATTGTTTTATAGTTGGAGATGATTACGAAAATTCAGACTTTAAATCTATTGAAGATAGTCAAAGTGAAGAAATAAAAAAAGATTTACAGGATAGGACAATTATTTTAGAAGAAATACAAGAGGTTGAAGAAACTGAGGAAATGGAGTTTTAAATATGGAAGTTGAAATCACAAAAAAGCCTAAAACAGATATAGAAAATGAAATTAAAATAGTAACTTCTGATGATGTCTATAAATTAAATGCAGTTCAGAATATAAAAGATGGTATTCAAGAACACTTATTACTTTTAGGATTAGACAGAGGAAACAATTTAAGAAATGTAAATTTAGTTGGAGTTGGAAGTTCTGACAATATTTCAATAAATTCAAAAGATATATTAAAAATAACTTTAATGTCTGCAAATGACAAGGTTATCTTAGTACATAACCATCCTTCAAATACATTAAAGGCTAGTAATACAGACATAGACTTTACGAATAAAATAAACAAATTTCTAGGAATATTTAATATACAATTATTAGATCATATAATTGTAACTGAGCAAGGCTATGTTAGTATGATGCAGGAAAAACAAATAAATAAGGATTATACAAATAATGATATTAAATTTGTTGAAAAGACTATTTTAATTGAAGAAAACAACAGATTAAAACAAGAATTAAATAATATGACTGCTCAAAATAATAATGAATTAGAGCAAAGCGATGAAATGGAATTTTAGGAGTAATTATTGAAAAATATTAGATTATTTATAAAAGATAAAGATTTAAAATTACTACAAGCTATATCAGATGAAAGCTATTTATACAACTATATTGTTAATAATTATACAGAATTAGCTGAAGATAATATTTTCAGAAATCCATTATTTATAAAGCAATTAGATAATATGTTATATATAGCAAAAGACAATATAAGTTCAGATGATATTATTGTATGGAATGAAACAAATCAAGAATTAAAGAAAAAGAATGTAAATTATTATGCTATAATACTTGATCCCTTAAATGGGACTTTTTTTGTATATAACAATTTACAAAATACGGCTATTCCTCAACTAGAAATAAATTCAAAAACTGATATATTTGAGGCTATAAATAAAATAGAACAATTTAATAATGAATTAGATTTAGAAATGGAGATGTAAAATTGAATAGTTTAGAACAAGTACGAAATAAATTTATAGTAGATAATGAGCCTAAAAAGGTTGAAGAAAATATCAAGAAAAATGAAATTTTAAATATAGAATTAAATAAATTGGTTGCTTTTAGAAAAAGGCAACCTTTTTCTATGTATAACGAAATTAAAAAGCAAGAAGTATTGGAGAGTATAAAAGAAAATGGAGTTTTAGTACCTATAATTGTACGACCATTAAAGGATGGACAATATGAAATTATTTCAGGACATAATAGAGTTGAATGTTGTAGAGAACTAGGTTTTTCCACAATTCCTGCTCAAACTGTGGATTGTGATGACAATAAAGCTACTCTGATAATGATAGATACTAACTTATGTAATAGAGATAGAATCCCACCTGTTGAAAAGGGTTATGCTTATAAAATGAAAACGGAAATATTAAAAAATAACCCTAATATTACTAATATCAATGAGTATAACGAAAATTCTCCTGAGGAGAATTCTGAAAGCACAGCACAAATTTATAGATATATAAGACTTACAGAATTAATAAAACCTATTCAAGAAAAAGTAAATAATGAAAATTTGTCTATAAAAGCAGGTGTTGAATTATCTTATTTATCACAAGAGGAACAAGAGATTGTTAATCAAGTTATAGATGATGAAAAAATAAAACTAAACTTAGCACAAGCACAAAAAATAAGAATAAAGAAAAATTCTATTACTTATGAAATAGTTTTAAAGATTTTGAAGAATCAAAAAGTTGTTGAGCCAAAATTTACAGGCAAAGTTGATAAAAAAATAATAAAAGCATATAAAAATAGGTTTAATTCAGATAAAGAATTTAACGACTTATTAATGAAATTACTAGAAGATTACTTTACGAGCGATAGCGAGTAAGTTAAGCAAGATTCCTATTTGTACTTACAAATAGAACGAAAAGTATAACTTTTCTTGATATATGGGAAAGCCTTCCCAAACCCTTCATCAAATTAGGCAGAAAGGAGAACAGTTGAAAAAAACAGAGAGAATCGAAATAAGGCTTACTCCTGAAGAAAAAACAAAAATTGTTAATAATAGCATAAAAGCTAAAACAACAATTTCAGATTATGTAATAAAGTCTGCAACAGAGCAAGAAATAGTTATTTATAATGATATAGAAAAATTAGTTACACAATTAAGGAAACTAGGTAACAATGTTAATCAGCTTACAAAAAAAGTTAATCAAGGAAGAATTACTTGTGTTGATTTAGAAGGAACAAAAAAGGAGTTAAGTCAAATATGGCAATCATTAAATTTATTAATAACAAAAACAGTCTAAAAAAGACTATTGATTATATATGTAAAGAAGAGAAAACAAACAACAAGCTAATTACAGGAAAAGACTGTACTAGCGAAAATGCTTACGAAGAAATGATGACAGTTAAAAATATGTATGGAAAACTTGGAGGCAGAGAAAAATTACATTTTATTCAATCTTTTAATCCTGAAGATAACCTAACTTATGAAACAGCACACGAAATAGCAATAAAAATGGCTAATGAATTTTTTAATGGTTTTCAAGTAGTAGTTGCAACTCATCAAGATACTGAACATATACATTCGCATTTTGTAGTAAATTCTGTTAATTTTGAAACAGGAAAGAAAATACAATTTTCGCAGAAGGATCTTGAAAGACTTAAACAATACTCAAATAAATTATGTATGCAATATGGCTTATCTGTTACACAAGAGAGTTCAAAAGTTGATGATATAAAAATTAATGAATATAAAGCTAAACAAAAGGGTATTAGTTGGAAGGAAACACTTGAAAAAAATATTGACTTAGCAATGGAAAAAGCAACAAATAAGCACGAGTTTTTTAAAATTATGAATTCACTCGGATATAAAGTAACTTGGACTAAGGAAAGAAAAAATATAACATATACAACCCCTTCAGGTTATAAATGCAGAGATAGAAAATTACACAACGAAAAGTACTTAAAAGAAAATATGGAAAAGTATTTTAAAGAAAAATCTATAACAAAAATTAAAGGAGTAAAAAAGCAACAAGAAACTCAAAGATATATTAATATATCATCTAGTCTTGCAAGCATTATTCAACAATTTAAGCAAAATAATCAAAATGAATATGAAAAGAATTTAAGTAGTTTGAGTGATAGTGCTAAAAAGCAATATTGGATGGAGAATCATTACAGCTTAGAACAGGAGGATGATATGGAACTTTAGGAGGTGGTAATAATTGAAAAACAAAATATGTATGTTCTGATAATTGAAGATAATAAAAATCCTGAATTAAAAAGAATACCTAACAGACTTGAAACACTTAGAAAAATAGTAGGAAATGAACAAATAGAAGTGATTAAATATAAAGATGTACTTATTGTATATGATTTAGAGGCTTTCAAAAAATTATTGCCGATAAATAGAGTATTAGATGGTTTGAATATTAGAGGAACTTTTATTATTACAGGTAATGATAACAAAAATCAGGACTTTAAGGATTTAACAGAAGAACAAATACAAGAGTATTCACAAAAACTTGCACTAGAGCAAGAATTACAATTAGAAGAAGGAGAAGAAATTGAATGAATAGAAGAAAATTTACTATTATTTTAATTTTATCAATTATAAATATACCACTTACTATATTTTTTACGAGATTTATACATACACAATTATCACATATAACATATTCTGAAATAGTAGTAAATAAGCAAGTTTTACTACTATTTTTTCTTATATATTTTCTAATTGAAATTATTATAATTGCTGTATTTGGAATTGGAAGTAGGAATGTTTATCAAAGTGGAACTGTTAATGTAACAGATAAAATAAAGACTCCAGCAAGAGTGGGACAAGGTCAATATGGAACAGCTAGATGGCTTACTAAGAAAGAATATCAAAAATATTTCAAGAGCAATATTCTAACTGATAAAACTGAGCAATTTAAAAGTGGTGGAGTTATTGTTGGATACGATAAAAAGCGAGAAAAAGAAAAAATGTATTATATAAACGACAATATACACACTTTAGTTGTTGGAGCAACACGATCAGGAAAAACAAGAAGTATAGTTTTACAAACAATAGGAAATTTAGCACTAGCAGGCGAAAGTATGATAATTTCAGATCCTAAATCGGAATTATTTGAATACACTTCAGATTATTTAAAAAGTCTTGGATATAAAGTGATTGCAATAGATTTTAAAAATCCTAAAAAAAGTGATAGGTATAATTACTTACAACCTGTTATTGATGCTGTAAATAGAGGAGATTTTAGAAAAGCTGAAGAATATGCTTGGGACATTACACAAAGTTTAGTTGGCGATGAGGAAACAAAGATGGAGAAAATTTGGAAAGATGGCGAAATGTCAGTTATTGCAGGTGCAATAATGAGTGTTGTTTTTGACAATAGAGAACACCCTGAATATCAAAATCTTACAAATGTATTTTCTTTCATTGCTGAAATGTGTTTAACTAAAGCTCAAACAATGCCATTAAATAAATATATTGAAAATCTATCCCCTGATCATCCTTCAAGTAAAATATTTAGCATTGCTAGAATTGCTCCTGAAAAAACAAGAGGCTCTTTCTTTACTTCAGCATTAGCAACCTTAAAGCTATTTACTAATCAAAGTGTTTATGGAATGTCTTATACTAGCGATTTTGATTTAAAAGTTTTAGGAGAGCAAAAAACAGCTATATACCTTATTGTTTCTGATGAAAAAACAACATATTATTCTATTGCAAGTCTTTTCGTATATCAAAACTATGTTGCACTTGTTGAAAGTGCTGATAGCAGAGGTGGAGAGTTAAAAGTTAGGGTAAACTATGTATTAGATGAATTTGGAAATTTTACTACTATTCCCTCTTTTAGCAATATGCTTACTGTTGCAGGAGGAAGGCGAATTAGGTTTAACTTGTTTTTACAAAGTTTTTCTCAACTAGACAATAAATACGGAAAAGATATATCTGAGAATATAAGGGATAACTGTCAAACTTGGATATACCTTAAAACTGCAAGCTATGAAACAGCTAATATAATTTCTAAAAAACTTGGCTGTTATTCTACTTCAAGTTATAGCAAATCAAGTAGTTATAGTAGGTATTCAAATGGAAACAACTCAGAATCTATGAATTTAATTAGCAGACCACTACTAACAGAAGATGAAATCACAAGGATAGAACGACCTTATGTTTTAGTTATTCAAGCAGGTCTATTCCCTGCTATTACAAAATTGCCTGATATATCCTGTTGGAAATTCAATAAATTATATGGTATGGGTAATGAAGAAGAAAACAGAGTATTAAGGTTAAAAAGACAACTAGCAAGACCTCAGAGAGATGAAGAAAAAATCAAATTATGGGGAATTTGGAATTATTATAAATAGAAAGGAAATTTTATGTATGAAAGAGAAAATAATAAAAAGAACAAAAAAATTATTAGAAAAAATAGGAAAAGTAGGACTTGTTTCAACAAGTCTTTTCTTTTGCACAAATACTTGTTTCGCAAGTGTTTCAGACAGCAAAATTGCAACAGGAACTCAAAACCTAATAGGCGACTTAACTAATTGGCTATTAATACTAGCTCCTGTTTTAACAGTATTACTTATTGGATATTACTTACTAAGAAAATCATCAAGTGATGAAATGGACGGTAAAAGATGGGACTCTAGAATAAAAATAGCAATAATTTGCTGTGTTGGGGTAATTGTAGCAAGTGGACTTATAAACTTAATTATAGGTTACTATAAATAATAAGGAGGCTAAAATTGGAATCTATTTTAACAGGACTTATAACTAGCATAATTGGAGGTGCTGATAATGTTATAAATTCTGCTTTTAATGGGCTGATTGATATGTGCTTTAATGCTGAGAATTATATAACTTCAAATTTTGGAAGTACTGTAATAGACTTCTCACAATTAAAAACTCTTATTTTAAGTTTGGCTATTTCCTTAATAGTATTAAAATTCTTAAAAAAAGGGTTTGATATGTATATATTATGGACTGATGGAGAAAGCGATACTCCTCCCCTAACTTATATTGTATATTTTATAAGAGCAATAGTTGTGGCTATTAGTTTTGCTGTATTGTATGATTGGGTTATAGAAATTGCTAAATCTTTTGGAAACTCAATATTAACAGCTATGAGTTTTCAAGATAATGTTTCTTTAACTACTGCTATTGCAAATATAGCAACTTCAGGACTTTTTACAGCAATAGTAGCCCTAATTGCTTTGATTTTATTGTTTGTTTTATATATACAATTTTTAATGAGAGCTTTGGAAATGTTTGTATTAAAACTCGGTTTTCCTTTAGCTTGTGTAGGATTAGTTAATCCTGATGGAGGAGTTTTTAAGTCATATTCAGAAAAGCTAATTAAAAGCATTTTAACGGTATTAGTACAAATAATATTATGCAAAATAGCAATAATTTTAATATTAAATGTAAAAATGCTGTTTGGAATTTCAGCAATAATATTGGCAATAAAAACACCTAAATTCCTACAAGAATTTATGCTTGGTGGTGGCACAGGTGGTATTAGTAATGTAATAGTTACTACAAGTAAAACAATGGAATTGTCAAGTCAAATAAAAAGAAAATTAAGTACATTGAAGAAAGCGAGCTAGGTAATATGGATACTTTAAAGGAAATTATAAGTTTATTACGAGTTGCAATTATACCCTTAGGAGTTGTTTTTAGAGTTGTATTTTGTTTTACTAAAATGATATATGATGAGGAATCACAAGGAGCATATAAAAAGAAAATAAAAAATACTATACTATTTGGAGTAATTACAGAATTAATTTTTGTAATATTAGACCTATTACAAAATTATTATGGATCAATTCCTTCAAGTGGTGGAGGTTTTAGATAGGAGGCTATAATTGAACGAAAATGAAGAATATAAATTGTATATTCCTTCCAATGTGAGAACAAGGATGGAATTTTTCAAAGGCTATGGAGTAAAAGAGTTGATCTCCACAATAATTGTCTTTGCCTGTTTGCTACCTATTAGCTTAATTGTTTATAAGTTAAAAGGTAGTTTTTTACTTCCTATTGTTATTGAATTTATAGGAGTTGCAGGGACAATAATTGCAACAGCAAAAGATGAAAATAACTTATGTGTAGTTAAACAAATTAAATTTTTGATTGATTTTTCAAAGACTCAAAAAGAATATAGATATAAATATTATAATAAATGGAGGGACAAGAATGTTTAAATTATTAAAGTTATTTAAGAAAGATAAAAAAGAAAAAACTTGTAATGAAGAAGTTGGAATTTTAGACATTAGAAATAATTTTATTTATACTACTGATAATAATGTAATTGCAGGATTAAAAATATATTCAATAAATACACAATTACTAACTGATAGAGAAAAACAAAATTTGATTAAAGAATTGTCAGCTGAGTTATCTTCTGAACAAGTTGAAATGAAGTATTTTAATATTGCAAGGGCAGTTGATATATCTCCTTTGCAAGAATATTTAACTGAAATTATAAATAACACAGACAATATCACTCAGAAAAAAATATTAAAAACACATTTGCAAGAAGTACAAAGACTATCTTTAAACGGAGAAATCGTTGAAAGACAGTCTTTTTTAATGATTAATTCAAAATATGATGATAATTGCGAAAAAGATCTTTTAAAGAAATGCTTTGAATTAAGCAGTAAATTTGAAAGGTCAGGAATAAAAGTTGATATTTTAGATGAGCCTTCTCTAATTCAATTATGTAATAGCTTTTTAAATATGAATTATGCACACAGAGAAGATCAAGATGATATTGATGATAGTGTTGTAATGTTGAAGGAGGCATAAATTGAAAAAGAAAGAGATGCAACGAATAATACCTAATTATTCATTATTAAATTTTCTTGCTCCTATTGGAGGAATAGAATATAGAAAAAATTATATAAGAGTTGGAGATTATTTTGGCAGAGTATATACAATAGCCAAATATCCTAAAAAAGTTAGAGTAGGATGGCTTGAAAGTATTGCAAATATACCTAATACAGTATGCACTTTAAATATATCTCCAACAGAAGAAGATTCATTAATGCAAAATATAAGTAAAGGCATTAGACAAAATGAAATTCAATACGACAGTATAAAAGATGAAATATTGAGGCAAAGGACAGAAAGAGAAATAAACGATGCTAGAGAAATTATTGAGAAAGTTGATGTAAACGGCGAAACTGTGGTTTATGTAACAATTTGTATAATGGTAATTGCTGAAGATATTGATGAATTAAAACAAAGGTCAAAAGCTGTTCAGACTAAACTTGCTACTATGCAAATGAAAGGACGACTTTTAACAAATTTAAGTAGAAATTCTTTAAAAATGATGTCGCCTTATGCAATTAGTGATCCTATTATAAAAGAAATAGCTGATAGAAATATGCTAGAGAGTACTTGGATTGGTGGACTTCCTTTTTCAAGTTCAGGATTTAATGATGGAGATAAATACTATTTTGCAAAAGATACAAACGGAGGAATTGTTATATTAGATCCTTGGAAAAGAGGAGGCGACAGAACTAACTCAAATTTCGTAATTATGGGTACGGCAGGAGTCGGAAAATCAACAGTCGCAAAGCATTTAATACTAAATGAATATATGACTGATACAAAAGTAATTTTAATAGATCCAGAGCGAGAATATAAAGAAATGACTGAAAAACTAGGCGAAAAATGGATTGATATAGGAAGTGGTAAAGGTGGAATAATAAACCCTTTACAAATAAAAGCTGTGCCTCTTGATGATGAGGAAGAAGAAGAAGAACAAGCATATAAAGATGAAGGCAAAGGAATGGGAGCTATGGCTTTACATTTTCAGACTTTGAGAACATTTTTTAAATTATTATATCCTGAATTATCTTCAATACAAATTGCTTATTTAGAAGAAGTTTTAGAGGAACTATACAATAGATTTAATATTACTTGGGACACAGATATAACAGGTATTCCAAATAATAAATTTCCTATTATGACCGACCTTTATAATCTGCTTGGAGAAAAAGCAAATAGTGAAAATGATGCAGATAAACAAAAAGTCTTTGCTACTTTAAGAAGTTTAATAAGAGGAATAAGTATAGGAGCTGAAAAAGGCTTATTTAATGGCTATACTTCTGTAAATGATATAGCAAAAGTTGTATGTTTTGACACATTTAATTTGCAAAATGCTTCAGATAAAATAAAAAAGGCTCAATACTTTAATATTCTTACTTATTGTTGGGAAATTATGAGTAAAGATAAAGAAGAAAAAACGATGCTTGTTTGTGATGAGGCTTATTTGTTAATTGATCCTGAAGTTCCTCAAAGTTTAATATTTCTTAGAAATGTTGCAAAAAGATGTAGAAAATATGAAGGAAGTTTAGTTATTATTTCTCACTCAATCGTTGATTTTCTTGACAGCTCTGTAAAAATGTATGGACAAGCAATACTTGATATGGCAACATACAAAATTCTTATGGGTACAGATGGTCAAAACTTGGAAGAATCAACAGAACTCTTTAAACTAAGTGAGACACAAGTTGATTTTTTATATAAAAAGAAAAGAGGTTTAGCTTTGTTTATAATAGGCTCAAATAGAATATTCGTTAGATTCGATATATTCCCTATTGAATTTGAGTATTTTGGCAAAGGTGGTGGTCGTTAATGGCTATTGATCCTCATACGGCAAAAGTTATAGCAAAAGTAGTATTAAGTCAAATAACTGATGAAGAAAAAAGACAGAGGCTTATTATAGGCATAATAATAACATTAGTTGTTATTTTATTTATTATAATGATACCTCTTTTTGCTTTAACTTCCACTATTGATAAAATTAAAAGTTTTTTTGGCTTTGATGATGATGGAAAAACCTCAGATAGTTCTTACTATTCATTGGTTGAAATGCACGATACCTATTCCCCTTCTTTATCATCAGGAGAATTAGAGTATAACGGAACTTTTCCTATGCCTGTTAATGGAGCTACTGTTACCTGTGAATTTGGAGGAAGAATACACCCTATTACAAAAAAACAAAGTTATCATACAGGGATGGACATTGCAGGAGCTTGGCATACTGATGTGATGGCTGTTGAAAACGGGACAATAGTTTTTGCAGGAGTGCAAAGAGGCTATGGAAATTGTATTGAAATTGAGCATAAAACTAATAATGGAACAACATATTATACTTTTTATGCACATTTAGCAAGAATTGATGTTACTGAAGGTCAGGAAATACAACAAGGCAATGTAATTGCTATTCAAGGAGGAGATCCTAATCGTGATCCGAATCCTCGGATATAGTACAGGTTCACATTTGCATTTTGAAATAAGAATGAGTAAAAACGGAGATTTCATAAATCCACGAGAATACTTATACGGTACAAAGGAGGTAAACGATGGTAGTTGATATATATAATACTAAAAATAAATACAATATAATTTATGCTGATCCTCCTTGGAAATACCATACTTGGAGAGATGGAACAGGAACAGCAGAAAAACATTATAAAACAATGAAAGTTGAAGATATTATTGATATGAAGGATACAATAAAAAGCATTTCAGATAAAAATTGTATTCTTTTTTTGTGGGTTACTTTTCCTAACTTAATTGAGGGACTAAAAGTAATGCACGAATGGGGTTTTAAATATAAAACCTGTGGCTTTAATTGGATTAAAAGAAATAAAAAAAGTGATACTTGGTTTTTTGGTATGGGACATTGGACAAGAGCAAACTCAGAATTATGCTTAATTGGAACAAGAGGTACTATAAAAAGGAAATCAAATAAAGTATTTCAAATAGTAGATACTCATATTGAAGAACACAGCAAAAAGCCTGATGTTGTTAGAGAAAGAATAATTGAACTTGTTGGCGACCTACCTCGTGTTGAACTATTTGCAAGACAAACAACAGAAGGATGGGATTGTTGGGGAAATGAAGTATAATTATTTGTCATATTTAATAAAAAATGCTATAATCTAATTAATTAATATGAAAGTAGGAATATAGATGGGATTATTAGATATTTTTAAAACAAATATAGATAATATAGAATTGGCAGAGGAATTATTCAATACACTTTCAGTTGGAGGCAGTACATCTCCTAAATATGAAAGAGCCATTAAAAAAATAGAAAATGAATATAAGGATGAAACAGGTTACCCTGATAGGCAGAAAATATTATTAAAAGTAATTGAACTTGCAGGAGAGCCTATTACTCCAAAACAGAGATATTTATTAGCGATAGCCTATGCTTGGTCTAGGGCTAATTATAGAGAAAAAGCCATATATTACTTAGAATTATATTTGAATAATGAAATATGCGATGAAATCTGTAAAAGATATTCCTCAGATGGAAACTATGAAGAAGGAAAAAAGAAACATTTAATAGAAATGTATAACTTCCTTGCAAAAGCCTATATCTCAGAATATGATTTTAATAAAGGACTTGAAATTTCTGAAAAAATGATTGAAATTTATCCTCAAAATCCTATGGGCTATTTTACTAAAACAGAAGCTTTAACAAAGCAAAATGAATTAAATAAATGTCAAGAATGGTTGATAGAAGTAAAGAAATCTCAATATTATAAAATTTATAAATACAAAGATGCATTAGGCAGAGAATTTAAAGATGATTGGTTTTATACTTCAATCAATAGACTACTTACTGAAACTGAAGAAAAAATAAAAAAAGGTTATGTGTATAGACCTCGTAAAAAGAAAAGTGAATAATAATGTTTTTAAGATTATCTAAATATAGATAGTCTTTTTTTGTTGCTAATTTTTAATGAAAGGAGCTGATGTTAAATTGGTTTTAGCAATTACTAGAGAGAATGAAAAATTAATTTATGAAGTTTGCAAAGAAAATAACCTTAATACACCACAAGTACTTACTGGAGTTGATAGTTTGAAAAAGTTTGCAGTTCAAGAATTAAGAAACCTTAATAATTACGATCAAATAATTATTGATATAACTTCTACTAAAGAAACAGAGGATGAAATAGTACAGTCTGTTGTTGCAATTAAAAGTATGTATAATATAAGAATTATAATTGTCGCACCAGGTTTAGATGAAGGCAATAAATTACTTGCAAAACTCTTTAATGAGGGAATCTATAATTTTGTAAATGCTAAAACTTATTATGAGCAAAAAGAACAATTTAGAAATTGTCTTACAGAAGAAGGTTGCCAGTATAAAGATGCAGTTAGGTTTAGACAAAAAATAGATGACAATAAGAAAAATAAAATAATAATTAAAAAAGAATACAAGAAATTAAAGCAATTTGTAAATATTGCTGTTGCAGGAACGGAAAAGCATATAGGAGTTACAACACAAGCAATATTGATTACAATGTTTTTAAAAAGCCTTAATATGAATGCTTGTTATATATGTAGTACTGATAAAAACGAAATAAAAAACATTGAAACTTTAGAAGGAGTTGTAAAAAAAGATAACTTATATAATTATATGGGAATTGACTTATATAGCAATGACAATAAGGTTGATGCTATGCAGTATGGATATGATTTTTATATATACGATTATGGAATATTAAACGATAATTCTTTTGATAATTTTTTATCTAAAGAAGTTAAAATAATTGTTGGTGGTACGAAATGTTGGGAAACTGATGAAACATTTAGAGTATTAAGTAGGCTTGAAAAAATTTCAGATGTTAATTACATTTTTAATTTTTCTAGTAATGAAGAAAAAGCAAAATTTAAGAAAATGTTGAAAGGTATTATTAAAAATATATACTTTTCAGAATTTACAACAAATACCTTTAATGACAATATAAATCAAGGAATATATCACGAAATATTTAAAGATTACATTACTGAGAAAACTAATAAAATTGAAGTGGTTGAAAAAAAAGGCTTTTTTAGTTTTCTGAAAAGAGGTAATAAATGAAACGAAACACTTACAAGGAATATTTAAAAAAGCAAAAAATGAAAGATAAATATGATGAGGAATTTATAGTAAATGAGGAAAGTATGATTTTAAAAATTATTTTTTTTATATTTGATATTCTGTCAAGATTTTTTAATGTGCTTTTTTACTTGGGACTTATTATACTTTGCTCAATAGGAGCAACATTTTTAGCAAACAAATTTGGAATAATAAATATATTTTGAGAAGGAGGAATTTCAAAAAATGAAATGGTTAAAACGAACACTTGCGATTTGTAGTTTTTGCACTTTACTTACTGTTACAAAATGTTTTGCAGTAACAGATCCAAACATAATTTTAAGTAATGATGGCTCATTTTTGACTAAAACATATCAGGTTTTAGAAAAGGATAGTATAAATTTTATAGATAATTTAGAAAAAGAGTTAGAAGTTGATGGAGTGAAATATAATTTTACTAATTATACTTCTGAAGGTGGAAATACAACAGATACAATTCAAATAAATACCTCTAAGACTATTACTTCAAAAACAAATAACATACAGAGTATAATTGCACAATTAGGAGAAGTAATTAATTATAATGAAGATGGCTATGTTGGAGAATATGTTTTAGATACACAAAATATTAATGTTAAAACAAACTACAATGGATTTAGAGAAGATTTAATAGAGAAAACGATAAATTATACTAATTTGGAGAGAAACGACTTAGATTTTATTCCTAAGCAGACAATAAAAAACGGTTTTACATTAGATTTATTAAATGTAGAATGGGAAGTTGAAAATACACAAATGATAGGTAATTATGAGGTTGCAAATACTTATACAGCTAAATGCTATTATGCTGGAAAACAAAGAATAAACTACCCTAACACATACACAGTAACAGCAAATTACTCAGGAACAGCCACAAAAACAACGGAAAATCCTATTACTTATAATGTTAAATACAAAAAGGTTGAACTTCCTATACAAGAAGTTGAAGAAGAAAAACAGAATAATATTATACCTATAACCACAGGAACAACAGGAATTATATTAATAATATGTTTCTTTTTAACTAGAAATATAACAGTTTATAATTTTAAGGATGGTGTATATAAGAAAGTTGGTAAAACTAGACTTAAAGCAAATAATACGGTTAGTCTAAATAGGTTTATTATTTTAGAATCAACAAATAAATATAAGTTAGAATTTTCAAAAGCATTAACAAATAGGATTAAAGGTAAAATGATAACTATAAAAAAGAACAATGCCAATATAAAAATGCTAGTAAATTCCGACAATGAAAAATATAATGTTGAATTTAGATTATAGGAGGCTTACATTGAAGAAAGAAAATAAATTTTTAATTTGTATAATATTAATTGGTATTATAACTCTAACAGGAGTTATTTTTTTTATAACTAAATACCCTATTTATAAAGCAAATAAGGATGCTGAAAATATTGTTGTTGGAGATAATACAGATTTGGATGAAACACCACTTGAAAACATTGAACAAGATATAATTCATTATGATGATGAGCTAGGAACACTTACTATTCCTGATATTTTACTTGAAAATGCACCAATTAGAGAAAGCGTTGAATTATCAACCTTATCCGAAACAATAGGACATTTCCCTACCACAAGTCTTTATAGTGGTAATGTTGGTTTAGCCTCTCATAATTCAGGCAATAAAGGAGATTTTTTTAAGAATCTAAGAAAAATTAAAATAGGAAGTGAGATATTTTATCAAACAAAATACGGTACTAAAAGATATGTCGTAACTACTAAAGAGATAATTGATGAAACAGACTTTTCCTATTTACAAGCTACTGAAGATAATAGAATAACTTTAATTACTTGTGTTGCAGGACAAAGAGAAAAACGATTATGTGTGCAAGCAATAGAAAGTGTTGATGGAATGAATTACGGTCAATAAATTTTATAAAAGGGTTTGGATTTTCATATAGTACGGCTTTATAATGATATTAAGAGGAGATGATCTATATGAAAAAGTATATTATAATAATTTTAAGTTTAGTATTTGGAACATCTATATTATCAAATGCAATAACTTATAAAAAAACAAATCCTAAGAATGAAATTTATAACGATGACTATCCACAAAGTATAGTAGAAACTGTGGAAAACAAGGTTGAAAATGCTACTGAAAATGAAATTGCTGAAGAAATAGTCTTAGAAAATGAAAACATTGCTGAAATTGAAGAAACTGAAAAGAATAACAAATTAGAAATTAAAAGTATAATTTCTGAAGAAAAGCAAGTAGAACAACCTAAGACTTCTATTGCAAAGACTGAAAGTAAACCAACAGAAAAAGTAACAATTCAAGAAAATAATACAAATAATAATAATTCAGCAATTCAAACAAAAGAAGAAACAAAACAAGTTGAAATTGTAAATTCAAATAACAAGACTGAAGAAAAGAAAACTTCTGAACAAGTTGTAACTAAAGAAGAATTTAAAGAGAATTCTAATATGATTAACACTATAAAAAATGTTATTAATAATAATCAAAGTGAAGATATGAAAAATTACGGTTATAAAATTGTTGTTGATAGCTCTATTGTAGATATAACTTCACAATTTACATATACAGAGCAAAGAGTAATTGATAAAATTGCTTGGAAATTTGGAACAATAAGAATATATGCTAGAGATTATTATTGTAACGGTCAATATGTTTGGACTGAGTGTTTTATCATATAGTAAATTAAATAAATTTATATAATTAACTAAGCACTTTTAAAAAGTGCTTTTTCTAATGGAAAGGATTATAAAATGATAAAGAATAAAAAAATAATAGCAATAATTTTATTGATTTTAACTATATTTTCCTCAATATCTCCTATTGTACTTGCAACAGAGATAAGCGAGGCAAATATACAAGATAGAGGTAAAGTTGAACAACATTTACAATATTGGAATGAAGATCAAGGAGCTTGGTATTATGTAACAACAACATATACTACTTATAGTGTAAATGGTAGAGAATACCCTGCATATTGCCTTAATAGAGAATATGCAGGAGTTGGAGAATTAGATGGATATACTGTTGATGTAAATACTGATGTTACTTCAGTTCTAGGAAATGCTCAGGTTTGGAGAACTGTTATAAATGGATTTCCTTATAAATCTGCAAGTCAGCTAGGACTAGCAAATGATTTAGAGGCTTTTCAAGCAACAAAACAAGCTGTATATTGTGCTTTATATGGATTTGATCCTACAACAAGATTTAGAGGAGCAGATCAAGGAGCAGACTCCAGAGGAGATGCTATAAAAAATGCAATAGTAAATATTGTTAATGCAGGAAAATATGGAACTCAAAGACCTTCTGATCCTACAATAACATTAAGTAATTCAGGTAGTTTATATGAAGATGGAAATTACTATACACAAAAAATAAATGTTTCAAGTGTAGTTGATATGGCAGGTTATACAATTACAGCAACAGCTAATCTTCCTGAAGGAACAATAATTACTAACTCAAACGGAACTCAAACAAATTCTTATAATGGAAATGAAAGTTTATTTGTCAAAATTCCTAAATCTCAAATGAATAAAGACATTACTAATGCTGTAATTAATGTTCAAGGTAAATGTAAAACATATCCTGTATTTTATGGTAAAACTAGAATAGCAGAAACTCAAAACTATGCCCTAACCTATGATCCTTTTGGAGATGGTGTTGGTCGTGCTACTCTAAATATAAAAACTAATACAGGAAAAATCAAAATAAATAAAACAGATTCAGAAACTAGCCAACCTATTGAAGGAGTTACTTTTAGTTTAACTAAGGCAGATGGAACAGTTGTCGCAAGTGCTACTACAAATGCTGAAGGAATTGCAAATTTTACAGGACTATATCAAGGAAGTTATAAATTAAAAGAAACCTCAACAAATGCTAAGTATGTATTAAATTCTGCTACTTTTGATGTTGATGTAGAATACAATAAAACTATTACAAAAAATATTACAAACGACCATAAAAAAGGAAACTTAAAAATATACAAAGTAGATAAAGATAACCATAGAATAGCTCTAGGAAATGTAAAATTTGATTTATTTTCTGAAGAATTCCAAAAGGTAATTGGAACATATACTACAAATGTTGATGGAGAAATTACAATTAATAACCTAAGAATAGGACAATATAAGCTAATTGAGAAAAATACAGGAAAATGGTATAACTTAGCTGAAGATAAAACAGTTGAAGTTAAATGGAATACTACCGAGGAAAATACTATTGAGAATGAGCTAAAAAAAGGACAAATTAGAGTTATAAAAGTTGATTTAGACAATAACGAAGTGAAGTTACAAGGTGTTAAATTTGATGTGTTAAATCAAAATGGCGAAGTATTAGAAACTATTACAACAGATGAAAACGGCGAGGCTTTAACTTCAAGATATGCTATAAGAGATTTTGAAAAATTAACATTAAGAGAAACTGAAACTTTAGAAAATTATGTGTTAAATGACACTCCTCAAACAATTACTTTAGAGGCTGATAAAATTAAAAATATGACTTTTGAGAATGAGTTAAAAAAAGGACAGATTAGAGTTATAAAAGTAGATTTAGACAATAACGAAGTGAAATTACAAGGTGTTAAATTTAATGTATATGATGAGGACAAAAATTTAGTAGATACTCTAGTTACAGATGAAAACGGCGAGGCTGTTTCTAAAAGATTAAGAATTGATAAGGATTATATAGTTCAAGAAACTGAAACATTGGAAAACTATGTATTAAATGAAAAACCTCAAACAATTACATTAGAACAAGATCAAATAAAAGATTTAACTTTTGTGAATGAACTTAAAAAAGGACAAATTAGAATTATTAAAGTAGATATGGATAATAACGAAGTGAAATTACAAGGTGTTAAATTTAATGTATATGATGAGGATAAAAATTTAGTAGATACTCTAGTTACAGATGAAAACGGTGAGGCTGTTTCTAAAAGATTAAGAATTGATAAGGATTATATAGTTCAAGAAACTGAAACATTGGAAAACTATGTATTAAATGAAAAACCTCAAACAATTACATTAGAACAAGATCAAATAAAAGATTTAACTTTTGAGAACGAACTTATAAAAGGCTATATAAAAATTACAAAGTTAAGTAAAGAAGATAATAAATATAATGGAGATAAAGCAGGTACTAAACTTGCAAATGCAGAATTTGAAGTATTTGATGCAGAAAATAATTTAGTAGATACTTTAGTTACAGATAAAAACGGCGAGGCTACTACAAAAGAACTTTTAAAAGGAAAATATACATTAAAAGAAAAAATTTCTCCTGATTATTATATTTTAACAGATGCAGTCTTTGGAGCAGAAATTATAAAACATCAAGAAGTTGTAAGTGTTACAGTTAAGGATGATAATGTTGATATTGAAGTTGAAGTAACTAAGAAAGGATTTATTGAAACTCAAAGTAAAGATAGTATATATTATGATTTTTCTAATATTCATAATAAATCTAATATTGCAATAGATAATTTTACTTGGAACGACTCACTTCCAACAAATGCTTTAAGAGTAAATAGAATTTATACAGGAACTTGGAACGAGGATTTACAATATTCTGTATGGTATAAAACCAATTTAAGTGATGACTATATTTTGTTGAAAGATAATTTAAGTACTACTACAAATAATGAAGTTAAATTTACAGATGCTACATTACAAGAAGGCGAATTTATTACTGATTTTGAATTTAGATTTGGAACAGTAAAAGCAGACTTTAAGGAAATTGAACAACCTCGCTTATATTGTGATATGCTTGATAATCTTCCAAATGGATTTATATTTGTAAATCATACAAAAGTTGCAGGAAATTATAAAGATATTTATGTTGAAGATAAAGATGATTGGAAAACAATTACTTACTATAAAGAAATAGAAACAATGCAAAAGCTACCTCGTACAGGTTGCTAATTTTAATGGGTATGGAGATTTTATATTTCTGTACCCTTTATTTTTTTGTCTTTTTATGTTAAAATATATTACGAGGAGCAAAAAAGAAAATGAACGATCAGCAATTAATAGAAATAATAAATAAAACATTAGAAGAAAAATTGGATAAAAACCTTAATTATATTAGATATTCTTTTTATGAATTAAGAATAAAGTACAATCTTTCTGAAGAAGAAATAGATAGATTTTTACAATTAATAAGAACAAAACTAGAAAATATTAATTATAAGGTTTACTTTACAAATGCAAAATATGAATACAACGGAGAAAAATATACTGTTAAAGAAAATGAACTTATGATAGCAATAAAATAATAAGGAAGGGTTGTTAAGATGGAAAATAAACTATTAGTACAAGATATTTTAAGGCTTGATATACCTGAAATGGTTATAAATAAATTAAATGAAAATAGCATTACTAAAATTGGGGAACTTTGCACACAAGGTAAAACAGAACTAAAAAATATGGGTATATCAATGAATGATGCAAACAAAATAGAAATTGAACTTGAATTAATGGGATTAAAATTAAAAAATTCATTATAAAAAAAGGGGAATATTACAAGCTCGTAAATATTCCTCTTTTATATTTCTTCTAATTCGTTTTCTAACTTTTTATAATCAATTTCTAATATCTTACAAATAGCAATTAATTCAAAGTCTTTTAAAATTTTATTTTCAGATTCCACTTTATAAATAAAAGTTCTTTCAACATTAATTCCCATAAGCTGAAGTTTGTTTGATAATTCTTCTCTTGACATATTCTTTGAAATTCTTGCCTCTTTTATTATAGATCCTGATATATTTGATTTTTTATTATATTTTCTCATATTTCTACTCCTGTTATTATAAATATTTGCATTTTTTTCAATTTTATACTAAAATGTAGTAAAAACAGTTGCCGATACGGCAACCTCAATAATATAGTATAATAGGAGGAGAAAAAATAAAATGAAATTAAAAAAAGATAATGCAGAAAAAGATTTTGCCGAAATTTACGAGCTAGTAAATAGTCTAATACACGAGAATAAAATAACATTTAATTATAATAATGGCAATGAAAGAATTGAGCCAATTCAAGTATGTTATAATAAAAAAGATGAAAAAATTGAGGTTGTATTTAGAAATAATATGCAGGAGTATATTGATGAGCTAAGGGCTTTAAATGAGCAATACGAAAAAAATCATAAATAGTACGATAATATTTTACTATTTTTTATTTTAGTGTTTTCACTCAATATTTTGAGAATATTAATAAACTATAATATAATATCTTCTAAATTCAGTAAAATGACAAATTTAAGTACTTATGTTATAGTAATAAAAAGAAAGGTAATTAATACATTATGTATTTAAAATTAGATAATTTTACAGATTTTGAACTAAGCATTAATAGAGCATATAAGGATAGAGAGGCTAAAGATGATAGATGGTGCAAAGTTACTCTTAGAATTGAAAACGAGTATATTCACTATAAAATAGATAATAAAGAAGTTTTAATTGAATATGAAATTGAAAATTTAATAAGAGAACTTTATAAACTTTTGAATGGAGAATTAGAAGAAGATAGCAAAATGGAATTTTGCGAGCCTGACTTAGAATTTATACTTTCTCCTTCAAATGCAGTACCTTCAAATGTTTTAGTTGATATGAGAATAAACTTTTTTGAGGATGGAGTATTGTCAGCAAATTTTTATAATTTATGCTTAGCAAGAGATCAAATAGAGTTGATTTTAATATATTTAAACAATGTAATACCTACTGTTGATACAAGTAAGCTATTAAATGAATATGAACAAAAGAAAAACAGCGAAATTGGTAGAAATGGAAAATATAAATGCCCTTGTTGTGAGTATTATACATTAGAGGAAGTGGGACATTATGATATTTGCCCTATATGTTATTGGGAAGATGATCCTATACAAAGAGATGATGCAGATTACAAGGGTGGAGCAAATGAAATATGCTTAAATGAGGCTAAAAAGAATTATAAAGACTTTTCAGCAATCGAAAGAAAATATATAGATAATGTCAGACTTCCTGTTTTATCTGAAACTATTTTTTATCACAAATATAAAAACGAAGATGAAATTTGTAATACCCTATTCAATGGCAAAAAAGAAGAAATTGAAAAAATTATGAAAGACTTAAAAATTGAGTATTATTTTTATGATAAAATTAAAAAATATAATATAAAAATAAGGCTTTTAGGAATAACTAAACAAGGAAAAATGAATAAGGGAAGTAATTATAATTGTATAAATTATTTCGGATATACAGCATCATATAAAAATTTTTAATATACTATTGATAGGGAAGTGAGGCTAATAAACCTCTCTACCCTATTTTTTATGAAATATTTAGAGGGAGGGAACAAAATATTATGAAAATATTATCTTGGAATGTAAACGGCTTAAAATCTAGTTTAGATAATAATTTTGAACAATTTATTAATGATACTTCAGCAGATTTGATATGCCTACAAGAAACTAAAGTTACAAAAGAAATGAAAGAATTAAAACTTGAAAATTATCATAAATATTTCAATTATACTAATAAAGGTGGATATTCAGGTGTTGCTATTTTCTCTAAAGAAAAACCTGTAAATGTTATTGTTGGTATGCCATCTGAAGATGAATACGGAGAAAATGAAGATTTAGATACAGAATCAAGAGTTATAACAGCAGAATTTAACGATTTCTTTTTGGTTAGTGTATATGTTCCCTGCTCTCAAAGAACTTATGATAGAAAAAATTTTAGAATGGATTTTGACTATAATTTTAATGAATATATAGAAAAACTTAATATGATTAAAAATGTAATTGTATGTGGAGATTTTAATTTATGCCACCAAAAAATAGATATATGCAATTTAGAAAAACATAACAGGCTTGAAATCTTTTCAGATGAAGATAGAGATAGCTTTAATGAATTATTAAATAAAGGCTTTATTGATACATATAGATATATGCACCCTCAGATGAGAAAATATACATTTTGGACTAATGATATTGAAGATAGGATAAATTGTAAATTTGGTTGGAGGCTTGATTATATACTTGTTTCTGATTATTTAAGAAAAGAAATAAGACAAGCAAATATTCTTTCAGAAATTAGAGGTAGCGATCATTGTCCTATTGAATTGGTAATTAATATTTAGGAGGGTTGAATTTTGTACGATGATAAAGTTATGTATGTGCAAAAAGGCTATTTTCAAGATGAGGAATTTGAAAATATTTTATATATAAGAAGTGATTTAGATAATGAAACTTTAGGCAAGTTATGGCGATGCTATGATTTTGAAAGAGCTGAAGAAAGAGTTTTTGAATTACAATGTAAATTATGTAAGGCTGTTTATAACAATAATGAAATTAAAATAAGGCAATTACAAGATAAAATAGTATATTCTAGCGAGGCTAAAATGCTTGCTGTAAGAAAAGTTGCAGAAATATCAAAAGCAAGTGCAGGAATTGATAGAGTTGTTTGGAGAACTGACTCTGATAAAATGAGAGCCTCAATAACACTCAATAAGGGGAACAAGTATAAAGCACAACCATTAAAACAATTTATCTTCAGAGATACAAAATCTTGTAAAGAGCGAAAAGTTGGTATTCCTACTGTTTATGATAGAGCTATGCAAGTATTGTATGCTTATGCTTTAGAGCCTGTTGCTGAAGTTA
The DNA here is from genome assembly GCA_947646915.1 of uncultured Clostridium sp. Classification (GTDB taxonomy): domain Bacteria; phylum Bacillota; class Clostridia; order TANB77; family CAG-508; genus CAG-269. Next base: position 18,087 of record CANSII010000009.1, on the reverse strand, counting down.
GAGCAGATAGGAAAAGTTTTGCTTTTAGAAAAGGAAGATCTCCTGAACAAGCTCATTCACATATTATTCATTCTTTAACTGATACAGATGCTCCTGAATGGGTACTAATTTCTGATATTAAGTCGTATTATGATACTATTTCTCATAAATGGCTTATTGATAATATTCCTATGAATAAGCACATTTTAAAAGAGTTTTTAGGCTCAGGATTTGTATTTAATGGAGAATTATTTAATAAGGATGAAGGAATTTCTTTAGGTAGCAATTTAAGTACTATTTTAGGAAATATGACTTTAGATGGATTTCAGAAAAGATTATATGATTTACAAGGAGAAGTAATAACAGATTATAAAAATGGGTACTGTGTGCGATTTGCAGATGATATATATGTTACTGCAAGGACTGAAGAAGATGCTATAAAATTCAAAAATGAATTAGTTAGTTTTGCTAGTGAAAGAGGGTTAAAAATTTCTGAGGAAAAAACAAAAATAGTAAATGTAAAAAAAGGATTTGAATTTTTATCAAGATTTTACTGTAAAATAGATGGAGTTATAAGGTGTATTCCTTCACAAAAAGCAGTAGATAAGTTTGAGCAAGAAATTGAACAAATGATATTTGACAATAAAGGTGTATGGTCGCAAAGTAGATTAATTCAAAATATAAATGCCAAAATTACAGGTTTTGCAACTTATCATAAATGCGAAGAATCTTTAGAAGTATTTAAAAGATTAGACTTGTTAATAAATGCTTTTTTATTAAAAATGATGGAAGAACTAAACAGAAATATGACAAAAGATCAATTAATAAAAAAATATTGGAAAACAGATTCTTTTAATAGAAATATATTCACACTTCCTAGCAATAAAGAAAAATGTATAAGAAGTATGGCTGATACTGTTTTAATATGGGAATCAAGAATTGATACATCTAAAAATATTTTTTTAGACAGAGAATATTTTGAAGAATTAGAGAGTAAAAAAGATATTCAAAATTGTGTGGGTAGATATAAAAAAATATGGGATAAACAAGAAGGAAAGTGCTTTATTTGTTCAAAAGAAATAAGGATGGGACAAGAAAAAGATATTATATTTAAAAGGCTTTCAAAAGATAAAACAATAAGAAATATAGCTTATGTTCATAAATTTTGTAAAGAATCTGTTGTAGAATATGTTGATATAGGAAATGAAGATATAAAAACAGTAAATTTAAAAGAACTGATTTCAGAGATAAATTCAAAACCTAAGAAAAAACAGAAAGATAGTAAATTTAGTTCTCTGACAGCATACTTTCATAATTTGAGAAAAAACAATGTTACACTAACATTTAAAGAAATAGAAAAAATTTTAAAATTTAAGTTATGCGAATCTGCATACAAACATAAAGCATATTTCACAAATAAAAATGCAGGAACAATAAGTGAAAGTTGGCTTTCACAAGGTTATAAAATAAGCAAATTAGATATTGAAAATCAAAAAATAAGTTTTACTAAATTTGATTTCAGAAGAAGTAAAGTAACAATTCCTAAATTTATGTATAGACTTGATTTACCTTCTGAAGTAGTTGAAGAAACGAAGGTATTTTTTAAACATTTACAAGAAAAATACAGACTAAAATAAAAGCACTACAAAATAGTGCTTATTTTTGATTATTTATTTACTTTATCTTTAAGAGCTTTTCCAGCTTTAAAAGCAGGAGCAGTAGTTGCAGGTATTTTTATTTTTGCTTTAGTTTGAGGATTAACTCCTTCTCTTGCTGATCTTTCTCTTGTTTCAAATGTTCCAAATCCTATTAATTGTACTTTTTCTTTTTTTGCTAATTCGTTTGAAACAACATTTACAAAAGAATTTATTGTAGCCTCTGTGTCTTTTTTAGAAAGACCTGTTTCATTGGCAATAGCATTTATTAATTCAGCTTTATTCATTGCAGATGCCTCCCTTCATTATTAACATTATTTATATATTTATCAAAAGTGTTGAATATTGTCAATACTTTGAGAGAATAATCGCATAATAAAAGTAATTGACAAATATTATACTACTATCAATTACTTCTCCCTTTTCCTTTTTAACCACTCATTAGCTTCAGCCTCTTTAAATCTTTCATCTGCGAAAAAGTCTGATAAGTTGGTATTTAAACCTTCACAAATAAAAAGTAAATTTTCTAGTCTTATTGTTTTAGTTTTCCTTGTTAGGAACATTGCAATAGTTGAACTATATACTCCTGATAGATTTTCTAATTTATAAATTGATATATTTCTCTCTTGCATAATTTCTTTTAACTTTTTTGCAATTAGATCAGAAAAGTCCATAATGCTTGCCTCCTTCCTATACTTCTTTAAATTTTAGCAAATATAAAAATTGCAACCACTCAATTAATTGAGAGAATATTTGTAATAGGTATTCAAAATATTGAGAGAATATGCTATAATTAAACTATGAGGAGGACATTATTATTATGGAAAAAAATTTTGAATATAATACGAACATAAAAGAAAGAACTAGACAAAATTATATATGGATTAAAAAATGTAATACACTTTATGAAAAATTAAAAGAAATATTTGATTTTAAAGTCCCTGATTATGTTGTTGATGATATAATGGAACAGAATACTATTGAAAATATTATTAGCTTAACATTACTTGCAAAACTCAATAATAGAATATCAGAAGAGGATACAAATACATTTATTGAGGAATTAAAGAAAAGCAATAAATTTAAGAAGATATGTGAAAATATTAATAATACTATAAAATAAATATGTTGTGATGCATATTTATTTTTTTTGTCATAAATTGTTGAGAAAAAAAGCAATTTGTGATATAAGATATTATAGAGTTTTTATAACACAAGAACGGAGGAAAAGATGGAGAATATAAAACCATTTATAAAATGGGCAGGTGGAAAAGAAAAAGAATTACAGTATATAAAAGAAAATCTACCACAAAAAATAAATAGATTTATTGAGCCTTTTGTTGGTGGTGGAGCTGTATATTTTAGCCTTGATATTCAAGAATCATATATAAATGATAAATCAGAAGAATTAATAAATTTATATAAATGTATAAAAAACAATGATAAAAAATTCTATCAAAAAATAAATGCAATATATAAAAATTGGAAGTTACTAGAGGGAGTTGTTTTTAATAATCAAAAAGAATTACAAAAAATTTATAGTTCATATTGCAAGAAGGAAGATAAAACAGAATTAAAAAAGGTAATTATAGATTTTGTTGATAAACATACTGAAGAATTTAACGGAGCTTTAACAGAAGAATTTACTTTTGGAACAGATAATTTTATAAAAGAAATAATTAAAAACTTAACTTCAAAATTTAGCAGAATGAATAAAATTGAAAAACAACGAGGAAAGATGATAATAAGTGATTTATTAGACAATATTGAATGTGCTTTTAAAAGTGCTTATTATATGCACCTAAGATTTCTATATAATAATTATAAAGAATTTAATATAGATGTTTCTTTTTATGAGGCTATATTTTATTTTATAAGAGAATATTGTTATGCCTCAATGTTCAGATATAACAGAGATGGAAAATTTAATGTGCCTTATGGTGGAATTAGTTATAATAGAAAAGATTTTTCTAAGAAGATAAATTATATATCATCTAAAGAAATAAAAGAATATATGAAAAATACCGAAATTTACAATTTAGATTTTGAAGAATTTTTAAAGAAAATTAAAACTAATAAAAATGATTTTATTTTTATTGATCCTCCTTATGACACAGAGTTTTCAACTTATGCTAAAAATGAATTTGATAAAAAAGACCAAATTAGGCTTGCAGACTGTTTAAGCAAATTAAATGCAAATATTATGATAGTTATAAAGAATACAGATTTTATATATAAATTGTATAAAGAAAGAGGATTTAATATTAAATCATTTGACAAAAAATATTTAGTAAGTTTTCAAAATAGAAATGACAAACAAGTTGAGCATTTAATTATAACAAATTATTAAAGGAGTGGAACTAATGGAAGATTTAAAAAGAAAGTCTATACAAGGACTTGTAGATCAAAGTATAAAGAGTTTTGTTGATGGGTTAGATTTAAGATATACAGCAGATCTAAATAATCCTGATGGAGTAATTAACTCAAAAAAACACAATGTATTTATAGCAGAACTAGGAGAAGAATTTATATTTTATTCAGCTTTTGTTAGATCTTTTGACTCTAGTTTTGGAAATGTGTTAGAAAGCCTTGCAAATGCAATAGCAAATTTATCTTATGATGTAAAAGGAAAAATAGATTCATACTTATTAACACAACAAAGCCAACATATAGATTATTTATTAAATGAGTATGAAACTTATCATACTAAACCTAAAATTACAGATTATAGTACTTTTACTTGTATGAAACCTAAAGATGTAACAAGTTATTTAAAGAGCCACGAAACAGATAATTACTTTTATAATCCTGAGAAAAAAGAACATTACATTATTGAGTTAAAAGCAGGTGGAGATTTAGATAATAAAAAATCAAGAGCAGAAAAAAACGAATTGTTACAACAGTATTTCCTTTTAAAAAATCAAATTAATGAAGATGAAAAAATAAAAATATATTTGGCAACTTCATACAATAAATATGGAGAGGGAAATCCTTGGAAACAAGGTAGAGTTTTACAATATTTTTCTGAAGATGAATTATTAATAGGAAAAGATTATTGGAATTTTGTTTGTAATGATGAACAAGGATTTGAAATAGTGATGGAACAATATAAAAAAAGTGCTACATATATAAAGAATATGCTAATTAAGGTTAAAGAAATGTATTTTAATAATAAGTAAAAGCAGGGGTTGTCTCCTGCTTTTAGTCTTTAAAATGTGATAATGCTAATGGTATAAAATATTTTGCTGTTAATTTCCTAGAACAAGAAATTTTTAATTTATCTTGTATTTCTTCCTTAGTTGTATTTCGTTCCATTGTGTCTATTGAATTTCTAATACTTGATTTTATGGTATTAGTAGGGACGGTATGTTTTTTAGATATTAAAGAATAAATGTCTTTTACATTTTTCATTAATATTGGTCTATCATAAGCCATTTTTATAGCCTCAACTAGATAATCAGTCCCATCCGAATAAGTATTAAAATTTAGATAATATAAATAATCTTTTACTTCTTTTTCTGTTAGTGTATTATTTTCGTTAGGAATTTCTTTTATAGCAGATATTACTTTGTCAAAATCAACAGGCTTAGGCATTACTCTATATACTTTTGCCGTATTGAGTAAATTAAATCTTAAATCTGCATTTCCTGAAATTATAATAATATTACACTTGTTTTTTTCTTCTGTATCTAAACAAATATTGTTTATTACATCTAATCCATTCATCTTTGGCAAATCCAAATCTAGTAAAAGAACATCAGGTCTTAATTCTTTGTACTTTTCTAATGTTTCTTCTCCATCATAAGCACTAAAAACAATCTGAATATCTTTATCATTTGTTAGATAATTGCAACACAAGTGATTTAAAGATGTGTTGTCCTCAGCAATCATTACCCTAATCATTTTTGTACCTCCATATAAGAATAATTAGTCAAGAATTGTCTAAGCCTCTAACATTGCCTATATTCTATCACAAAAATTATGTAAATTCAATATCTAATTGACAATTTTTTACAGAAAAACTGCTTGAAATCAAGCAAAAACATTGAATTTACATAAAATATGTAGTATAATATAATAAGTTATTATTAAATTTTAAAAGAAAAGGGGTATTTTGATGAATGAATTTACTGAGATATTTTGGATTTTGACAGTAAAAAACAATCAAGATATGAGATTTTTCCAAAAATTAAATGTAACGAAAGAATTAGATTTAAAGAAAAACAAAGAGATAATTAATAAGCTAGAAAAACAAGATGTAAGGAGAATTAAGTTTTTAGGAAATGAGGCTTTTGATTATACAAATTTTATTGAACTACTCAAATATGCAGTTGGTAAAGGGATAAAATGTGAACTATTATTTTATAACCTTTTTGATACGAAGAATGAAATATTTAAAGAAAGTCTAAAATATATTGACAGCATTACATTATCAATAGATTCGATGAATGATAGAATAAATACAAAATTAGGAAAAGAAAAAAGTTATTTTAAAAAGATAAATAAAATAACGAATGAATTGTCAAAAATAGACATAAAAATAAACATTAATACAATGACATATTCTTTAAATTTTGATGAGGCTGAAGATTTAGGAAATTTATTTGTAGCAAGACAAATTAATATATGGAGAATATTCAATTTTGCACCTATTTTTATAAGTAATAATACTAATATCGAAAAATTAAAGTTATCAAAAGAAAACTATCATCATTTTGCTAGTTGCACTCATTCATTCTGCTATGGAATAAAATTTTATAAAAATGTAAGTGATAGAGTAATAGAAAACTTTTTTATAACAATTACTCCTGATGGAAATGCAGTAATGATATTTAATAATGAACTATACAATGTTGGAAGTACATTAAAAAATACAATAGATGATATGATAAAACAATTTGAAAAACAAAAACAAGATTTAAAAAAAGAAATGGCTCAAGAGAAAATTACAATATTTTTAGGACTAGATGATGATGAAATGGAGCAAGAAATAAGAAAGCAATTAAGAAGATTAAAATATGTAGAAATAATTGGAACTGCAAAAAATGGAGTAGATACATATAAAAAAATATTAAGATTAAAGCCTGATATGGTATTCTTTAAATATGGATTTGAAGATATGAAAGGCTATGATATTGTAATGGGTATTGCAGATAAATTAGAATTAGATACACCAATATTTAACTTTTTAACTGAGCCTGACGGAGTTTCTGATTATGAATTAATGCAAATGATAAAAAGGACACACAAAATAAATGGTTGGATTTCAAAAGATTTTTATAAAAATCAATTTTATGAAATAGTAAAAGGTTATAAAGAATTAATGGAATTATAATATATGTAGTGAAAAATTGAGGCGAGTAAGCGAAAAAATGCTTATTCGCCTTAATCTTTTTCAATCTTCTTAGCATCTTTCCACACTTTTAATGAAATTTTTTTAAAAGGCTTGTATTATAGAGATATAGGGCAAAAGTCCATATAGAGGTAATATACCAAAGTTAGATTATGAGTAATGCACGAATGATATTTTTACTTTTTATAATTTAATAAATTTATGGGCTTTTGATGAAATACTTTATATATAGGAGGAATTAGATATGTAGGAAGTGTTTTTTATTTGAATATGGATGGTAATTATAAATAATTGATTGCCTCTATTCTGAGGGCTATTTGCCTTTAGAATGGAGGTTTTTATTATGAGGGAGCTTTCTGAAAAAGAAATTGAAATTGTTGTAAGAGCTTTTAAAGTTTTTCTAAAGAAAATTGTTAAAAATTCTGCTATTGATTTTGCAAAAAAAGTTAAGAGCAGTAGATTTACTGAGGTTGTTTATAGTGATTTGGTTGATGAAAAGGTGTCTTTATCTATGTATGATGAAGATGCCTTTTTTAATATTGAAAACATCGAATATAAAAAGTTAGAAAATATCGTTTCAGATCCTAAACTAAAAAAGGCAATTAAAAATCTAAAATTAGAAGAAAAACTTTTATTGTATTTGACTGCTGAAGATTTTTCAGCTGAAGAAATTTCAAAAGAGATGAATTTAAAAGAGCAAACTATATGGAATAAAAGAAATATAATTAAGAACAAAATAAAAAAACAAATGGAGGGGTTAAAAAATGAAAATAGAGATGAGTAATAAAGAACTTTACGAGGTTATAAAAAAGGCTGTAAATGGAAATATGAAAGCTAAATTTGAAATTATAATAATGTTTCAAGAACTAATTGAAAAAGAATCTTATATTAATGGGAAATATAGCGAGGAATGTAAAGAATACATTGAAGATAAAATTATAAAAGATATTGAAAATTTTAAATATTTCAAAAAAATTTAAAAAATTAAAAAAAAGTCGGTAAGTTTTATTAAAAAAATTCGCCTATGTGTGTAGCAACAAAAAAAGCTATGCACATTGACAATTTAATATATTAGTTACAAGTACTTTAACTAATATGGCAAGCTCCAAGAAGGCGAATGTTATGATTTTAATAAATAGCGACTATAACGAGGGAAAAAGCAAAGATTGGTAAATTTGTGTTGGCGATGATCCATATTAGCCATAATGATACTTCAGCTCGGCTTAGGTGTGATGCCAGAGGAGTTGCTCGGTTGTAAACGGAGAGGTAGAAATACCTATGAGAAAGATACTAATTTCACTTGTAACTATTTTTCAGTTATAAATGAAGGAGGTAATTTTGATGGAAAAACACAAATATAAAATTAATACATTAACAAGAAGGCAAGCAAAATCTTATACTGCTATTGCTTTGAGAAATTTATTAATAAGCAATAGTAACTTTACTGAAGAAGAAAAAAAGAAAATTATAAATAATGTAGTTGAAGAAATTGATGTTGTTATGAAAATATACGAAGGTCAAGATGCTACTTCTCTTGCATATAGTATTACTGAAAAATTAGATTCAAAGCTATAAATTTCAGTAATATTTTTTTTTATTTTTAATATTCTTAATTTAGGAGTAATTGAGAATGGAAAGAGAAGTTTATAACATTGAAGGTCAAGAGTATATTGTAATAACACAAACTAAAGAAAATACAAGCAATGATAATATTTATGACATTTTTGTTAGATATGCTTTAGAAAAAATTAACGAGAAAATACGATAACAGCTTTCTTTTTTGGGTTTGGATTTTATAAATAAATACTATATAATATGAATAACTGCAAAAGATTAGTTGTTATTCTTTTGAAAGGAGGGCAACTAATTTGAGTAATAGTTTATATAAAGTAGCAGGATATTTAAGATTATCAAGAGAGGATGGCGATAAAGAAGAAAGTGATAGTATAAGTAGTCAGAGAAGTATAATTACACGAAAAGTAGAAGAACTAGGAGAAGAATTTGAGTTAATTGATTTTTACATTGATGATGGTTATACAGGGTTAAATACTGATAGACCTTCATTTCAAAGAATGTTAGCAGATTGTGAAAAAGGTTTAATAAATGCTATTATTACAAAGGATTTATCAAGACTTTCAAGAAATAGCTTTGAGGCAAATTTTTATATAGAAAAATACTTTTTAGAAAACAATATAAGATATATTTCAGTTTTAGATAATGTTGATACATACATAAAAAATTCTAATAATGATATGATACAATTCAAAACTTTAATAAATGATTGGTATAGTAAAGACATTTCAAGAAAAGTAAAAAGTAGTGTTTGGGCTAGGAAAGATAAAGGTTTATTTTTAGCCTCGCTTGCTCCTTATGGGTATAGAAAAGATCCGAAGGACAAGAATCATTTAATAATAGTGCCTGAAAGAGCTATGATAGTAAAAAGAATATTTACTATGTTTGATAATGGTAAAACTTATAAATATATTGCAGATACATTAAAAAAGGAAAAAATATATTGCCCTCGGTTATTATGACTATGGAAATTCTAAGAGTGGCTCAGAGTATAATTGGAGAAGTGAGGCTGTAAAAAGAATTTTACAAAGTCAATATTATATTGGAAATACTGAATATGGAAAGAAACTTAATTTAAGTTATAAGTCTAAAAAAGTAAAACTTGTGCCTAGAGATGATTGGAAAATTGCATTAAATACACACGAGGCTATAATTGATAAAGCACTTTTTGATAGAGTACAAGTTAAAATAAATTTACGAAAAAAGGCTAAGAACAATAATAAGTTTGAATGGCTATTAAATGGATTAGTATATTGTAAAGAATGTGGCAATAAAATGACCTTAAAAATAAAAAGAGATAATTACGGCAATATAAGAAGTAAAATAATAGTATGTAGTTGTTCTTTGAAAAAAGGTAAAAATAGAGAATGTGAAAGAAAAAGTAAATCAATTAAGGAAGAAGTTTTAAGAAATATTATTACTTCAAGTATAACAAAAAAAGTTAATAATATTATTAATAATGAAAGACTTGAAGAAATAACACTTAAAGAATTTGAAAAATCAACTACCTATGTATTAGATAACCAAATAAAGATGTTAAATCAAAAATTATCAAAAACAGACACAGCTATAAGTTCTTTATATGAAGATTATTCAAACAATATTATTGAAGAAGAAGATTACAGAAGATTCTATCAATCTGAAGTAGAAAGAAGAAATACTTTAAAATCTGAAATAAACAAACTTATAAAACAGAGAGAAGAAAAACCAACAATAAGTAAAGATGAATTATTAGAAATCATTTCAAAATTAAAAAATATTGAAGATTGGACATCAGAAAAATTATCTGAACTTTTATACAATATTGAAATAAATAAAGATAATCAAATATTTATAAATTACAGATATGATGTTATAGGTAAACTATAATGAAAGAATACAAAGCAGGAATTTATTTAAGATTATCTAAAGAAGATGACAATCCTAATAACAGTATTTCAGCACAAAGAGATATAATTTTGAATTATGCTAGAAAAAATAATTTCAATGTTGTTAAAGAATATATTGATAATGGATGGTCAGGAATTTTAGACTCAAGACCTGCCTTAAATGAAATGATTTTTGATATTTTAAAAAGTAAAATAGATATGCTTATTGTAAAAGACTTATCAAGATTGACAAGAGATAAAAATAAAACAGGTTATTATACCGAGGTTTTCTTCCCTGATAATGATGTAAGATTTATAGCAATTAATGACTTTATAGATAGTGGAGAAAGATACGAAATAGATGATACAATTATGCTAAAAGGTATAATAAATCAATCCTACTTAAAAGATGTTTCTAAAAAAATCAAATCTGTAATAAAAAGCAAAAAAGAAGAAGGAAAATTTGTGCAACATTGTACTCCTTATGGGTATAAAAAAGATGAACAAGACAAATATAAATTGATTATAGATAATAATGTTGTAGATAATGTTAGACTGATTTTTAAAATGTATTTAGAAGGGTATTCTCAGGGACAAATAGCAAAAGAGCTAACTAAAAGAAAAATAGATACTCCCAAAAAATATAAAGGACAAAAAGTTAAAGTTAATGAGTGGCGAAATGATACTGTTGGAAGAATACTAAAAGATCCTTCTTATATTGGAGCATTAGTTTTAAATAAATTTGAAACAGATTATATTACTAAAAAAACAAAAAAGACTCCTAGAAAGGATTGGATTATAAAAGAAGATACACACGAGGCTATAATTGATAAAGAAACATTTTATAAAGTTCAAGAAATGCTTAAAAGTAAATACTATAAACCTAAACAAGAATATAAATATTTGTTAAAAGACTTAGTGTTTTGCAAAGAATGTGGATCAAGGATGCAGTATAAAAGCAGAGCTAGAACGAAAATACATAATAAACGATTAGCAAATCCTCAGAAATGTTGGTATTATAAATGTAGAATGGTGTATAGATTTCCTAGTATATGTGATAAAGGTTATACAATCTCTGAAAAAGTCTTAAATAATATTGTTACTTCAACACTTAATAAAAAATTATCTGTATTTAACTTTGAAGAAAAGTTAGAAAAAGTAATTGCAGAATATAAAAAGAATAATGATAATTATAAAATGCAATTAAAATTACAGAATCAAAAGCTAAAACTTGAAAATGATATAAGAATTTTATATAACAAAAAATTGGAACAAAATATTAACATTGAAGAATTTAAGAATCAATATGCTACATTAAAATCTAAAGAGAAAGAAATTGAAAATAAAATAGAAGAACTAAAAGAAGAAAATAAAGACAAAATATCTATTGAAAAATTAGTAAGCATTGTAAAAGAATTTAAAACAGCTGAAAATTTTGACAATAATATAATGAAACAATTAATAAATAGAATTGAAATAGGCGAAGATAAAACGGTAAGTATTATCTTTAATTTTTAGAAATTTTAGGGTTATTGAAAAGCGACTTGGCGATGAGGGTGCTCAAAGTAGTTCTGGGACAACAGAAGCTGAAACTAATTTAAAAATTGCTCTAAAGGTTCAAAATCTGTTGGAACAGAGTGGTTGTACAGTTATTTTAACACGTTCTGATGAAAAAGCAATTTATGATTTGGATAAACAGACTTTAAAAGAAAAGAAAATATCAGATATTAGAAATAGAGTAAAAATAGGAAATAGTTCTAGTGCAGATATTTTTGTAAGCATACATCTAAATAAAATACCTCAACAACAATATTGGGGATGGCAGTGCTTTTATAATGGTACAAATGAAGATAGTATGAGTTTAGCAAAATTTCTTCAATCAAGCTTGAATGACGCACTTCAAAAAGAAAATAAGAGAATTGCTATGAAATTAGATACAGTATATATAATGAAACATGTTGAGATTCCTATTTCTATTGTTGAGTGTGGTTTTTTATCAAATATTGAGGAAGAAAAATTATTATTGACTGATGATTATCAAAATAAGCTAGCATGGGGTATTTATACTGGAATTATAGAATATTTTAATAATGTAAATTAAATGTAATATAAATTTAATATTTTTTTAATAAATTGTAAACATGATAAACCGTAATAAATGTAAGCCTTTTATTGCTTTAAAGCTAAAAATAGGGTTTACATTTTTTTTATAAATGATACAATAAATTTACTAAAAATAACAAAAAAATAAAAAAGTATACATAAAATGTTGCAAAATGTAAAATTATCTGTTATAATATAAAAGGTAATGTATATTTATAAAAAGGAGATGGATGAATATGCCAAGAAAAAATTATAGAAGAAAGAATTATGTAAATGTAGGAAAAACTAATAAAACAGTAGTTACTCCTGAAGAACTTTTAAAAAAAGCTATGGATAATAGAGTTGATAATGATGAGAATGATTATAGAATATATATTAAGGGAAAAGCTGTGAATGCATCAGAGTTTTTTGGAACAAATCTAGACGATTATGGAGATAAGAACAATAACAAAAAAGAAGAAAAAGAAGAAAAAAAAGAATATCAAGATAAAGTATTTTATACTGATAATATAGTAACTGATAGAAAAGGAAGAGCTAAAAAAGAAAAATTAGTATTAACTGCTGAAGAACAGAGTACAGTTATGGAAACAGCAGCAAATGGTATAATTTCTGAACCTTTATTAGAAAAGTATAGTTTAAGTATTTTTAATAATGACTTATTTTTAGTAAATGAAGCAGATGTTACTAAAGCAAATATAGATTTTAACGGAGAAGGAATAACTCTCTATAATAGAGATGGAGAATTTATACCAAATGATCGTAAAGGCTTTATTAAGGGTATGGTTCAGTATCATATGAAAGATTTTTTTTCAACATATCCTGAATTAGGAAATGAAAAGAACATAATTAAAAAATTAATTAAGAATATGCCTATTATACCATATTTAGCATTACAGAGAATAGACGAATCTATAGGAAAATTTGAGTCAGTTAAAAGATTAGAATATGCTTTAATGTTTTTAGTGCCAGATAGAGATAGACAGTTGGGAGAAAGTAAGAAAGAATATGAAAAGAACATTATGGAAGAAAAAATTAAAAAGCTTGAACGACTAGGAATTAAAGACATAAATTATTCTCTTTATAAGACAAAAAATAGTAAGTATAGAAGAAAAGTTATAGAGGATGCTTTAAAAGCAAGAAAAAATTTATATGCAACAATAGAAGGTGTTTCATTTGTAAAAGAAACTATTCCATTAGTTGAAGAAATAAAACAAGAACAAACTAAATTACTTGAAGAAGAAGCAAAAAAAGAAGAAATAATAAATAAATTAAGAGCGTTTTCAAGAGGAGAAAAAGTAGAAAGTCAAGAAAATGATACAAAAGATCCTATAGATCAAGCCATTAAAAATATAATAGCACAAGAAGAAAAAGAACAAGCAGAAAATCAAACTCTCAATATGCAAGAAGCACCAAATATTAACAATGAAGAGTTAGAAAAACAAAAACAAGAACAAGAACTTCAAAAACAAATTGAAGCTTTTGAGAAAAATGTTCAGCATGAATTTGCAGAAATGGAACTTGAAAATGAAGACAACTATAGTGAAGAAGAAAGAAAAATGTTATTAGGAAATCCTGGAGAAGAAAAAAATAGTTCAAAAGCAAAAAGAAATATAAAGATTTTTAAAGCAATAAGGAATAGTATTAATAAAAAAATAGATAAGTTAGTTATAAATGAAGGAATAAAAGACAGACAAAAAGTAGATGATAAAAATGAAAAACGAGTATTGAAATTATTTAAAAATTATGAAAAAGAAAATAGGAAATTACCTGCAAATATAAAAGAAGAATTTAAATACTCTAAAAAAGCTGACAAAAAATATGAAAGAGAAAAATTTTTAAAAAATGCAAAAACAAATGCTAAATATTATAAATTAGTAGCATCAGAAAAATTTAAAGCAATTGGTGAACAATTTAAAAAAATTAAGAAATTAAAGGCTGAAAGTAAAGAAGGAACATTAAAAGCTAAAGTTTCTGAAGGATTAAAGAAGTATAAAAAGAAATTAATTATTGGAGCTGTAGGTGTTGTTGGACTATCTGCTTTAGGATTTGCAGCTAAATCATTAAATGATCAATTTGTTTCAAAACAAAATAGTAAAGAAATTACAGAAAAATCAGCAACATTAGATAATAGTAATATTACAATTGCAGAGTTAGATGGAAGCAGTAAAATCTTTGGAGATTTGAATATAAAAAATCCATTTGCAATGAAACAAGATGAAGTAGAAACAGAGAATAAACAAGAAAATGAAAGCATTGTAAATGAAAATCAAGATAATAAACAAGAAAATGAAAGTATTGCAAATGAAAATAAACAAGAAGAAAACAAAACAGAAGTTGACATACCAAATTATGAACAAGTAGATATTGAACAAGGTAATTTTGAAGAATCAGAAGTGCAAGCACCTGAAATGGTAGATTTTGAAAACGCAATGATAGATATCTTAGATATTGGTATTGATTCAAAATTTATTATGGAAGAAGGAGATGTAAATACTCAAGCAAATGAAAAAGGAACAACAGGAAATTATAAAAATACAGGAACAACTGAATTTGAAGTTGGAAAAATAGCAGTTGTTAATGATGATGGACAAGTACAAGTATTTAATAATGGAGAAAAATTATCAGATATAGAAAAAGAGTATCCAGGTCAAAAAACAGTTCTTGCAGTAGAAGATGATAAAAATAAGGAATATGTTGGTTGGGATAAAGTAGATGATGTAAAAATAGCATTAATAGATAGTGCAATATATGAATTAAAAGATCAACTGGATGAAGAGACAATGTCAGCTTTAATAAAAGCAAAAGAAACTGGTTTAATTGAAAAAAATATTGTAGATAAAATAGAAAAAATCAAAATAAAAAAACAGCAACAACCTCAAATTGATATAGATGATTATTATGAATTATAGAATAATACATATAATATGAATATATAAAACCACTTAAACATATAAATATGTTAGGTGGTTTTATGTTTTTTGTATTTAATAAAGAAAAAATTTATACATATTTAGTATCAATAGTAACAGTGGTTTTATTATTTTATATAGCAAGCAATATAAGCTTTGCAAAAAAAGAATCTGTAGAAGCATCAACTAATGCAGAGAAATTGTTACCCATATATAATGTAAAAACAGAAGAAAAGAATGTATCATTAACAATGAATTGTGCTTGGAATGCAGATGATGTAGATAAAATATTAGAAGTATTAAAAAATAATGAAGTAAAAATAACATTCTTTATGGTAGGAGACTGGATAGAAAAATTTCCTGAATATGTGAAAAAAATAAATGAAGCAGGACACGAAATTGGAAGTCATAGCAACACACATCCTCATGTAAACAATTTAAACTATGAAAAAAATGTAAAAGAAATAGAAGACAGTAATGATAAAATAGAAAAAGTAACTGGAAAAAGAACAAATTTATATAGAGCTCCATATGGAGAATATAATAATATAGTTATAAAAGCAGCAAAAGATAAAGGATATTTTCCAATACAATGGAATTTAGATACATTAGATTATACAGGACTTACAGGAGAAGAGATGTGGAATAGATTAAATAATAAAATATCATCAGGAGATATAATATTAATGCACAATGGAACGAAACATACAGCAGATTCATTAGATATGATAATAAAAAATATAAAGAAAAAAGGATTTAAAATTATACCTGTGTCAGATTTAATATATAAAGAAAATTATAAAATAAATTCTGCAGGAACTCAAATATCAAATACATAATAAACAAGGAAAATAAAAAATTAGTTGTAAATATATAGAAAAACTTGTGTTTTTGAGTATACCAACAAAAAAGTAACCGCAATTAGTTTTTGGTTAAAAAGAGAACAATTATAATTTTTAACAAAGATGGCAAATATAATAGAAAAAATGTATAAAATTGGAAAAAGTGTATATAATTAAGAAGAGTAATATAAAATATAATAAAAGAAATAATTTAAAAATATATGGAAAAATCTGCATATTTTAAATAAAATTAACTTTTTATGTAGACAAAACCAAAAAAATAGTGTATAATAAGAAATGTAGAAAGTGATAAGAAAACATAAAGATAAAAAATAAGGGAGGAAAAAAATTGGATACAAATTATTTAGAAAACAACTATTTAACATTAGTTGGAAAAGTTACAGGAGAAAAAAGTTTTAGTCATGAAATATATGGAGAAAGTTTTTACGTATTTAACTTAGAAATACCAAGATTAAGTGGAAATGCAGATATGATACCAATAACAGTATCTGAAAGATTAATAACAGACGAAATGTTATCAGAAGGAAAAAAATTATTAGTAAAAGGACAATTTAGATCATATAATAGTTACGAAAATGAGAAAAACAGATTAATACTTACAGTATTTGCAAAAGATGTAATAGAAATTGAAGAAAAAGAAGAAGAATCAGAAAACGAAATGGTAAAAAAAGACATGATAACAAACGAAGTTGTATTATTAGGTTACATATGTAAGAAACCTATATACAGACAAACACCATTTGGAAGAGAAATTGCAGATATACTATTAGCAGTAAACAGAGCATATAATAAATCAGACTATATACCTACAATTGCATGGGGAAGAAATGCAAGATTTTGTCAAAACTTAGAAGTAGGATCAAAAGTAAAAATAGTAGGAAGAGTTCAATCAAGAATGTATGAAAAGAAACATGAAGATGGAACAATAGAAAATAGGGTAGCATATGAAGTTTCAGTTGGAAGCCTAGAAGTTGTTGAAGAAACAGAAAATCAAAATCAGAATGAAGAAAATAAAGAACAAGCAGTATAGGAGCTTGTAAAAATTGATTGTTTATAAATTAAATAGATTATAAAAAAGTTCTAATAAGGAGAAAAATTAGAACTTTTAATTTTTACTTAAAAAAGAAAGCTTTTAGTTTCAGTTTTTGCAGAACAATATTATTTAGAAAAAAGATATATATTTTGCAGTTCTGTTCTCAAAGGCGTTTAAGATACTGAAAATCAAAATACAGAGACACACTATGATTGATTAAAGAAAATAACGACTCACTGTCGAACTCACTTAAAATATATATCTTTTTTCGATAATTAATTATATATAAAAAACCAAAACTTAAAAAAGAAAGCACCTTGCATTTTTAGGACAAGTATTGTAAAATTAAGATAGCTGTTCGAGCGAAGCGAGTTACAGATATCTTATACAGAATTTCGAAAGAAATTCTGTAAACATTGAAAAGAAAAAAAGCTGTTCGAGCGAAGCGAGTTACAGATATCTTATGCAGAATATATGAAATAAATTCTGTATACAATAAAAAGAAAAAAATAAGCCAAATAATATGAATTTTCAAAAATTCCGTTTTCCAAGGCGTTAAAGACATTAAAAATTCAAAGTACAGAGACACACTATAATTGGTGAAAGAGAATAGAAACTCAGGTCAAACTCATTTTTTCAAATTAATATTATTTGTCTAAATAATTTAAAACAGAATACCTTAAAAAAGGTAATGATAAGCGAAGCGAGTTACAGATATCTTATGCAGAATATATGAAATAAATTCTGTATAC
>CANSII010000008.1 GCA_947646915.1 uncultured Clostridium sp. | reverse complement strand
ACATAATCAAATATTAATCTTACTATGACGTTATCAAAAATTAATTACACTTAAAATTATAAATGCTTGAAAAAATATAAAATATATAGTAATATATTAAAAGTAAAAAAGAGGAAAGAGGGTATAAATTTGAAAGTTTTAGCAGTGGGAGACTTAGTTGGACTAGCAGGAGTAAAGGAATTAAAAAAAATATTACCAGGTTTAATAGAAAGTGAAGAAATAGATTTTACAATTGTAAATGCAGAAAATTCAGCAGATGGATTTGGTATAACTCAAAAGATATTTGATGACATATTATCTGAAGATGTAAATGTAATAACATTGGGAAATCATACTTGGGGAAAAAAGGATATATTTAAATTTATAGATGATCCAAGAATTATACGACCTGCAAATTATCCAAAAGGGGTAGTAGGAAAAGGATATAATATATATAAATGTAATGGAAAAAAAATAGCTGTTATTAATTTAATAGGAAGAGTTGAAATGAACATATTAACAGAAAATCCATATTTAATAGCTAAAGACATAGTAAATAAAATAAAAGATGAAGTTGATATGATTTTTATAGATTTTCATGCAGAAGCTACAGGAGAAAAGATACCATTTGGTTATTATTTAGATGGTCAAGTAACTGCAATTTTTGGAACACATACACATGTGCAAACAGCAGATGAAAAGATTTTGCCAAAAGGAACAGCATATATTACAGATATAGGAATGACAGGTCCAAAAAATTCTGCTTTAGGAATGGATATAAATGTTGCTATTAAAAGAATGACAACATCATTACCAGAAAAATATAAGGTTGCAGAAGGTGAATGTATGTTTAATGGTGTTATTTTTGTAATTGATGATAATACATCAAAAGTAATAAAAATTAATAGAATTTGCTTATAAATAAGTAATGGATTGTGACCAAAATGTCGATTTTTATTAAACAATGAAAAATACTGCGATGAAAACTTTAAAAAAATTTGAAAAAAGTATTTACAAAATTTTCCATATAATATAAAATACTAACATAAAAGTTGCAACAAAAAATAAATTATAATAGGAGGCAAAAGAAAATGGAAATTTTAAAGATTTCATCAAAATCAAATCCTAATTCAGTAGCAGGAGCAATAGCTGGGTTAGTAAAAGAATCAAATAAAGCAGAAATGCAAGCAATAGGAGCAGGAGCATTAAACCAAGCAGTCAAAGCAGTTGCTATAGCAAGAGGCTTTGTAGCACCAGCAGGAGTTGATTTAGTATGTATACCAGCATTTGCAGATGTAGAGGTTGAAGGAGAAGACAGAACTGGTATAAAACTTATTGTTGAGTCAAGAGTATAATTAAAATTAATATAGAAATTAAAAAATTAAACTTAAATTATTAATTATGTATGTTAATAATTTAGGTTTAATTTTTTTAAAATTTTATATCCATGTTTTTAAAAGATGCTCTCTGCACAAATTCTCAAATTCATCATTTAAAGGATTTAAAATTATATTTTCATTATATTTTCTTTCTAAACAATATTTTATAATATAATCAGATACTACAGGGTTTTTAGAAAGAAGCGGACCATGCAAATAAGTTGCTATTACATTTTTTTGAAAAAAACCTTCTTCAGTATCTTCAAATTTATTACCATTGCCATATAAAACTTTTCCAAAAGAATTAGCAATATTAAATGTTTGTCCACCATGATTTTCAAATCCAATAACTTTTGTGTTCGTTCCATTTAAATTTGCTTCTATAATAATATTTCCAATACATCTTTTTTTTCTATCAGGATTAGCTTCTGTATAATAATCAAATATATTTAGACCATCTATAACATTTCCTTCAACATCTTTATAATATTTTCCAAATAATTGATAAGAACCACAAATTAGTAAGAAAAATACACCATTTTCAATTGCTTCTAAAATATTTGCTTTATATTGTAATAAATCATTAGCTAAGATATTTTGTTCATTATCTGCACCCCCTCCTGCAAATACAATGTCGTATTCATTAAAATTTGGAGCTTTATCTCCTATAGAATATCTATCAATTATTGCAGTATATCCACGTGATTCTATTCTGTATTTTAAAACTTGTATATTCCCATAGTCTCCATATAATTCTAATATGTCAGGATATAAATATAATATTTTTATTTCTTTCATTTTTTATAATCATTCCCTTCACTACGCTTTGCTTCGTTCATCGTCAAACTTTTTAATATATACAAAATTTCTTTAGAAATTTTGTATATATTAACTGTAATTCCATTTGCCCAAACCGTTATCTTAACTTGGTCTGCAAAATCTTAACTTCAATACCTTTATAAATTATTTGATTTAAACTGTTTTAATTCTTTTCTAGTAGGCTGTAAAGATGTGTAATTAGCAATTACATATTTTTTAACACTAGTTTTATATAAGGCCTCTATTGCTTCTTTTAAACTTAAATAAGGTTCTATTTTTTCTGTAGGAAAACCACTTGTTTTTATTCTAATTGCCATATCAAAGGCTCTTGTTCCAGATGTAATAATTCGAGACACATTATTTAAATTATCAAAGTTAATATCCCAAATC
The DNA here is from genome assembly GCA_947646915.1 of uncultured Clostridium sp. GTDB lineage: Bacteria > Bacillota > Clostridia > TANB77 > CAG-508 > CAG-269. Next base: position 58,051 of record CANSII010000008.1, on the reverse strand, counting down.
CAAGAAACATCAAATCCATCAGCTTTATTATCATTTAAAACAAATAATAATTCTTTTTGATCATTATCTTCATTTAATATACGTAAACTAACATTACTTCCAGTTGGATTTTTAGCTAAATTTATAGTTGTTTTAATACCATTTATTTTAAGCTCTTCTAGTCTTCCATTATTTAATTCAAATGTTGATATTGAATTTTTAACAACTTCGGCAGGTATGTTATATAAATTACAAACTGATATAACTGCTGTGTAATTATATATTAAATATACACTGTTTCCTTTGATGCTATAAGTTTCATTTTCAATTTCAAAGCACTTGTTTTTTAAATTTATATTTGTTGCCAATTTAAAAATTTCATTATTTCCGAAATCACAGTTAGGACAGTTAAATTTTCCAATATGAGAATATTGATAATAGTTATATTTGAGACGTGATTTACAAAATGGACAAAACTTGCCTTCTCCTGCTTCTTTTATTTCTTCTGTTGCAAATTCATATTTATTTACACTGTAATATAAAACATTAGTATTTTTTGGATTAGATTTTCCTAATCTTGCAACATTTGGATCATCATTATTTAATACTAAATTTCCAGAATAATTTTTAAGGAAATCATTTATTCTTAAAATTAGAGATTCAACTTCACCATTCCTATCTAATTGATCTCTAAAGAAATTTAATAAAACTAAAGTGTCTAATTTAAAATCTTCAAACACTACTGGAATATAGCTTTCATCAACTTCAAATACTAAATAGTCTGCTTTTATTTTACCAGTTAATGTACAATTTTTTATTATAGTAGAAAGTATACCTGTTTCCATATTATTACCTTCTAGATTACTAACTACTTTATATCCAGTTTCTTTTAGAATATAGACTATACAGTTATTTGTCATTGTTTTACCATTTGTTCCTGACACTGCTATTACAGGACAGTTTACTTTGAAGTACTTAAAAATTTTTGGACTTAAATCAAATGCTATTTTTCCTAAAAAATTTCCTCCTTTTTTATGAAATATTTTTAAAATAATATTTACCATTTTCATCATCAATATTATAAAGAAGTTTTTCATTTTTAACATCATTCCTTATTATTTTTTTAAAATTATAACATAATAGAAATATAGATACAACTTTTTTATGATTTTAAGTTTCGGTTTTTTATTTTTAAAACTTTATTATAGAAAAAAGATATATATTATAAAGCGAGTTTGACAGTGAGTCGTTATTCACTTTAAGTTATTATAGTGTGTCTCTAAAGTTTGAATGTTCAATATCTTAAACGCCTTGGAAAACAGAGCTGAATAATATATATTTTTTTTCTATATAATATATTTTTTGCATAATGCCGAAACTTAAATTTTATGATAAATATCTATTTGAGGACAGACCTCAAATATTATAAAACAAAAAATAGAAAAATGCTTGCATTTTTCTATTTTAGCTGTTATAATAATATGCATAATAAACACATAAAGGAAGTTTAAAGGGGTGTGCCAAAAATTGGTCCTAGTTTAAATGATGAACTTTATGGAAGAAAAAACAAAAAGGGAGGAATTAAAAATGGCAGTAGTTGCAATGAAACAATTACTAGAAGCAGGTGTTCACTTTGGACATCAAACAAGAAGATGGGATCCAAAAATGGCTGAATACATATTTCAAGCAAGAAATGGAATCCATATAATTGATTTACAAAAAACATCAAAAAAAATTGATGAAGCATATGCATTCTTAAAAGAACAAGCAGAAGAAGGAAAAACAATTTTATTTGTAGGAACAAAAAAACAAGCACAAGAATGTATGAAAGATGCAGCAATCAAATGTGGAATGTACTACATTGATCAAAGATGGTTAGGAGGAATGCTAACAAACTTTGAAACAATAAGAGCAAGAGTACAAAGATTAAAAGATTTAGAAACAATGGAACAAGATGGAACATTTAATGTATTACCAAAAAAAGAAGTAATCTTATTAAAGAAAGAAATGGAAAAACTAGAAAGAAACTTAGGTGGAATAAAAGAAATGGAAGAAATTCCAGGAGTTATATTCTTAGTAGATCCTAAAAAAGAACATATAGCAATATTAGAAGCAAAAAAATTAGGAATACCAGTAATAGGATTAGTAGATACAAATTGTAATCCAGAAGAAGTAGATTACCCAATACCAGGAAATGATGATGCAATCAGAGCTGTTAAATTAATAGCAGATGTAATGGCAAATGCAGTTATTGAAGGAAGACAAGGAGAAAGCTTCGAAACAGAGATAGCTGTAGAAGATCAAGAAGAACCAACATCAATGGAAGAAGTAATAGCAAATAGTGAAGAACAATAAAATTAGCATAGTTAAAATGTTAAATTAATTAATAAAATAAATTAGAAATTTAAGATATAAGAGCGAGCAACGCTCGTTCGAAAATATTCGGACGAGTAGAGATGTTGGCTCTTTTAAAATAAATTTATATAAAATAAGGGAGGAATTTAAAACATGGTTTCAGCAAATTTAGTAAAAGAATTAAGAGAAAAAACAGGAGCAGGAATGATGGACTGCAAAAAAGTTTTAACAGAAACTGATGGAGATATGGAAAAAGCAATGGACCTATTAAGAGAAAGAGGAATTGCAAAAGCTGCAAAAAAATCAGGAAGAGTAGCAGCAGAAGGATTAGTAGAAGCATATATATCAGATGATGGAAAAACAGGAGCAGTAGTAGAAATAAATTCAGAAACAGACTTTGTTGCAAAAAATGAAGAATTTAAAACATTTGTTATGAATGTAGCAAAACAAGTTGTTAATAAAAATCCAAAAGATGTAGAAGAATTATTAGCATCTCCAGCTGAATTTGAAGAAGGAAAAACAGTACAAGAAGCATTAGTTGGAAAAATAGCAACAATAGGAGAAAATTTATCAATAAGAAGATTTGCAAGATTTGAATCAACAGGATTGGTTGCAAAATACATTCATGGTGATGGAAAAATAGCTGTTTTAGTAAATATGGTAAAAGGAACAGAAGAAATTGCTAAAGACGTTTGTATGCAAATAGCAGCTGCTAGACCTGAATTTGTAAAACAAGATGAAGTTCCTCAAGAAAGAGTTTCTAAGGAAATGGAAATCTTAAAAGTTCAAACAATGAATGAAGGTAAACCTGAAGCTATAGCTGAGAAGATAGTACAAGGAAGAATCGGTAAATTCTATGAAGAAATTTGCCTAGTAGATCAGGCTTTTGTAAAAGACCCTAGCAAAAAGGTTAAAGATGTATTAAAAGAAAATGATGCAGATGTAGTAGAATTTGCAAGATTTGAAAAAGGTGAAGGTATAGAGAAAAAAGAAGAAAACTTTGCTGAAGAAGTTATGAATCAATTAAAGTAAATTTTTATTATTAGTTTGTGTTTTACCACATTATCTTATGTTTACTAATTTTTTAAGAGGGTGTCCTATTTTAGGACACCCTCTTGTTGCAGATTATATTTTTTATTTCATTTTTTAGAAGTTATGTTAAATATTAATCTACAAATCATTAACTCTTAACTAGATATTTATAAAAAAATAAAAAAAGGGTATTCAATTTAAAAAATATATGATAGAATACAAATATCTAAAATAAAAAATAGGAGAGTGAAGAGGTTGTCAGAAGCTAAATATAAAAGAGTTCTATTAAAATTAAGTGGAGAAGCATTAGCAGGAGAAGCAAAAACAGGAGTAAATGTTGAAACTGTAGGAAAAATATGCGACAAAATAAAAGAAATAACAGAAATGGGAGTAGAAGTTGGAATAGTAGTAGGCGGAGGAAACTTTTGGAGAGGAAGAAATGGACATCAAATGGAAAGAGCCACAGCAGACTACATGGGTATATTAGCAACAGCAATGAATGGATTAGCACTACAAGATGCATTAGAAGCAAGAGGAGTACATTCAAGAGTACAAACAGCAATAGAAATGAGAGAAATAGCAGAGCCATTCATAATAAGAAAAGCAGAAAAACATTTAAAAAGAGGAAGAGTAGTAATATTTGCTGGTGGAACAGGTCACCCATATTTTACAACAGACACAGCAGCTGTACTAAGAGCAACAGAAATAAATGCAGAAATAATATTATTAGGAAAAGCAATAGATGCAGTATACTCAGCAGATCCTAAAATTGATAAAAATGCAATAAAATATGATAAAATATCATATTTAGAAGTACTAGAAAAAGATTTAAAAGTAATGGATGCAACAGCAACAGCATTATGCAGAGATAATAATATTCCACTATTAGTATTTGGAATAGCAGACCCAGAAAATATAGTAAAAGCTGTTAGGGGAGAAGAGATTGGAACATTAGTTAAGTAAATGAATTGAAAGTAGCATCTTACGTCGTTAAACTTTACTAAAAATCTCTCGACATACAAACGTATAGTCTCTAGATTTTTAGTGAAATTTGCCTAGTAATATACCACTTTGAATTCATTTGCAGTAATATCAAAAAAGGAGAGATTATTATGGATTTTACAAATATTAAAGAAAAAATGGAAAAAAGTATAAATGTATACAATGAAAAATTATCAGAAGTAAGAGCAGGAAGAGCAAACCCTGCAATATTAAATAAAGTTAAAATAGACTATTATGGAACAGCAACACCAATAAATCAAGTAGCAGGAGTATCTGTGCCAGAAGCAAGACTAATAGTTATACAGCCATGGGATGTAAGTGTTTTAAAAGAAATAGAAAAAGCAATATTAGCATCAGATATTGGAATAAACCCAAATAATGATGGTAAAGTAATAAGATTAGCATTCCCTGAATTAACAGAAGAAAGAAGAAAAGATTTAGTAAAGGACATCAAAAAAATGGCAGAAGATGCCAAAATTTCTATTAGAGCAATTAGAAGAGATGGAATAGAAGATGCTAAAGCAGAACAAAAAGAAGGCAACATAACAGAAGATGAACTAAAACAAGCTGAAAACGAAATTCAAAAATTAACTGATAAAAGTGTAGAAGAAATAGATAAAATTTTAGAAAATAAAGAAAAAGAAGTAATGTCTGTGTAGGTTTTATAATAGATATATAATATAGGGGAAATAAAATGGAATTTAAAGAAAATCTAAAAAGGTATCAAACAATAATAAATGAAGAATTAGAAAAATATTTAATAAAACAAGAGTGCCATGAAAAAATATTAAATGAAGCAATGGAATATAGTTTGATGGCAGGAGGAAAAAGATTAAGACCAATTTTAGTATTAGCTACATACGAAATTTTTAAAGATAATTTTGAAGAATGCATGCCTTTTGCAGTAGCAATAGAAATGATACATAATTTTTCATTAATACATGATGATTTACCAGAGATAGATAATGATGATTTTAGACATGGAAAGCCTACAAATCATAAAAAATTTAATCATGCAACTGCATTACTTGCAGGAGATGGATTATTTAATAAAGCATATATAGTAATAAGTAATGAAATAAAAAATTCTATAAATAATCAAAATATTGATATTATAAAAAATAAAGTAAAAGCATTTAATGAATTCACAAAAGCAGTTGACAGAATGATTGCAGGAGAATATTTAGATACAGAATTAGAAGGAAAGCAAATATCTAAAGAATTGTTAGAATATATTCATATAAATAAAACAGGTGCATTATTAAAATTATGTGTAAGAATGGGAGCAATTATAGCAGGAGCAACAGAAAGAGATATTGATATATTAACAGATTACGCTGAAAAAATAGGATTAGCATTTCAAATAAAAGATGACATCTTATCTGAAGAAGGTGACCCAAATATAACAGGTAAGCCAGTAGGAAATGATAGAGAAATGGGAAAATGTACATATGTGTCTTATTATGGATTAAATGGAGCAAAACAAGAATTAGAAAAAATAATAGAACAATCAATAAAAGAAATAGAAATATATGGAGATAAGGCAGAATTTTTAAAACAACTAGCAATATATATAAAAAATAGAAATAAATAAAATTTTCCAAGGAGGCTAAAATGGAACAAGAAAACTTACCTAAGCATATTGCAATTATTATGGATGGAAACAGAAGATGGGCTAAACAAAAAGGTATGCCTTCAAGTTTTGGACATAAAGAAGGAGCAAAAACATTAGAAAAAATAGTTAGATATGCAAATAAAATAGGAATAAAACATATAACTGTATATGCATTTTCAACAGAAAATTGGAAAAGGACAGAAGAAGAAGTTTCAACATTAATGGGATTATTTCAGAGTTATTTAGATGAGTATAGTAAAAGAGCAGATTCGGAAAATATAAAAGTCAATATAATTGGAAGTAGAACTGGTCTATCTGAAAAAATGGAAAATAGTATTGAAAAATGTATGGAAAGAACAAAAGATAATACAGGAATAATATTTAATATAGCTTTAAATTATGGTGGAAGAGATGAACTACTACATGCAATAAAAAGTATTGCAAATCAAATTAAAGAAAATCAAATAGAAATAGAACAAATAACAGAAAAAACTATTTCTGATAATTTATATACTAAAGATCAACCTGATCCAGATTTATTGATAAGAACAAGTGGAGAAATAAGACTTAGCAATTTTTTACCATGGCAATTAGTATATTCAGAATTTTTATTTATTGAGAAATACTGGCCTGATTTCAATGAACAAGATTTAGATGAGGCAATAAAAGTATATCAACATAGAAATAGAAAATTTGGTGCAAAATAATACTAAAGTTAAATATTTGAACTAAAAGAATACATATAAAACTGTTTATTTAAAAAAGGAAAGGATAATATATTAAAATATGGATTCAAAAAGATTAATATCAAGTGTTATAGTTGGATTAGTAGTAATTGTTTTAATATTAATACAGAATGTATATTTAATAGGAATATTATTAGCATTAATAGCTATAATAGCAATGGATGAATACTTAAAAGCAATCTCAAAAGTATGTAAACCAATAAAATGGATAGGATATATAAGTTGTGCTATAGTTGCAATTATAAATATAATACCACAAGAGTACTTATTAAAATTTGTACTGTTTATAATACCATTTATTTTATTGATATTATTTGCACAAGTTATAGTAACTAATATGAAAACAACCTTTAAAGATATGGCATATACTTTTTTTGGAATAGGTTATATACCTTTCTTTATTATGTTTTTATCACTAATAAATGGGATAGATAATGGAAAAATTTTAATAGGATATATATTAGTAGCTTCGTGGGGAACAGATGTATTTGCTTATTTAATAGGCTCAAAATTTGGAAAACATAAATTTAGCAAAGTAAGCCCTAAAAAGTCTATAGAGGGATGTATAGGTGGAGCTTTAGGCACAGTTTCTATCGCATTAATATATACATTTATTTTAAATACATATTTTTCATATGATTACTCATATATTTATATAGGAGTGCTTTCTGCTGTACTTAGTCTTATTGGACAGTTAGGTGATTTTTCTGCTTCATCAATTAAAAGATATGTGGATATAAAAGATTATAGTAATTTATTACCTGGGCATGGTGGTATGATGGATAGAATTGATAGTGTGTTATTTATTGCACCTTTTGCTTATATGTTTTTTACATTTTAGGAATATTATTTTTAATTTATATTGCTGATATATAAGAATTTCTAAATATCTTTCAGTTACACTTAGGTACTACATAAATATTTATATATAAGCAATTTTAATAAATAAGTATAATATTAATAAAAAATTTCATATATAAGATTGGAGGAATAAAGATTGACAATAATAATTTCAGCCATAAAGATAATATTTCTGTTAGGATTTCTTATACTAATACATGAAGCAGGACATTTAATTGTCGCAAAACTGTGTAAAGTAAAAGTAAATGAATTTGCAATTGGTTTTGGCCCAACAATATGGAAAAAACAAGGAAAAGAAACCAAATATGCTTTAAGATTAGTTCCACTTGGCGGATTTTGCAGTATGGAAGGAGAGGAACAAAGATCAGATAATACAGGATCTTTTTCAAAGACAAGTATACCTAAAAGAATAGCAATAGTAGCTGCAGGAGCAACAGTAAATATTATATTTGGATTAACTGTTTATTTTATATTAATGTCATCATCAGGAACATATATAACAAATAAAATAGATTCAGTAATACATGGATATGTCTCTGAAGAAATTCAATTACAACAAAATGATGAAATAATAGAATTAAATAATAAAAAAGTAAAAAGTAAGTATGATTTAGATAAAATAATAAAAAAATCAAAAGGTGAAGAAATAAACATAAAAATAAAAAGAAATAATGAAATATTAGAATATAGAATAAAACCAACAGAAATAAAAAACAAAAGTACAGGACTATATTTGGATGAAAATTGTAAAGTATTAACTGTAGAAAAGGGAAGCAGTGCAGAAAAACAAGGAATAAAAGCAAATGATAAAATCTTAAAAGTAAATAATGAAGATATGGGGAATGATGTAAATAAAGTTATTCAAAAAATACAGGAAAAGGGTATAAATGTTATTTTATTTACAATAGAAAGAGATAATAATGAAATAAATATCGAATTAAAACCAAATTATATTTCAACATATTATTTAGGTGTTAATTTAAAGCAATCTGAAAATACAATTTTTAATCATCTAATATATGCAGGAATTGAAACAAAAGAATTTACATTATCAATATTAGATAATATTAAAATGATATTTACAGGAGGAGTAAGTATAGACCAAATGATGGGACCTGTAGGAATATCAGAAGCAGTTGCTAAAACAAATGGATTTAAAGAATTTATTTATATGGTAGCATTAATATCTTTATCTTTAGGTGTTACAAATCTTTTACCAATTCCAGCATTAGATGGTGGAAAAATACTTATACTGCTTGTAGAAGCAATTCGCAGAAAACCATTAAATGAAAAAACAGAGATAAATATTCAATTAATTGGATTTTCAATTTTAATTGCATTATCACTATATATAACTTATAATGATATATTGAGGATATTTTAAAAAAAGAGAAGTGGAATTTTAAAAATTTCACTTTTTTATATTATACAGAAATTTTATATGATACTAGACATAAAAAGTAAATAAATGTATAATAATTGAAACAAAGCAAATGGAAGTGATAAAAAATGAGAAAAAAAGTATTATTTATATCAAGTACAGGAGGGCATTTAAATGAACTAATGCAATTATCCCCATTATTTAAAAAATATGAATACAGCATAATAACAGAAAAAGACAAAGCAAATGAAAGCTTAAAGCAAAAATATGGAGAAAAAATATACTACTTGCCATATGGAACAAGAGCAAAAATATTCACATACATATTCAAATATATATACTTATGTATAAAAACAATATATTTATACATCAAAATAAAACCTCAAATAATAATAACAACAGGAACACACACAGCAGGACCAATGTGTTATATAGGAAAAATATTTGGAAGCAAAATAATATATATAGAAACATTTGCAAACAGAAACAAAAAAACAGCAACTGGAAGATTAATATATCCAATAGCAGACCTATTTATAGTACAATGGAAGGAAATGCTAGAGCTCTACCCCAAAGCAGTATATGGAGGATCAATATATTAATATGAAGATTTGGCAGACGAAGTTTTTGAAAAAAACTTTGGATGACGATGAACGAGCGAAGCGAAGTGAAAAGAAACGTCCCCTTTGGACATTTACTCGGAGGTAAATATGATACTAGTATTATTAGGAACACAAAATAATAGTTTCCACAGATTACTAGAAAAAGTGGAAAACTGTATAGAAAATAAAGTAATTAATGAAGATGTGATAGTACAAGCAGGATATACAAAATTTAATTCAGATAAAATGCAAATTTTTGATCTGATACCAAGAGAAAAATTAGAGGAACTACAAAAGGAAGCAAATTTAATAATCACTCATGGAGGAGTAGGTTCTATAATTTCATCAATTGAAAAAGATAAAAAAGTGATAGCGGTTCCAAGATTGCATGAATTTCAGGAACATGTAAATAATCACCAAATAGAAATTGTTCAAAATTTTAATGAATTAGGTTTTATAATAGGAATTGAAAATGTTGAAGAATTGGCTACAGCTATAGAAAAATCAAAGACTTTTAATCCTAAAAAATACAAAAAAGATAATAATTTAATGTTAAAAATAATTGAAAATTTTATTGATAAAAATTAAGATTATATAAAGTAAAATAGCATTATGTGGGAGATTTTAAAATGAATGATGATAGAATAATAGATCCAAATTTAGAAGATGATAGTGAAGATATATTAGAAAATACGATAAGACCTCAAACATTAGAGGAATATATAGGACAAGATAAAGTTAAAGAAAATATGAAAATATATATTGAGGCAGCAAAAAAAAGAGGAGAAGCATTAGACCATGTCTTATTATATGGACCACCAGGTCTTGGAAAAACTACATTATCAAATATAATTGCAAATGAAATGCAAGCAAATATAAAGATAACATCAGGTCCTGCAATAGAAAAGCCAGGAGATTTAGCTTCTTTATTAACAAATTTATCAGAACATGATGTATTATTTATTGATGAAATTCACAGATTAAGCAAAAATGTGGAAGAAATTTTATATCCAGCATTAGAAGATTATACATTAGATATAATTATTGGAAAAGGTCCAAGTAGTAGATCAATAAGATTAGATTTGCCAAAGTTTACACTAATAGGGGCTACTACAAAGGCAGGTTCTCTTGCCACTCCATTAAGAGATAGATTCGGAATTGTAAATAGACTTGAGTTGTATTCAGTTGAAAATTTAACAAAAATTGTTAAAAGAACAGCTAAAATATTAGATGTTAATATTGATGAACAGGCTGCTATAGAAGTTGCTAGAAGGTCAAGGGGGACGCCTAGAATTGCAAATAGGCTACTTAAAAGGGTTAGAGATTATGCTTCTGTTTTAGGTGATGGTGATATTGATTTGAAGATTACTAAACATACTTTGAATAAATTGGAGATTGATGAACTGGGGCTTGATGAGATTGATAGAAAGTTGTTAGAGACTATGATTGTTCAATATGCTGGTAAACCTGTTGGTGTTGAGGCTTTGGCTGTGACTATTGGTGAAGAGGTTGAGACTATTGAGGATGTTTATGAACCATATTTGATTCAGATTGGTTTTATTGCTAGAACTTTGAGGGGAAGGGTTGTTTTGCCTCCAGCTTACAACCACCTAGGATATAGTATTGAAAAATAGTTAATATAATAAATCCGAATAATAAGAATTCAAGTCAAACTCATTTTTTCAAATTAATATTATTTGCCTTTAAATTACATTATTTTGAATAAATTTGTTTTATGAAATGGAGAATGAAAAAAGTGAAAAAGAAAGATGTATTATTAATTATTTCTATTTTTGTAGCAGTTTTCTCAATAATCATAATAAAACCAATAGAAAATTTAGATGAAATATGGAATTATAATACAGGAAGAGTAGTAGCAGAAGGATTAACTCCATATAAAGAAATAAGCATGATAACAACACCATTACTTCCAATAATAACTTCATTTTTTCTAAAAATAGCAAATGAAGTAATAATGTCAAGGATATTAGCAACAATTATTTGGACAAGTATTTTATTTATGATATATAAAATATTTAGAAAAATAATAAAAGAAGAAAATATATCTTTAATATCAACAGCATTAATTGGATTTTTATGTAGAGAAATATATTGTATTGATTATAATGTTGCTGTGTTACTTATAGCATTAATAATTTTATATCAGGAAATAAAACATTTAGAAAATGTAACAGAATATAACAAAAAATATGATTTTGTAATACGGTTTATTAGCAGGTCTTGCTATATGTACAAAACAAAGTACAGGTATTTTGTTAGCAGGGATAATTGTAATATATAAAATATTGTTTATTGAAAATAAAAGTCAAATAAAAGTGTATACAAAAATTATTATAACTAGAATAATTGGAATATTAATACCAATTGGAATATTAGTTGTATATTTAATATTTTCTGGAGCAATAACAGATTTTATAAATTATGCAATTTTAGGAATAAAGACTTTTTCCAATAATATTAGTTATACAGAATTGCTACAAAATGATAAAATGGAGATAAATATATTATCTGTAGCAGTACCACTAACAATACTTATAGTTATAGTATTATTAATATTATCAAAAAGGTTAAAAATAGAAAAAAAACATCAAAAAGAATTAATAACACTTCTTATTTATAGTTTATCAATTGCAATAGTAATGTATCCAATATCAGATGAAATTCATTTTTTAATAGGAAGTTTGATTGTAGATATTTTATTAGTATATGTTGTTGTATATGTATTAAAAATAATTTATTGTAAAATACAAAGAAAGAATAAACTCAAAATATATAAAATAACAAGTGCATTTATATGGATTATATTGTTTGCAATAATATTAATGAATAGCATGAAAAATCTTAATACATATATTAAATCTGAAAAGAATACACACATAGAGCATTATAAGTGGATACAGATACATGATTATTTAGAAAAAAGGATAAATGAAATAGGTGAATATATATTACAAAAAGAAAAAGAAGGAAAAAAAGTATATATATTAGATTCAGAAGCTACAGTATATAATATTCCAATAAATAAATATAACAAAGATTATGATATGTTTTTAAAAGGGAATATAGGAAAAGATGGAGAAGAAGGCCAAATTGAGAAAATAAAACATAGAGATGAAAATATATTATATTTAATTAAAAGAAAAGATTTAAATTTAAATTGGCAAATTCCAATAAATGTTATAAAATATATAAGAGAAAACCTAGAATTAGTTGAGGAGATTAGTATATATGAAGTATATAAATAAAGAAGATAAATTCCTAATTTTAAAAGATAAAAAAATAAATATATACATGGTATCTATTATTGTTATATTAATAATAGGAATATTAATTAGAATAGTTGGAATTACAGGTATGCCAAATGCTTTAAATTGTGATGAAGCATCAGCAGGATATGAGGCGTTTTCAATCATTAATTATGGAATAGATAGAAATCGGAAATAAATTACCAGCATTTTTAGTAGCATGGGGAAGCGGTCAAAATGCATTATTAACTTATTTAATAATACCATTTATACACATATTAGGGTTGAATGTATTATCTATTAGACTTCCAATGGCAATATTAGGTTGTATTTCTTTGATAGTTATGTATTTATTACTAAGAAAAATATCAAATAAAAAATTAGCAATAATTGGATTAGCTTTTTTTGCAATATGTCCTTGGCACATAATGAAAAGTAGATGGGGATTAGAATCAAATTTATTTCCTGATTTGATATTAATATTTACATATTTTTTAATAAAAGGATTAGAAGATAATAATAAAATTCTATATTATTTATCATTTGTAATAGCAGGATTATCAGCATATGCTTATGGAACTTCATATTATTTTTTACCAGCTTTTTTAATACCTTTATTAATAATATTAATAAAAAATCAAAAAATAAGTATAAAGCAAGCAATTATATCAATTGTAATTGTAGGAATTGTATCAATGCCTATAATTTTATATGTTATTATAAATACACTTAATTTAGAACAAATTAATTTACCATTTGTAACAATTCCAAAATTAGAAGTAAACAGATATAAAGAATTAACAACAATGTTTTCAAGCAATTTCTTAAAAAGTACAACTTCTAATTTAATATCTAGTTTACGAATTTTAGTAACACAATATGATGGCTTAAAATGGAACAGCATACTCCCTACAGGTACAATTTATATATTTTCAATTATATTTACAATAATAGGAGCAATAGATTCATTTAAAAAAGAAAAAAAGGCAGAAATCAAATATAGTTTTATATTTAATATAATGTTTATTGTTTCAATAATTTTAGCAATAATATGTGAGCCAAATATAAATAGATTAAACATTATAATGATACCAATTATTTACTATACTTTAGTTGGAATTTATTTAGTAATAAGGGATAGAAAAAAAGTAGCAATAAGTATTGCAATTTTGTATATGATGTCCTTTGGCTTATTTATAACATGCTATTTGCAAGAAGATTGCGATGAATATGGCACTTTTGCAAGTGATCTAGAAGAGGTCATTCAGTATGTAGATAATTTAGAAGGAAAACAAGTTGTTATTGATGAAAATGTAAATTATATATATATCTTATTTTATTCAAAATATAATACTAGAAATTTTGTGGATACTGTGGAATATGAGAATAAATATGTAGAATTTAGAAAGGTTAATTCTTTTGGTAAATATCATTTTGACAAAATTTCTGATTTTAATGATAATTGTGTTTATGTTATAAAAAAATCTAATAGAGATTTATATACTTTAGATAATCATAAAATTAAGGAGTTTAAGAAGTATGTTGTCATTGAATAAAAAGAGGAAAAGGGCAAATATTTAGGAAAGGTAAAAGTAAAAGGTAATGAATACTTTTTAAAAGTATATGCAATTAAGGGTAAAAAAGATAAAGATAGCCTAATTATAGAATGGATTGAAGGAGAGCCATATGTATATACAAAAGATGAAAAATAAGACTTAGCAGACGAAAAATTCGAAGAATTTTTTGAATCACGATGAACGAAACGAAGTGAAAAGGCTTCAGAGAAAAGATTTGGCAGACGAAAAATTCGAAGAATTTTTTGGATGACGATGAACGAAACGAAGTGAAAAGGCTTCAGAGAAAAGATTTGGCAGACGAAAAATTCGAAGAATTTTTTGGATGACGATGAACGAAACGAAGTGGAGTGAAAGAAAAAAATGAAATTATTAATGCATACCTGTTGTGCACCATGTAGTGTGTATTGTATAGACAGTTTAAGAAAAGAAAAAATAGAACCAACAGTATATTGGTACAATCCCAATATACATCCATACGTTGAATATAAAACAAGAAGGGATACATTAAAAGAGTATACTAAGAGTATAAATGTAAACGCAATTTTTGAAGAAGATTATGGACTTGATGAGTTTTGCAAAAATGTAATTGGAGATTTACAAAATAGATGTCAAAATTATTGTTATAAGGTTAGATTAGAGCAAACAGCAAAACATGCCAAAGATAATGGTTTTGATACTATTTCTACTACTCTTTTAGTTAGTCCATATCAAAAACATGATGTGTTAAAAATGCAAGGGGAGCAAATTGCACAAAAATATGGATTAGATTTTTTGTATAGGGATTTTAGAGTTGGTTTTAGAGAAGGTCAAGCTAAAGCTAGAGAACTTGGATTATATATGCAAAAATATTGTGGATGTGTGTTCTCAGAGGAAAATAGATATAAAAAACAAATAGAAAAAGATAAGCGCATTGACAAAAGGTAAAATAAAAAAGTAGTGTGCATATTATTATAATGTAACACTATTTTTTTACAATTTTATACAAAAAAGGAGAGAAATATGATATAATATAATAGATGTTAAAGATAGAAGAGGAGAAAAGATGAAATATAAAGGAAAAATAAAATATTTATTAGTTGCAGGACTGTTAGCATTAAATTTATCAGGGTGTAAAGGAAAAATACAAGGGTATAGTGAGAATATACCAACAAAAACAATTGAAGATATTGAGAATAATGATGGAAAAAATGAAAAATATAAAGAAAATACAGAACCACTAAAGGAGAAGACATTTAAGGAAAAATTACAAGAAGACTTTAAAACAGGAAAAATTATTTTAGACAAAACATGTAATAAATTTATTTCAAGCATAAAAATAGATGGAAGGAATGTTAGTTTAGAATTAGTTGACGGAAGCCAAGTATCAGGAGATCTTGAAAATTTAAAAATAACTGATGTAAATTTTGAAAATTTTTATATATATGATTCAAAATACATAGATGATTTATTTAATGTAAAAGAACGATATAAAAATTATAAAGAAAAAGGATTTGAAAGTTGTATAGATGAACTAAATAGTGAATATGAACAACATAAAAAATTATATTTAGATATAGAAAATTGTTCTGTAAGTAATGAATACAAAAAAGGAATAATGTTGGACATTGAAGGCTATAGCTCTACAATGGCAGAAGAATATAAAAATGATAAATTAGATTATTCAAATTGTAAGAAGTTGTGGTTGGATTCTATTTATATAGATAAAAAGTTTCTAGAAGGAATTTCATCAATGTCAAATTTAGAAACATTAATAATTTCAAATCCTGATATTAGTTTTTTAGATGATGAGACCATAAAAATAAAGTCTAAAAGACTTAAAAATATTCTCATTGATGGAATAACTTTTTTAGATCATATAAATAAATTTGATTTTACAAGATGTCCTAATTTAGAAGTAATATCAATTTTTGGAGATACTCAAGAAACAAATTTAAATGGTTTACAAGGATTAAAAAAATTAAAAAAACTAGCCTTTGGACTTCCTTCTAAAAAATACAATCTAAATGGCTTAATTGTAAAAGACTTTCAAGAAAGAATAGAGATAGTGTCAGAGCCATTTCCTACTGATAACGAAAGCTTAGCATATACATTAAATTGTTTTATATCAGATATAAGTGCAATTAAAGGATCTAATATTGAAACATTAAACATTAGTTTTCTAAAATGTGTAAGTTCAGAAATGTTATTAGAAACAGTAAAATCATTACCTAAATTAAAGGAAATAGTAGGTTTTGAAATTAATAATGCAGGAATGTGTTCAGATGAATTAATACAATATTGTTATAATAATGGAATTAAACATCCTTTTTCAGAAAGAAGCTTAGAAATAAAGCATAAATTGCAGAAGATTGCATCTGAAGTGATAGTAGAAGAAATGGACGAAAAGGAGAAAATAAAAGCATTAAGTGAATATGTTATAAAAAATATGGAATACGATTATTCAATCGATTCTATAGAAGACCAGTCTGAAAAAATAAAAAAAGGTTGGGGAGAGTGTTTGTATTACAGCGTAATAGAAGGAAAAGGAGTATGCCAAGGTTATACTACATTTGCGCAAAATTTGTTTACAGAAGCAGGAATCAAATCATTTAAAACTGATGGACTAAATCATACATGGAATTTAGTTCAAATAGATGATGAATATTATTGGGTTGATTTAACAGCTGTAGATATAATAGTTGATGAAGAAACTTCAAGTTCATTTGATGACTATAATTTAGATAAATACTATCTAGTACCAATTGACGAAAATATTGATATTTATAATTATACAATTATGCTTCCAATTGAAGCTGAAGAGGAATACAATGAAGCAAAAGAAAAAATAAGAAACAAAAACAATGAAGAAACAGAAAAATTAGAAAGTATAAAAACTCCAAACTATATGGTACAAGTGAAAATGCAAAATACAAATTCAAAAGGTTATTCAAATGTATGTGGATTAGTAGGCATTTTAAGTGCTTTAGGATTGGCAAAAAAAGTAGAAAATAAAGAAAATATAATCGGAAAAAATTTAGATAAATGGCTAAAAGAAGGCATAATAGAAGAAAAATCATTTAGAGATTTATTAAGAAAAATAAATAGAATTAAAAAAATAAATACATTAAAACAAACAAGAAGATTAGCAGAAAATGAGAGAAATAAGAATGAAAAAGCAAGGTTACAAGAGATTACTCAAGATAAGAAGGGAGAAAATAGGTGAGTTATAATTTAAAGAGTAGTAAGGAAACACTAATTTGAAAAATAAAAATAATATATGATATTATGTGAGGTAAAAATGAATTTTGATAAAATGAAACAAATAGATTTCAGTCAATATATGTATAACCAAAATTCTATAGTTATATTAGGTAATTGTGTAGATGAGCTAAAAAAAATAGACAGTAATTCAATTAATTTAATTTTTGCAGATCCACCATACAATATAGGAAAAAATTTTGGAAATAATAAAGATAAATGGAATTCCACTGAAGAATATATTGAATGGTGTAAAAAATGGATAGATGAATGTTTTAGAGTTTTAACTGATAATGGAACATTTTATTTTATGACTGCAACTCAATATATGTCTTATTTAGATGTGTATTGTTCTGAAAAATATAATGTAGTATCAAGAATAGTATGGAGTTATGATTCAAGTGGAGTTCAATCTAAAAAAATTTTTGGTTCATTGTATGAGCCTATACTAATGTGTACAAAAAGTAAGAGAAGTAAATATACATTTAATTATCAAGATATATTAGTAGAAGCAAAAACAGGTGCAAAAAGGAAGTTAATAGATTATAGAAAAAAAGTACCAACACCATATAATACACAAAAAGTACCAGGAAATGTATGGAACTTTAATAGAGTACGATTTAGAATGGAAGAATACGAAAATCATCCAACACAAAAACCAGAAATTTTATTAGAAAGAATTATTTTAGCATCAAGTAATGAAAATGATGTTGTTTTAGATCCATTCAGTGGAACATTTACTACATCTGCTGTTGCTATAAAAAATAATAGGAAAGCTATAGGTATTGAGTTAAATGAAGATTATTACAAAATTGGAATTAGAAGAACTAATATAGCAAATGACTATAATGGAGAACAAATAAAGAAAGAGAGAGTAAAAAAGACCAAGTCAAGAAATAAAAGTAGTTTTATAAACGAAAATCAAATAAGTCTATTGTTGAAAGAAGGATAAATATGAAAAAATTTATAAAGGAAATTTTAATTAATGATTTTGGAGAATTATATAATGAGATCTATGATAAATCTGATTTAATTAGATATTTAGATATAAAAACTGGTGCAATAGAAGGAAATTCGAAATCTAGAAGAAATTTAGGAAATATTTATGCTATTTATTCCATATTAGTTTATTACACTAACAATAATTTTTACAACAATAAAGAAGGGTATAAAAAATGTGATGGATTTGAGTATACTGAATTGTGGAATTTTTGTAAAATGCAATATGGAGGAAATAAATTACAAAATCATGCTTTTAATAATAGATTAAATGGAGAATTTATTAATAAAGTAACAAAAACTCCAAATAAAGAATTAATTGTTATTAATGGAAGTAAATATTTGTTACATATTGATTATATTTATATTAACAATGTTGATATTTCACAAACTGTAATAAATGTAATAGAAAAATATATTGAATTATTAAAAGAAAAAGATCTTAAATTATCAAATGATTTAGATAATTTATTAAAAATGAAAGATATAACTGAAAAGAAGAAAATCTTAGATAATATGTTAGAAGAGAAATCTGAAGCAAGAATTTTTGAGATTATATCTTATTCAATTTTAAGAAATCATTATAAAAATGAGTATATTTATGTAGGAAAAAATTTAGAGGATATAAAAAAAGAATATTTAAAATTATATAAAACAGGAAGAACAAATGCAAATGACGGTGGAATTGATTTCGTAATGAGACCAATTGGAAGATTTTTTCAAGTAACAGAGGTAAACAAATATGATAAATATTTGTTAGATATGGATAAAGTAATGCACTTTCCAATAACATTTGTCATTAAAACAAATACAGATAAACATAGTATATTAGAGGATTTAAAGACATATATTATTGCAAAATCAGGAGATATGGAAGTATTAAAAAATAAATATTTTGATGCAATTGAAGAAATAATAACAATTAATGAATTAAGAAAATGGCTAAATGAATTAAACGAAGAAAATGTGAATGATTTAATAAATGATATTGATACCTATTATAAATTAGAATTTAATATATAATGGACATGCTTTAAAGAACAACAAAATGTTTTATAAATTAGGAATATTTGTTTTAAGATTAGCAAAAAAAATAGAAAAATACTCAAGATAAGAAGGGAGAAAATAGGTGAGTTATAATTTAAAAAATAGTAATGGGACAATTATTTCACAAATAAGAAACATTTTTTCAAAAGAAGAAGAAAAACAAATAATAAAAAAAGAGAAATATAAAGAAGACTTTAAAAAAAGAATAGTATTAATAGAAAATGAGGAAGAAAAAAGAATAAAAGAGATAAAACGATTGTATGATAATAGGAAAATTAAAGAAGACAAACTTTCTAATGAAGACATAGACAAACTAATACAAATGTATAATAAAGAAATACAAGAACTAAGGGCTGATACAAAAAGAAGATGTAATGGAGGCAAAAGCGATGTTGGATAATAAATTAGGAATTGATAATCAAATAGAGTTTAATAAGGAAGAAGAGAGAATTACAAAAATAAACACAATACAACTATATGAAATAAAAGAATTAGAGAATATTGAAATAGGAACATTTAAAGGATTATCACAAATTCATAAAGCACTTTTTGAAGACATATATGAATTTGCAGGAAAAATAAGAAAGGAAAATATATCGAAACATAATTTTAGATTTGCATAAGCATTATATTTTGAAGAAGCATTAAAAAAATAGATTAAATGCCACAATCAAATTTTGATGAGATTAAAGAAAAATATATAGAAATGAATGTAGCACATCCATTTAGAGAAGGAAATGGAAGAATCACAAGGATATGGCTAGATTCAATTTAAAAAAAAGAACTTAAAAAGGTAATAGATTGGAGTAAAATAGAAAAAGAAGACTATTTATTAGCAATGGAAAGAAGTCAAATAAAAAATACTGAAATAAAGTTTTTGTTAAAAGGAGCATTGATTGATAAAATAGATGATAAAGAAGTATATATGAAAGGCATAGATACAAGCTATAATTATGAGCAATATAATATATATAAAACTAATGAATTATTTAAAAATAAAAAATAATAAAATTAATATTACTATTTTTAGAACTAATAAATGAAATTAGTAAAGGAAAGGTGAAAATTATGAAAGATGAAGAGATTATAAGAGCAAAAATGTTATTTTTAGGATTAGTATATTTTCATAGTAATGGAAATTTTGATAGAGAAGAAGTAATAAAAAAATTTGAAGAAGAGTTTAAAACATTAGAATTAAAACCTTATAGTAATGAAATCGTAGGAGAAGCTGTTAATGATGAGCCAAAAATAATTTTATATACAAAAGGAACAGATGGAAAATTGAATCCTATGGAATTTGATAAAGATATAAAATATTACAGAAGAACGATTTTGCATGAGTTAGTTCATAAATTTTTAGCTAAAAAAAATGAAAAAGGGGAATTTATATCTTCAGGATTATATAAGATAATAAGTAGAGATAAAGAATTTTATGAATATATAAAAGATAGTAAAGTAAATAAAATTATAGAAAAATTAAATAAAATCACAATTCCATTATTTCATATAGGTGTAAATGAAGAAGAATTTGGAAGAGGAGCAAATGAAGGATATACAGAATGGTTTAGAAAGGTAATATTAAAAAATGACGAATATATCTCATATAAAAATCTTACTAAAATATTTGATAAGATTCAAAAGAAGTTAGAAAAGAAAAGTGACAATGCTGTTGAGAAAATGAAACAATTTAAAGAGGGAGATTATAATTATATTTTTGATACCTTAAATTTATCTAAAGAAGTAGGAATATTATTTACAAGAGTATTAGATTATATGTATATAAAGGAAAAGGAAAATCAAATTATAAAGAGATATTTTAAAGCAAAAGAGTTTGAAAATCAAGTAAAACAAGATAGTATAAATAATGTTAAAGAAATAAATGGTAATAAAATAGATAATATTTTAAAAAATATTGAAAAATATTGTAAAGATGTCGAAAGAGAATTTACACAAAAAAACAAATCATATAAAAAGGCAAATTATAACAATATTCAAGAACAGATGAAACAAAGAATTATAAATAATAATAACCAAGAAACACAAATGTTAGGATTAATGGATAAACTTATTGAAAAAGCATATGATAAAGATGCTAGAACAAAAGGAAAATTAGAAATATCAGAAATTAAAGATATTCAAAAGAGTGTAATAGCAAATATTAAAGAAGCAGAAAATAATAATAAAGAAAAAAATATTTTAAGTAAAATTAGTAGTAGGCTATATAGTATATTTATTCAAAAAAATAAATTATTAGTGAAAGGTAAAGAAGACGAAAATGAAGAAAAAACAACGAAAGAAAATAATGGAGAAATAATTAATAACAAAATATCAATACAAGGGAAAAATGAAGATATAATCACAAATATAGAAAAAGCGACAGATATAAATAGAAAAACAGAAATAAAAGTGCCTAAAAAAAAGGAAGGTAAACATTATAAAGTTGAAAAGAATAATAGAGGACCTTTAAATGTAATAAAAGATAAAATAGTAAAACTCATGAATAATATATCAATTAATACTGAAACATTTTCAAAAGATATAAATAAAGATAATTATAACATTGATGATGAAGAAAGTGATATTTTAATAAGCGATGGTAAAATATTACAAATTATAGCAGTTGCAACAGCTTTAGGAATATCTATACCATTTTTTTTAGATTGTATAAAAAGTGATAATAAACCAAATAAAACAGTAATTGAGCAAACTACAGAGCAAGAAACTGTAAGAAAAAGACCACCAATAATAAAAGAAGAAGAAACAGAAGAACCTGTAATTAATGAAACTGAAAATGTAGAAGAAGTAGAAGAACAAAAAGGTATATTTGAAAAATATTTTAAAGATGGAATTAGTTTCAAACAGGGTGATAATATATATACAACTAGTTATGACAATTTAGATACTTCAAAACAAATATTATATGATTTTGACAATTTAGTATGTGATTCAGTAAGAGTAATAAAAGAAGGTAATGTAATTAAAGTAGGAGAATTAAAAGATGTTAATGAACTATATCAAACTGCAAAAGAAAATGAAGCAAATTTGATGATGAGATTAGGTATTCTTAATAATGATAATTCAATAACATATATAGCATGGGAAGATGTAGACAACATGATTAATATAATAGAACAAAGAAATCAAAAAGAACAAATAATAGAAGATGAAATGGAAATAGGTGATTAATAGTATAGGAAAAATTATTGGAGGGAACAAAATGTCTAATGAGAAAAGAAGTTCAATGGATGAAAAAATAAAAATGTTAACAAAATGGTGCAAAAGATATCCAAAAATAGAAATGTCTGACCAAAAAAATGAAGAAATATTACATAAATATAATATAACAGAAGAAGAATATGAAAAAATGAAATCATATTATATGTATATTGGGTCTCAGAATGCAAAAAACAAGCTTACACCTGAACAAATTTTGAAATATAAAGAAGGAAATATAGATGAAAATTTAGGATATAGTAGACAAATAGAGGAATTATCAAAGAAATATGGACAATCGGAAAAAATTATATATCATATTGTAAAGAATTTCGAAACAGTAGATAAATTTAACAAATTATATAAAGAAGGAAAATTAAGTCAGGAAGAATTGACACTAGTAGGTTCAATAATTAGTAATGTATTAGATATTGATTTTAATCCAAATAGAGATAAATATAATAAATTATATTGTGCTATTATGAATAAAGACTTAAAAGACAATATCTTTGAATTATATTCTAGTGAAAAACTTAATGAAACAATGCTAGAAACTTTAACAGAAAAGGAAAAATATATAATTAATAATAGATTTGGATTAACATTAGAAAAATCAGAAAGAACTTTAAAAGATATAGCAACTGAATTCGGTGTAACTACAACATATATTGCAGATACTGAAAAAAAAGCATTATATAAATTAGGAAATCCACGTTTAAGAGAAAAATTTAGTTATGATTTAAGAAAAATAAAAGAGAATGAACAGATATTGAATGATGATGAAAAAATAATAATTGAAAATTTAATAGAGAAACTATATTTAAGTGAGGTTATAGATAAGGATAATTTAAATTATAAAAAAATTAATACTGAGATTATTTGTGAAAATAAAAAAGATTTTAGTTTTATAAAGAACATAAATCAGAGAATAAAAAATGCACGAAATATTAGAGATATTAAAATAGAGGAATTAGATCTTCCAATTCGTGTAAATTGGTATTTTAAACGTTTAGGTGTAAATAATTTAGGAGATGTCTCTTTATTAACATTAAAAGAATTAAAAGAATTAGAAAAATTGAACAAAAGGTCATTTAGTGATATTTTGGAACAATTAAAAGAATATAATATAACTCTTACTGATAATACTACAATAGACGAGAAAATAAAAAGAAAATATGGAACAATAAAAAATTTTATGGATTTATATAGAAAAGGACAAATAGATAGAATTGAAGAGAACTCTTTAATTAAGAATGTATTAGACATTGATACTTATACTGATAAATATGATAAATTATTTTATGACATTATAAAAAAAGATCCAAAAGATAATAAATTACAATTATATTCAAGCAAAAAACTTAAAAGTATAATGTTAGAAACTTTAAATGAGAGAGAAAAATATATAATTGAAAGAAAATATGGATTTGGAAAAGAAGATTGTATACAAAAGTTACCAACTATAGGCAATGAAATAGGAGTAAGTTCCGAAAGAGTAAGAATAATTGCAATGTCAGCACTTAGTAAATTGAAACATCCTTCTAAAAGAAAGGAATATTGTTATTATTTAGATGATATAGAAAATAAAGAACTGTTTACTAATGAAGAAAAAAACACAATTGATAAATTAATAAATAATTTATATGAAAGTGAAATATTAATAAATAATAACTTAAACAAAGATGAAAATATTAGGAAGTTTATTAATAATGAAGAAAACATTGAAGCTATTGAATTTATAAAAAATATTAATGAGATAGGAAAAGAAAGAAAAAGAAAAAGAGAAGAAGAACGAATAAAAAATAGAGATGTTAATGATATTGAAATAGAAGAAATTAATTTATCATGTAGAGCTTATAATATGTTAAAAAAAGCAAGAATAGATACGTTAGGAGAAATATCAAAACGAACAGAAGATGAATTTAGAAAAATGAAAGGTATGGGAGAAGGATCCATTAATGAGATCAAAAAAGTAATAGAAAAATATGGATTAACTTTAAAAGAAAATACTAGTAAATTACAGGAAGCAAAATCAAAAAAATATGAATTGCAACAAAAGAAGAATGAGTTGGAAGCTAAAATTTATGAAGCTAAAAATGTATTAAATAAAGTCAATGAAACAGAAAATACTCAAACCAAATAAAATTTTATAAAAAAGGATACATAAGATATGGAAGAAAAAAGCTTAATAAAAAAAGAAGAATCAAATATTTTTCAAAAAATAATCACATATTTAAAGAAAAAAATATATAACAAAACAGAAAACTCAAATAAAACCTATAGTATAGAAATCAATAAAATAGATAACAGCTTGGATGAACTCAGAAAAGAAAATAAACTTCTAAAATTGCAAAAAGATTATGAGAATGGTATTATAGAAGAAGAAAACATAGAAGAAAATGAAAAAAAAGAATTATTACAATTATATGAAAAACAAATAGAAAGCTTAGAAATAGATATTAATAATTATAAAAAAATATTAGAAGATTATAAAACTAAAATAATTAATAAAAGAAAAATATAATAAAAGAAGTATGTTAAAAAGCTTTATGTTTAAGTTCTTTTTGAAATAACTTATTATTTAGAGAAAACATAATATAAAAGATAAAATAAAGGAAAAACAAATGAAAGAAAACAGAAAATATACAATACTAAGTATATTGCTAATAATAATTACAATAGCACCATTAATATACATAGCAAAATATAATCATTCAAGTGCAGATGATTATTCATATGGAATACTCACACATCAAACATGGGAAAAAACGCACTCAATAATAGAAGTAATAAAAACAGCCAGAGAACAAGTAAAAAAAACATATAATGAGTGGCAAGGAACATATACAGCAATATTTTTAATGGCAATACAACCAGCAGTATTTGGAGAAGAACTATATCCATTAACAACTATATTATTGCTGTCAACATTTATAATGTCAAATATGTATATTATGAAAATAATTTTAAAAGACTATTTAAAATGTGAACAAAAGGTATATAGTTTTGTAATATCAATAATAGTAATATTTTCAATACAATTTGTACCATATGCTGTTCAATCATTTTATTGGTATAATGGATCAATATATTACACATTTTCATATTCTATAATGTTAATTTTACTTGGAGTAATACTAAAATTATTAAAAATGGATGATATTGATAATAAAGATAAAAATTCTAACAATACTAATAAGTATAGTAAAAGAAAAATAAGAAATCTTATAATAGCAATCTTATTATCAATATTCATAGGTGGAACAAATTACACAACAGCATTAGTATTTAATATGATAATAGCTACAATATCTTTAATTTTAATACTAAAAAAAGATAAAACAAGCATGTATGTCTGTGCAATTTTTGCAATTTGCTTAATTAGTCTTATTATTAGTATGTTAGCACCAGGAAATGCAAATAGACAGAGTACAATGCAAAAAATGAATGCAATAGATTCAATATTTTTATCAATAGAATGTGCTTTTATTTATATAAAAAAATGGACAAACTTATCTACATTATGGGTATATTTAATTATGATACCAATAATATTAAATATAATAAAACAAATAAATTATAAATTTAAGATGCCAATATTATTTACAATAATAACATTTGGAATATTTTCAGCTCAATTTACACCTCCATTATATGCACAAGGAGGAGCAATACCAGCACGATTATTTAATATAATTTATTTTTCAATGTATTGGTTAATAATATTGAATAGTGGCTATTGGTTAGGATATTTGAATAATAAAATAAACATTACTGTAATAAAAAAAGACTATAAGTATTTATGCGTAATTTTTATTATATTTGGAATTTTTGCTATATCCAAAGATTATAAAATGATGAATAGTTATGTTGCAATGCAATCTATACAATCAGGAGAAGCATATCAATATGATATGCAAATGAAGCAAAGAATAGATTTATATAACAATAAATCAATATATGATGTAGAAGTAAAAAAATTAAATGTAAGACCATTTTTACTTTTTTCTTCAGATATTACAAAAGATGTAAAGGATTGGCAAAATAAAGCAGTAGCAGATTTTTATAATAAGAAAAGTGTAAAAATAAAAGATTAATTTAAAATTAAATATTAAGTAATAGTATTAATTTAAAGTTGATGTGAACTATAGCAATGGAGGGAAATATGGATAGGTTAGATGGATATATAGATTTAGATTTGTTATTCAAAGAAGACTTTGAGGAGCTAAAAAATCAAGGAATAATTGAAGATCTTACACAGTTTTTCAAATTGTATAAAATAAACGTTAATCAAAAAAGTTATTTTTTTAAACAATGTAGCTATCAAGATGCAATTACTGAATTAATTGTTAATGAAATGTTAGATTATGCTGAAATTACAAATATAAAATATGATTTAGCATGTATAAATGGAGCCTATGGAGTAATATCAGAAAGTTTTGAAAAAGATGGATATAAATATATTAAAGGATATGACATTTTACAAGAATATGAAGAAAGTTTAAAAAAACAAATATTTAAGACAAAGGATAAAGAGTATGGGAAAGTTTTAGCAGATGATTATGAAATGTTTTTTTATACATCAGGAAATATTTTTGAAATAATATGGCATGCTTTAGAATATCACTATAGAGATTTTAAGAATAAACAAGAAATTGTTTTTAAGATAATGCAACAATTAAGTATAACACATATTAAGGATTTATTAATATTAAATCAAGATAGACATTCAGATAATTGGATTATAGAAGAAAATAAAGATGATGCAAATTTGGTAAGAGATTTTGAGCATGGACTAGCTTTCAGAGATTTTTATAAAAATGAATTACGTATTAATCCATTAGGAGAGAGTTCATTAATTAGTAATAATTATGAAGAATTAGAAAAATTTATAAAATGGTCAGACAAATCTATGAATAAAGTAATAATAGATTTAAGAAATAAGTTAGGAATGGAGAATTTAAAAAAATCAATAAAAAATGTAGAAAAAAACATAGGTATTCCTATACGTGAAGATGTAAAAAATGATATAATAACAAAATTTTCAGAGCATATAAAGAAAGTTGATAAAATTTTAGCTAATAAAAATGAAAAAGAAACTGAACATTTAGGTTTAGATGTAAATGATGATTACTTAAGGTAAAAATAAGTCAGAATATATTATAGTCAACTGTAAAAAAATGGTCATAAAACATAATGTTAAGGCTGGTTAGAACATCAAAAGAAAAAGCAAAATCAAAGAGAAAGGTTTAAATTATATGGATAAATTAGTGTTAATAGATGGAAATAGCATAATGAATAGAGCTTTTTATGGGATAATGGGAAGCAGAGCATTAACAACAAAAGATGGAAAATTTACAAATGCAATATATGGATTTTTAGCAATCTTATTTAAATTATTAGAAGAAGAAAATCCCCAATATTTAGGAGTAACATTTGATCTAAAAGCACCAACAGAAAGACATAAATTATATGAAGGTTACAAAGCTAATAGAAAAGGCATGCCAAATGAACTTGCAGAGCAAATGCCAATCATAAAAGACATATTAAGAGCAATGAATATTGATATAATAGAAAAAGAAGGTTATGAAGGAGATGACATAATAGGAACATTATCAAGATACGGCTCAAAAAAAGGATTAGAAGTCATAATATTATCAGGAGACAGAGATACATTTCAACTAGCAACAGACAAAATCAAAATACACATACCAAGAACAAAAGCAGGAAAAACAGAAACAGAAATATTTGATAAAGAAAAAGTACAAGAAGTATATGGAGTAGAACCAAAACAATTAATAGATGTAAAAGGGTTACAAGGAGACACATCTGATAATATACCAGGAGTTCCAGGAATAGGAGAAAAAACAGCATTAATACTAATAAAAAAATATAAAACAATAGAAAATTTATATGAAAAACTAGAAAAAGAAGAAACAGATATAAAAGGAAAACAAAGAGAAAAATTATTAGAAAATAAAGAATTAGCATTTCTATCAAAAAAATTAGGAGAAATAAATTTAGAAGTACCACTAGAAGATACATTAGAAGAACTAAAAATAGAAGATTGGGACAAACAGCATGTCTTAGAAATATTTAAGGAATTGAATTTTAAAAGATATATTGAAAAATTCAACTTATTAGAAGAAGTTGAAAATCGGAATTGGAAGTTATAGGACAGAAGTAAGTGAATTAGATGAACTTTATAAAATTAGAAATAAAACTATTGAAGAAGCTAAAGAAATATTAAGACAACAAAAAGAAATGATTTTTTATATAAATACTGAAAAAGATGAAGATGAAGAAAAAATAATAAAAGAAAAAATACTAGGAATAGGCATATTTAATCAAAAAGATAATGAATCATATTATATAAACTTAAAAGAAAAGGATAAAATTCAAAAATTAAAAGAAATATTTGAAGATAAAGAAATATCAAAAATAGGAATAGATTTAAGTAAAATATATATATTATTACAACAAGAAGGAATAAACATAAAAGGAATAAAATATGACATTGGAATAGCAGCATATATAATCAATCCATCAAATAATAAAATAAAAATTGAAAATTTATCAGAACAATATTTAGAAATAGATATTAATCAATATTTGAAAAAAGATACAAATAAAGAGGCAAAGCAAATAAATTTATTTGATGAGATAGAACTTGAAGAAAAAGAAGAATCGAATAAAATAGATGAAAAAATATATACATTTTATTCATATCTAATATACAAAATAAAAGAAAAAACGACAAAAGAATTAGAAAAAATAAATGCAATAGATTTATTTTATAATATAGATATGCCAACAGTAGAAGTATTAGCAAACATGCAATGGAATGGAATCTATGCAGATGAAAAAGAATTAGATAACTTTGGAGACAAATTAAAAGAACAATTAGAAATAAAAACAAAACAAATATATGAACTAGCAGGAGAAAAATTCAACATAAATTCAACAAAACAATTAGGAGAAATTTTATTTGAAAAAATGAAATTACCAGTTGTAAAGAAGACAAAAAGCGGATATTCAACAGATGTAGATGTATTAGAAAAACTAAAAGGAGAAAATCCAATAATAGAAGAAATATTAGAATATAGACAATTAATGAAATTAAACTCAACATATGTAGAAGGATTAAAACCATATATAAACCCAAAAACAAAAAGAATACACTCATTTTTTCATCAAACAATAACAGCAACTGGAAGAATAAGCTCAACAGAACCAAACTTGCAAAATATACCAACAAGATTTGAATTAGGAAAACAAGTAAGAAAAATATTCAAACCAGAAGAAGGAAAAATCTATATAGATGCAGATTATTCACAAATAGAACTGAGAGTATTAGCACATATGTCAGAAGATGAACACATGATACAAGCATTTAAAGAAAATCAAGATATTCATAAACAAGCGGCATCAAAAGTATTTAAAACACCAATAGAAGAGGTAACAAAAGAACAAAGAAGTAATGCAAAAGCAGTAAACTTTGGAATAGTATATGGAATAAGTGACTTTGGACTAGGAGAACAATTAGGAATATCAAGAAAAATAGCAAAAAAATATATAGAAGACTATCTAACTGAATATAAAGGTATAGACAATTTTATGAAAAAAGTCACAGAAACTGCCAAAGAGACTGGATATGTAGAAACAATGTTTAATAGAAGAAGATATATACCAGAATTAAAATCAAATAATTATATGGTTAGACAATTTGGAGCAAGAGCAGCAATGAATACACCTGTGCAAGGAACAGCTGCAGATATTATGAAAATAGCAATGATAAATGTATTTAACCAATTAAATAATAGAAAATTAAAATCGAAAATAGTTTTGCAAGTACATGACGAAATGATGATAGAAGTACCAATAGAAGAAGCAGATGAAGTAAAAAATATAATACAAAATGAAATGCAAAATGCAGTAAAATTAAAGATACCATTAATTGCAGAGGTATCAGAAGCTGGTAACTGGTACGAATGTAAGTAATGTGTCTATGTCCCTGATGGACATGGCAAAAATGGACAAAAAGGAGTTATATATGTTTTCTAAAAGTAAACCTATAGCAATTTTAATTATAATAATGTGCATAATGATTTTATTAGTAGTTACTAGGGATTATTATATACAATTTTTATATCCTAAAAAATATAGTGAATATGTATTAAAATATGCAAATGAATATAATATTGATGAAAATCTAGTTTATGCAGTGATAAAAGCAGAGAGTAACTTTAATCCTAAGGCTCAATCGAATAAAAGTGCTATAGGTTTAATGCAGTTACTTGAAAGTACAGCAATGGATATTATGAAGGTTATTAAATATGATAATAAAATGAAAAATAGTATTAATGATCTACTTTTAGATGCCGAAACTAATATTAATTTTGGTACTAAGTATTTATCAATTTTAATTGATAAATATGAAAATATAGAGATTGCTGTTACTGCTTATAATGCAGGTATTGGCACTGTTGATAATTGGATTGAAAATGGTATTATTAAGTCTGATGGTTCAGATGTTGAAAATATTCCATATAAAGAGACTAATAATTATGTGAGAAAAATATTGAGAGATTATAGGATTTATAGTAATATTTAATTTACTTATACTTAAAATTAGTTTAAATTTCAAATATTATATTTAATAGAAAAAAGATATATATTTTGCAGTTTCGTTCAGCTAACGTATACTAGATTTGTAACTCACTATCGTTGCGTACAACTCCAGCAACCAAGACGTTTAAGATACTGAATATTTACATTATAGATACGCATTATAACTACTTAACTTGAATAATGATTCATTGTCAAACTTGCTTTAAAATATATGTCGTTTTTCTATAATAAAAATAGTATCTATAGAAAACTAGAAACTTAAATGAAAATTAGTACTAGACAAATGATAAAAAATGCAATAAAATAGATAAGAAGAACAAGAAGGAATGATAAAGTTATGAAAATAGTAGAACAATTAATATTTATTATATTAGCATTTGTTTTCTTTATAAATATTTTTTATAAAATGATAAAAGAGAATGACACTAATTATGTAGGTATATTAATTTTAGGAGCTATAGGAATAGCATTAAATTTCATAGAAGTATTTGCAAAAACTAATTTAGGGATAGTAATAACTATGTTAAAATACATAGTTTCTATACTAATTCCTGTTTCAGTAATAATTTTAGAAAAAAAAGAAATACCATTAATACAAGTATTAAATGTACTAAAAGCAAAAATATATTTGAAAATAGGAAATAATAAAAAAGCAAAAGAGCAATTAATTAAATTAGTTACAAAATATCCTACAAATTATATAGGTCACAAAATGTTAGCAGAAATATATGAATTGGAAGGTGGAATGAGAAAAGCAATTGACGAATATGTACAAGCAATAGATGCCAATAAAAAAGATTATGATTCATATTTTAAAATAGCAGAGTTATTAAATAATTTACAAAAACAAGATGAGGCTAAAGAAATGCTATTTAGTTTATTAAGTAAAAAACCAGAATATTATAAAGCAACTGAATTATTAGGCGAAATTTTGATAGAGAAAGAAATGTATAAAGAAGCAGCAAATATATATCAAGATGCTTTAAAATATCATCCAATGGATTATGATATAAATTATAATTTAGGTTTGGTATATACTATGTTAAATGATTTTAAAAGTGCTAAAATTTGCTATGAAAAAGCTGCTGAAATTAATTCTCTTTGCTATCACTCTAAATATTATTTAGCACAAATTGCTTTAATTTTTAAGGAGATAGATGAGGCTGAAAAATACTTTATTGAAGCAATTGAAGATGAAGAATTATCAGCAGAAAGTTATTTCCAACTTTCAAAAATATCTATGATGAAAGGCGATAAAGAGAATGCTATAAAATATGCAAAAATAGCAATAGATATTGATGCATCCAAAGTTGTTCCAAAAATAAAGAAAGATCCTATATTTATTCCAGTTATAGCAAAAATTCCAATGCCTTTTAATTTTGAAATAAAAGATTATAAAACAATATTTACTGAAAAAGAGCTAAAAGCTAAAAATCATTTAGATGATATGTTTGAAATAACTAGTAGTTTGAGTTATGATGATATTGGTCTATTAAAAAAAGAAGCACCACAAAATTATGAAAAATTTATAGAACAAGATGATTTTTATAATGAAAATCAAAGAGATTTTTGATGTTATAATGATTTTGGCAATATAAGATTAAGATTTAAGCTTTGTTTTTTTGAAATATTTAATTTTTTAGAAAAAAATATATATTTCTTAGTTCCGTTTTCCAAGGCGTTTAAAATACTGAACATTCAAATTATCGAGACACATTATAACAGCTTATAGTAAATAATGACTCACTGTCAAACTCACTTTGAAATATATATCTTTTTTCTATAATCAAATTTATAAACATAAAAAGACTAAAACTTAAATCTTCTTTATAGTATAAAGCATAAAAACCATAAAATAAAATATAATAATAATAAAGTTACATTAAAGGTTTATAAAAAACAAGTAAAACATTTATGGAGGTTTTTATGGGTACAAATTTTACAATAGTAGGTGGAGATTTAAGAATAGTTAAATTGGCACAAATGTTAGCAAAAGATGGAAATAAAGTATTTGCATATGGATTAGAAAATGCAGAAGAATTAAAAGGAGTTCAAAATATACAGCTATGTGAAAAACTAACAGAGGCAGTAAAAAATTCTGATATAATAATAGGACCAATTCCATTTTCAAGTAATGGAAAAGAAATAAATGTAGCATTTAGTGATAAACAAATTTCTATAAGAGAATTTATGAGTGTAATAAATGCAAAAATATTAATAGCAGGGAGTATATCTCCAGAAATCTATGATATGGCAAATGATGAATACATTGAAATAATAGATATTATGAAAAGAGAAGAACTTGCAGTATTAAATACTATATCAACAGCAGAAGGAGCAATAGAAATAATAATAGAAAATACAAATAAAATAATACATGGAAGTAATGTTCTAATACTAGGATTTGGAAGAATAGGCAAAGTCCTTGCAAAGAAATTAGAAGCACTTTCAGCAAATGTAACATGTGCTGCTAGAAAAGATGAAGACTTAGCATGGATTAAAGCATATGGACATTTGGAAACAAATATTTATACAATTCGAGAAAATTTATCTGAATATGATACAATTATAAATACAGTACCTCATTTAATATTAACAGAAGAAAGACTAAGATATGTAAAAAATGATTGTTTACTAGTCGATTTAGCTTCTAATCCAGGTGGTATTGATAAAAAGGCTGCAAAGGAAAAAAATTTAAAATTGATATGGGCATTAGCTCTTCCAGGAAAAGTTGCACCTATTACAACAGCAGAATTTATAAAAGAAACAGTATATAATGTATTAAGAGAAATATATAAAAAATAAGATAGCTACTTGAACGAGGCGAATTACAGATATATTATGCAAAATTTCGAAAGAAATTTTGTAAACATTAATCATGATGATAATAACAAAGCGAGGAAAAATGAAGGGAAGTAGATAGAATATGAATGAAATATTACAAGCACTAATATTAGGAGTAGTCCAAGGATTAACTGAATTATTACCAATATCAAGTTCAGCACATTTAAATATAATACCATGGATATTTAATTGGAAAATGACAGAAAGTTTCGATGTAGCATTACATTTTGGAACACTATTAGCAATAGTTTTATTTTTCTTTAAAGATTGGATTTCATTAATAAAAGGAGGATATAACCAAGTAGTAAAAAAAGAAAAAACATTTGAAGGAAAAATGTTTTGGTATTTGGTTATAGCAACAATACCAGGAGGAGCAATAGGATTTTTGCTAGATCATTTTATAGGAGACAGTTTAGGAAAAATGCCTTTAGTAATTGCTGGAGCATTAATATTTATGGGAATTGTGCTATATTTTGTAGATAAAAATGCACCTGCAAAAACTGACTATAAACAGATGTCTTTTAGACAAACATTTTTAATTGGTTTTTCTCAGGCATTAGCTTTTATACCAGGAGTATCTCGTTCAGGTGTTACAATGACAACTGGAAGATTAATGGGTGTTGATAGAGAGTCTACAGCAAAATATTCCTTTTTATTGTCAACACCAATTGTTGTTGGTGCAACTCTTTATAAATTTAAAGATTTTGTTTTAGATATGCCTTTTTTTATTGGTGTTTTGTCTAGTTTTATTGTTGGTGTTATTGTTATTAAGTTTTTACTTGAGTATTTGAAAAAAGGTAGTTTTAAGATTTTTGCTATTTATAGGGTTTTGTTAGGTTTAGCAATTATTGGATTATACATAGTTAGAATTTAAGTATATATTTAAAAACATCTTTATTATCTAATAAAATAGATAATGAAGATGTTTTAAATGTATATTATGTTACAACTATCTCTTTAAATTTATTATATATTTCTATATTTTTCTTTTTCATGTTAATTGGTTTTAAATTTTTGTCAGTAAAGCAATGAATTGTATATGCTTCTATAACTGTGTTTTTATTCTTTGCTTCAATAACATTATATTTAACTGTCATTCTTATTCCATTATATTCTGTTATATATGGCTCTATTATTAAAATATCACCGCTTGTAACATGACTTTTGTATTTACAATTAACTTCTAATGTTGGAATAGTATATCCTTCACATTCTAACTTTTCCATTGAAAGGTCTAATTCTTCTAGCCATCTACTTCTGCATTCTTCTAAATATCTAATATAATTTGAGTGATGTACAATTCCCATCTTATCTGTTTCATAATAATTTATTTTTCTTTCATATTTATATTTCACTTTATTCCTCCTTAAAAATTACTATTTTTATTAAATCATTTTAACTATACTATGTCAATATACTAGCGATTTAAGTACTAGTATTTTGATTTATTAAATAATTTATAAAAAAGATATATATTTAAAAGCTTTGTTTTCCAAGGCGTTAAAAATACTGAGAATTCAAAGTATAGAAACACACTATAACATGTTAAAGTGAATAATAACTCACTGTCAAACTCACTTTGAAATATAAATTTTTTTTATAATTGATTATATATTATAAAAAAACTGAGAGTAAAAAATTATTTTTTAAGTTTCGGTTTTTTGCAAAAATATAATATTTAGAAAAAAGATATATATTTTGCAGTTCCGTTTTCCAAGGCGTTTAAGAAACTGAAAATTCAAAGTATAGAAACACACTATAACAGGTTAAAGTGAATAACAACTCAGGTCAAACTCACTTTGAAATATATATCTTTTTTCTATTATTAAATGTATAAAATAAAAACACCGAAACTTAAAAAAATTATTTATCTTGATTTTTTATATGTAGTATAGTAAAATATGAAAATAAGTAAAAAATAACCTATGTAGTATTTAAAATAAAAATGGATAGAAAGGTTAAGTAAATATACATAATTGAAAAAAATATAGATTGTATGTTGAAATATATAGTTATGTTAGAAAAAATAAATTCTCCAAAAGATTTAAAACAATTAAATATACAAGAGAAGAAACAACTAGCAGAGGAAATAAGAAAATATATATTAAAAGTAATATCAGAAAATGGAGGACATCTAGCATCAAATTTAGGAGTAGTAGAATTAACAATAGCATTACATAGCATATTTAATGTACCAGAAGATAAAATAGTATGGGATGTAGGACATCAGACATATGTACACAAAATAATAACAGGAAGAAGAGAACAATTTAAAACAATAAGACAAAAAGGTGGAATATCAGGATTTCCAAAAATTGAAGAATCAGAAAGTGACTGTTTTAACACAGGACATAGTAGTACATCAATATCAGCAGCATTAGGAATGGCAAGAGCAAGAGATCTAAAAAATGAGAATAATTCAGTATTAGCAGTAATTGGAGATGGTGCATTAACAGGTGGAATGGCATTAGAAGCATTAAATGATGCAGGTTTTAGTAATACAAATATAATAGTAGTTTTAAATGATAATGAAATGAGCATTTCAAAAAACATAGGAGGACTAAATCGATTTTTAAGTAGATTAAGAACAAAGAAGTTATACAAAAAATCAAATAACTCAATAAAGAAAATATTATATAAAGTTCCAATAGTAGGAAAAACAACAATTAAAGTTACACAAAGATTAAAAAGAAGTATAAAACAGTTAGTAATTCCAAAAATGTTTTTTGAAGATATAGGATTTACATATTTAGGACCAGTAGATGGGCATAATATTGAACAATTAGAAAATATACTAGATTTAAGCAAGCAAATTGAAGGTCCTGTATTAATACATATATTAACAAAAAAAGGTAAAGGATATAAAATAGCAGAAGAAAATCCAGACAAATTTCATGCTACAGCACCATTTGATATTGAAACAGGTAAACCAAAAAAAGAGAAAACATCAGATTATTCAAAAATATTTGGAAATAAATTAGTAGAATTAGCAAGAAAAAATGAAAAAATAGTTGCAATTACTGCATCAATGAAAGATGGGACAGGACTTGCAAAATTTCAACAAGAATTTCCAACAAGATTTTTTGACATAGGAATAGCTGAACAACATTGTGTAACAATGGCAGCAGGAATGGCAAGCCAAGGCATGATACCAGTAGTACCAATATATTCATCATTTTATCAAAGAGCATATGATCAAATAATACATGATGTAGCAATGCAAAAATTACCTGTAGTAATGTGTGTAGATAGAGCAGGAATTGTTGGAGCAGATGGAGAAACTCATCAAGGTTTATTAGACATGGCATTTTTAAGAATTGTTCCAAATTTAACAATAATGTCACCTAAAGATTTTAAAGAACTTGAAGATATGCTTGAGTTTGCAATTGAGCTGAAAAAACCTGTTGTAATAAGATATCCAAGAGGAGGAGAGGACAAAAATGTTAGATTTACAACACATAAAAGAATAGAAGAAGGAAAATCTGAAATAATAAAAGAAGGAAAAGATATTAGTTTATTAGCAATAGGCAATAAAGTTGCAGTAGCAATGCAACTAGCCGAAAAATTAAAATTAGAAAATTTAGATGCAGAAATTGTAAATGTCAGATTTATTAAACCTTTAGATAGAGATGTTATTAAGAGTTCTATAGAAAAAACAAAAAATGTTATTACAATTGAAGATGGAACTATTATTAATGGATTGGCAACATCAATAAAAGAACTAATTGTGGAAGAGGCTCTACAAAATGTGCAATTAAAAACTATTGCATATCCTGATGAGTTTATAAAATATTAGAATTGGAGATAATAATGAATAAACAAGAGTTATTAAATGAATATAAAAAGCAAGAAGATAAAATTATATTAGCACAAATTTTAGATAAAATTGAATTTTCAAAACAGAGAGAAAAATTAGAGAATACAGACTTTTTAGATATGTATCAAATATCATTAGTAAAAAGCTTTTTAAAGAAAATAGAGTTTTCTAATTATATTCTTTTTGGAGGTTTTGAAAATAGTGAAAGAAAAATATTAATAATTTATCCTGATAAATACAATCAAGATATGATTACAAAAAACTATAATAAAATATTAAAAGTTATAAGGATACAACTTATTGAAGAAGATATGGGAAAACTTACTCATAGGAATTATTTAGGTGGTATTGTTAAATTAGGAATGAAAAGAGAGAAAATCGGAGACATTTTAGTTTCAAATGAGGGTGCAGATATTATTGTTAAAGAAGAAACAGCAGAGACCTTAAAGAATGAATTAGCAACACTAACTAGATTTGAAAATGCTAAATTTGAAATTATTGAGTACCAAGATTTGAGAGAGCAAATTATAAAAGTTGAAGAGATAAGTATTATTGTACCTTCTTTAAGATTAGATAATTTTGTATCAGATTTAGCAAGAACATCAAGAAGTAAGGCTGTTCAAATTATTGATAGTGAAAGGGTTTTTATAAATGGTCAAAATGAAACAAAATCTTCTAAACAGGTTAAATTAGGTGATGTTATTACTATTAGAGGAAAAGGTAGGTTTGTAGTTAAAGAATTTTCAGGTAGTACTAGAAGTGGTAGAACTGTTGTAAAAATAGAAAAGTATGTTTAAAAAGAGTTGATGAGAATAATATAAAAGCTGAATAATATTAATTTGAAACAATTCCGTTCTCCAAGGCGTTTAAGATACTGAACAATTATCTTTTAGAGACACATTATAACAGATTAAAGGGAAAGACGACTCATAGTCGAACTCATTTTTTAAATTAATATTATTCAGATTTATTTAGTTTTATTTTAGTAGCTTTTTCATTATTATTGCATTATATTTACCATCATAATAGTTTTTTCTAATACCAATATTTTTAAAGCCTAACCTATTATATAAAGAAATTGCTGTTATATTATTTTCATTAACTTCTAAATTTAAAGTATCAATTTGTAAATCTTTAGCATATGAAATCAAATTTTCTAAAAGGTATTTTCCTATACCTTTTTTTCTATAATATTTTTTTACAACAATATTCATAATATCAGCTTCATTAATTATATGCTTAAAACCTGCAAAACCTAGAATTTGCAGGCTTTCATCTTTTACTACAATAAAATGTGAATTTTGACAGTCTAATTCTTGCTTAAATGTTGAAATCGTCCAAAAATTATCAAATTCTGAAAATAAAATGTCTTGTATTTTTGATAGATCCTCTAATGTCATTTTACTAATTTCTAGTTCCATGCAAACCTCCATGATATATTATTTTAATTATTAAAAAACATATATATTTTTCAGTTCTGTTTAGCTAACGAATACTGGATTTGTAACTCACGAATGTTTAGAACAACTCCAACATCCAAGGCATTTAAGACGTTGAATTTTCAATGAGTTTCTTTTCTAATTGTATTTGAGCTTGTGGTTTTTTTAAGTATAAGGGTAAAATGTCTTCTCCTAATTTGTTATTTTTTATAAATTTATTGTATCCAGCAATTCCTAAATTCTCAATATTAATAAAATCACTGCAATTAATACAATTACCAACAAAGTATATTGTTTTATTAGAGTATTTATTTTTTAATAAATTTAAAACGTCATCAACACTTGTTGCTTTTGGTTCTTCAACTATTGTATAAAAATTAGAGTTGCATTCAAATAAACAAAAATAACAATTATTGTTTTTACAATCTATTGTACTACAAATTAGCCCATCTTGTTTTATTGAGTGTGCATACGCTTCTAGTGAAGTTACTCCAATACATGGAATATTAATGCTGTCTGAGAATGCTTTTACAGTTGCTATTCCAATTCTTAATCCTGTAAATGAACCAGGACCAATATCACAGACTAATAGGTCAATATCTTTTAATGTTATTTTACATGAGTTTAATATTTCTTGTATTGTTGGCATTAGTGTTTCAGAATGTGTTAATCCATTGTTTAATTCTATTTTTTTTTCTAGTTTTGTGTTATCTAAAATAGCAACACTACATAAATTACTTGATGTGTCTATACATAAAATTTTCAAAATAAACCTCCTTATAAAATGATTTGTTGTATATTTAAAATTCTATAGTTAGGGTTTTCAGAATCTCTTGAAAAATTAATTTTTATGTGATTTCTTGGGATTAAATCTTGTATAATTTCTCCCCATTCTATAATACATATTCCTTTTTCAAAGTATTCTTCTCCGCCAATTTCGTAGAATTCTGATGAATCTTCTAATCGATATACGTCAAAATGAAAAATGTTTATATTTTCTTTTTTATATTCATTAACTATTGTAAATGTAGGACTAGAAATTTCATTTTCTAAACCAAAATAACTTAATATTCCTTCTGTGAATTTTGTTTTTCCAGAACCTAAATCGCCTGAAAGAACGATGATTTCATTATTTTTTAATTGAGATGCAAATTTTTTAGCAAAATTTTTTGTGTCTTCTTCTGATTTTGACTTGAAATTATAGTTTTGCATTTGTTCCTCCTATGTCTTGTATTATGTTTTTTATTATAATACAAAATTTTTTAGAATTCAATAAGGCCATTTTTTAAATTTCGGTTTTTTATTTTTCAAACTTTATTATAGAAAAAAGATATATATTATAAAGCGAGTTTGACAGTGAGTCGTTATTCACTTTAAGTCATTATAGTGTGTCTCTAAGGTTTGATTTTTCAATAGCTTAAACGCCTTGGAAAACAGAGCTGAATAATATATATCTTTTTTCTATATAATATATTTTTTGCAAAATGCCGAAACTTAAATGCTATTTTTTTATATTATAAAGTTCATATTATAAAAAATAGAAAGTATTGAAGTTATATTGATGTTGTGGTATACTTTACACATGAAAACAAAGGAGGAATATTTAGTGAAAAATATTAAAAAAACAGAAAAAATGAAACTGTTTTATAAGAATATATACACAGAAGAATTTAGTAAAAATAGAGGAATAACATTAGTAGCATTAGTAATAACAATAATTATTTTATTAATCTTAGCAGGAATAACTCTAGCAACAATTGCGGGAGACAATGGGCTGTTAAAAAGAGCAATAGAAGCAAAAGAAGAAACAAAATATGGTATAGCAGAAGAAAATGGAAAAATAGCAGTAAATGCATCATATGGAGAAAGTGGAAGTATAGAAAAAGAAAGCTTAAAAGAAAATATAAATAAATAGATGGATTACATGAACAGATAGCAGAAAAAATAACATATGATTTAATAATAAAAGTTGATGGATATGAATTTAAAATAACAGAAATGGGACAAGTAATATGTGTTGTAAAAACATCAGATACAGAAGTAGAAACAGTATATTTAGTATCAGATGCACAAGAAAACACAGTACCAGTACCATATGGATTTTGGTATGTAGGATGAATAGTAGAAGATGGAGTGGTAATATCAGATAGTGAAGAAGATAAAAACAAATATGCAGGAGAAATAGATGTAGGAAAAGCTCTAAAAGGAAATCAATTTGTTTGGATACCATGTAAAGTAGAAGAATATTTAAAATATAATTGGGGATCGACATACCAAAATAGAGAAAGTGATATATCAACAGAGATTTCAGAAAAAAGACAAATTAAAAAATATCAAGGTTTTTATGTAGGAAGATATGAAGCTGGAACAAGCAATGCAAATTTTACAAATAGTAAGAACTTGTAAAATGCAGTAACAGCTACAAGTTGTCCTACATGTTGCCGTGGATACAATTTAGCTTCTGACACTAGCACACACCGTGGCTTCCGTCCAGTACTTTATATTAAGTAAAATATCCAAAAAGAAATATACTAAATCAAAATATTGATATAAAATAAATAAAAAATTATTAAAATATATTGCTAATTTTTTTCAATTGTAATATAATTGTAATTAAATTGTAATAAAAGTGAAATGAAAAGTATAGAGGGAGAAGATATTTCATGTTTAAATTTGGATTAGGACAAGATGTCGGAATAGATTTAGGAACAGCAACAGTAATAGTATATGTAAAAGGAAAAGGTATAGTATTAAGAGAACCATCAGTTGTAGCAGTAGACAATAATACAGGAGATGTATTAGCAGTAGGAGGAGAAGCAAGAAGAATGTTAGGTAGAACTCCAGGAAATATAATAGCAACAAGACCATTACGAGAAGGAGTAATATCTGACTACACAGTAACAGAAAAAATGTTAAAATATTTTATAGGAAAAGTATGTGGAAAATCACTATTTGCACCCAATATAATGATATGTATACCTTCACAAGTAACCGAAGTTGAAAAAAAAGCAGTAATAGATGCTGCAATGCAAGCAGGAGCAAGAAAAGTTTATTTAATAGAAGAACCAATTGCTGCTGCAATTGGGGCAGGGATTGATATAGCAAAACCATGTGGAAATATGGTAGTAGATATAGGCGGAGGAACAACAGACATAGCAGTAATATCATTAGGCGGATCTGTAGTAAGTTCATCATTAAAAGTAGCAGGAGATAAATTTGATGAAGCAATTATTAAATATGTAAAGAGAAGATATAATATAGCAATAGGAGAGAGAACAGCAGAAGATTTAAAGGTAAATATAGGATGTGTTTACCCTAAAATACAAGATAGCGAAATGGATGTTAGAGGAAGAGACTTAACATCAGGACTACCAAAAACAGTAACAATACATTCTAGTGAAATGCTAGAAGCCCTAATAGAACCAGCAATGATGATAGTAGATAGTGTACATGGAGTATTAGAAAGAACACCACCAGAGTTAGCTGCGGATATAAGTGATAAAGGAATTTATATGACAGGTGGAGGTTGCTTAGTAGATGGATTAGATAAGCTTTTACAAGAAAAAACAGGCATAAATGTAATGATTGCACAAGATACAGTTTCATGTGTTGCATTAGGAACAGGAAAAGCATTAGATAATTTAGATGCATTAGATGGAAAATCAAGAAAATGATAAAAAACATTAGTATATTTTTTAAGAGGAATTGAAAAAAATAATGGAAAAATAAGAGAATAAAACCTTAAAATACCAATGTTTGGAATGCGTGGAAAAAAATGTAAAGAATATTAGCAAAAATTTCATATTTTTTTAGAATTTGTATTGAATTATAATTAAAGTTATAATATAAATAAGAAGTAAAAATTAAAAAAATTGAAAGTTAGTCTAGATAAAATATATTTTGTAAAGTTTTTCACTTTATAATAAAATATGTAAATGTATCATAATTAAAAATATATTAATTAATTATTAGGAGGTGAAAAGGGGGGAATAATCAAAGGCAAACTTTTAATTAAAATTTATATAAAAAAAGGAAGGTAATAATTATGAAGAATAATATTAACAAAAAAATCGGGGCAACATTATTAACAGCAGCTGTTATGACAGGAACATTTGTTATACCAGTAGCAAAAGCAACAGACGCAGAAATAAAAGCAAAACCATCAGTATCATATCAAGCACATGTTGAAAATATCGGATGGCAAGATGCTATAAATAGTGGTATAGCTGGAACAACAGGTCAAGCATTAAGAATGGAAGCTATAAGAATGAAACTAGAAAATTGAGAAAACGCATCTTTAAGTTTTGATGTACATATTCAAGACATTGGATGGAGATATAATCTAACAGAAGAAGATATAATAGGAACTACAGGACAATGCTTAAAAATGGAAGCTATAACAATAAAATCAAAAGGTTTAGCAGAAAAAGGATATAAAATTCAATATAGAGTACATGGAGAAAACTATGGATGGACAAATTGGGTAGAAGAAGGAACTGTAGCAGGAACAACAGGTCAATTTTTAAGACTAGAAGCTATTGAAGTTAGAGTTGTTACAGATACAACAGCAGTAGAACCAGCAAGAGAAAAAGCAGTAGTTGAATTAACAAACTATGTAGAAAATTCTTCATTAAAAAATATAGTACCTGGAAGTGAAACAGATTATGCATCAGTTCCAGCAATAAATGAAGTAATTACAGCTGGATATAATGCAATTGCAGAAGCTACTTCAGTAGAAGGTGTTGCAAATGCAGTAGAAACAGCAGAAAAAGCTATAGTAGAAGCAACAAGAGAATATACACAACATTTATTAAATACAATATATAATAATGGAGAAGAATATTTTGGATTAATATTAACAAATACAAAATATGAATTCTACAAAGAAGA
Source organism: uncultured Clostridium sp. (assembly GCA_947646915.1). Taxonomy (GTDB): domain Bacteria; phylum Bacillota; class Clostridia; order TANB77; family CAG-508; genus CAG-269. The sequence goes on along the minus strand of CANSII010000008.1, from coordinate 13,518 downwards.
ATTAAACAAAGCTGAAACAATTAAAGACATAGTTGAAACATATGAATATGTAGTAAACGCAGAAAGAGTTGATTTTGCTAAATTAAAAGAAACAGCAACAGCTGATTTAACAAACTATGTTGAAAATTCAGCATTAAAAAGAACAGTACCTGGAAGTGAAACAGATTATGCATCAGTTCCAGCAATAAACCAAGCTGTAGTAGCTGGATATACAGCAATAGCAGAAGCAAAAACAGCAGAAGGACTTGCAAATGCAGAAAAAGAAGCTGAAAAATCAATAGTAGAAGCAACAAAAGAATATACACAACATTTATTAAATACAATATATAATAATGGAGAAGAATATTATGGATTAGTATTATCAGAGGCAAAATATAATGCATATACAGCAGGAATAGCAGAAGCAACAAACGTTGAAGATGCAATAAATGCTTATGAAAATGCTACAAGAGAAAGAGTTGAATTAGCAAAATTACAAGAAGAAGCAGTAGCTGAATTAACAAACTTTGTAGAAAATTCAGCATTAAAAAATATAGTACCTGGAAGTGAAACAGATTATGCATCAGTTCCAGCAATAAATGAAGCTATAGTGGCTGGATATACAGCAATAGCAGAAGCAAAAACAGCAGATGATGTTGCAACTGCAGTAGAAACAACAGAAACAGCTGTAGTAGAAACAACAAAAGAATATGCAAAACATTTATTAAATACAATATATAATGAAGGAAAACCATATTTTGGATTAATATTAACAAATACAAAATATGAATTCTACAAAGCAGAATTAGACAATGCAGAAACTGTTAAAGACATAATTGAAACATATGAATATGTTGTAAATGCAGAAAGAGTTACATTAGAAAATCTTAAGGCAAATGCTGTTGTAGAAATAGAAGCATATGTAGAAGCAGACAAATATGAAGAATATAATAAAGAAACATTAGCAAATGCAATTGAAGCTGGTAAAGTAGCAATTGAAGCAAGTGAAGATAAAGAAGCTATTGATATAGCTGTAGCTGAAGCAAAAGCTATAATAGATGCAATAAAAATAGATGCTGAAATAAAAGCTGAAATCGAAGAAGCTCAAACAAAAGCTTCAGAAGCATTAACAAATTATGTTGAAAACAATGAAGCATTAAAGAAAACAGTACTTTGAAGTGAAAGTGATTATTTAACACTTACAGAAATAAACGAAGCAGTAGTTAAAGGATATTCAAGTATATATAGTGCAGATAATAAATCAGCAGAAGATGTTGAAAAAGCTGAAAAGGATGCAGAAACAGCAATATTAAATGCAACAAAAGAAGCTACAAAACGTTTAGTTTCTTCAATATATAATAATGGAGAAGGATATACTATAAAAGTTAAAGATGAAAATGGAGTTGAAACAGTAGTAGGAAAATATTACTTATTATCTACTGACCGTGATATAGCTTTAAAAGCAATTGATGAGGCAACAACAGAAGCTGAAGCAATTGAAGCATTTGAAAATGTTATAGAAAAAGAATTAATAGATGAAGATATTTTCAATCTTGAAATGGCTAAAATAGTTGCAATTGAAAAAGTAAACGAAATGGTAGAAGCTGTTAGAACAGCTGCTAAAAATGAAGATGGAACAGAAAAATATAAAGTAAGTGAAGAAAAAATAGCAGAAGTTGTAGAAAATGCTATAAATGCAATAAATACATGTGAAGGTGTAAATGCTAATAAAGATATAAATGCTGAAGTAAATAAAGCAATGACAGCATTGAATAAAATAAAAGAAGATGATGAAGCATTTTATAATCTTCAAAAAGATAGTGTTACTAAACTATTAGATATATATACATGTGAAGAAAGTTCTTTAAATAAATTAGTACCTGGAAGTGAATTAAAATATATAGAAACTCCAGATATACAAAGTGCTCTTCAAGAAGGAATTTCTAATATATGGAAAGCAACAACAGCAGAAGAAGTTGATAAAGCAGAAAAAGATGCAGAAGCTTCTGTAATAAATGCAACAAAAGCATATGTTGAATATTTATTAGGTGTTGTATATGAAAATGGTGTAGAAACTACAGTATATGAAAATAATGTAGAAGTAGGAAAAGTACAATTATATTTACCAAAAACAAAATATGATTTCTTCTTAGGACAAATAAGAAATGCAGAATCTTGCAAAGATGCAATTAGTGAATATGAATATGTATTAAATAGAAACTTAGCACTAGAAGAACAATCACTTAAAACATTAGAAGAACTTAAAGCTTATTATGAAGAAAAAATAACAGATGATTATGTATCAACAGCATATACTTATACTAATAATAAAGCAGAATTTGATAAAGCAATTGCTGATAGTAAAGAAGTTATAAATGCTGCTACAGATCTAAAAGCTGTTGAAAAAGCATATGAAGAAGCAAAAGCAATTATGGAAAATGTTGCAACAGATTCAGAGATAAACAGTGCATACAATGAATTAAATACTAAATATTATACAGCATTAAGAAATACTAATGTTGAATCTGAAGATGTAGAACTAAGTTCTAAAAAATATATAAATGTTAAAGAAATATATAATGAAATACGTGTTAATAAAGGTAACATTCAAGCTTCAAAAACAAAAACTGAACTTAAAAATACATTAGAAGAAGCAGAAAGAGTTACAGTAAAAGCTACAAGAGCATATGTAAAAGAACTATTAAATAGTATAAGAGGATTTAATAATGATAAATATTTAGCTGAAACTGATTATGGAACAGCATTAAATTTAATAGAAACAAAAAATGATGTACAAGTAATAATTAATGCATATCATGATGCTTATAACGCTCGTAATGATGTTTCAACAACTCCTGATGCAGGAACAGAAGTAACACCAGGTGAAGATGGAACTGTAACAGAATAATAAAAATAGAGTGAGAGTAAAGAATTATACTCAAAGAGTAGAGTTCAAACTCTCTCTTTTTTATGTGACAAAAAGGGGCGCCCCTATTGTCACACTTGAAAATATAGAAAAAATATGGGATAATATAAAAAACAAAAAAGGGAGAAAAATAAAAAATGAAAAAAGTAGCATTTATAACACTAGGGTGTAAAGTAAATCAATATGAAACAAATGCAATGATACAAAAATTTATAGAAAAAAAATATGAAATAGTAAAACACACTGAAAAAGCAGATATATATATAGTAAATACATGTACAGTAACAAACATGTCAGACAGAAAATCAAGACAAATGTTAAGAAGAGTAAAAGAACAAAATCAAGAATCGATAATCGTAGCATGTGGATGCTATGCACAAGTTGCGAAAGAAGAATTAGAAAAAATTGATGAAATAGATATAGTATTAGGAAATAATGAAAAAACAGAAATTGTAAAACATATAGAAGAATATATCAACAAAAATATAAAAAAAGTTGAAATAGAAGATGTAATGAAAGAAAAAGAATATAAAGAATTTGGAAATATAACATATACAGAAAAAACAAGAGCAGTAATTAAAATTCAAGATGGATGTGACAGATTTTGTTCATATTGTATTATACCATATGCAAGAGGAAGAGTAAGAAGTAGAAAACCAAAAAGCATAATATCTGAAATAAAAAAAATATCTGAAAAAGAAATAAAAGAAGTAGTAATAACAGGAATACATATAGCATCATATGGAAAAGACTTTAAAGAACAATATGAATTAATAGATTTATTAGAGGAAATAAATAAAATAGAAGGAATAGAAAGAATAAGATTAGGATCAATAGAACCATTATTAATAACAGAAAATTTTATAGAAAGACTAAAAAAACTAGATAAAATATGTCATCAATTTCATTTATCATTACAAAGTGGATGTGATGAAACACTAAAAAGAATGAATAGAAGATATACAACACAAGAATTTAGAAAAATAACACAATTATTAAAAGCAACATATAAAGATGTAAACTTAACAACAGATATAATAGTAGGATTTCCAGGAGAAACAGAAGAAGAATTTAATACAACATACCAATTTTTAAAAGAAATTAAGTTCTACAAAATGCATATATTTAAATATTCACAACGAAAAGGAACAAAAGCTGCAATCATGCCAAATCAGGTTCTAGGAGAAATAAAAGAACAAAGAATACAAAAATTAATAGAATTATCAAATCAAAATGAAAAAGAATATAACAGCTTATATATTGGAAAAAAAGTAGATGTATTATTTGAAGAAGAAAAAGAAGGAATTTATAAAGGACATACAGCAAACTATATTCAGATATATTATAAAACAAATGAAAAATTGGAAAATATTATAAAAACAGTAACTTGTAAAAAGGCATTTAATGAATATATAGAAGCTGAATAAAAAAAATGTAATAAAAATGTAACAAAAATGTAATGAATATGTAAACAAAACTTAACACAAAAGAGCTTGATATTAATAGTTATATATAGTATAAAATAATTAATATACTAAAATACAAAGGAGGAAAAGGCAATGGGAGAATATAATAAAAAAAAAGGTGTGTTTGGAGGAGTTTCTTATGGAGAATCAGAAGAAACTACACAAATGATGGTTCAAGAAAATGCAGGAACAATAAGAAACCAAGCATTACCTACTAAAATCGGATTTTGGCAAAAATTTAAAACATTTTGGTTACAAGATATAGATTGGAATAAAGAAATAAAAGTTGTATTGACACCAAAACAACAAAAAGTTGAAAATGAAATAAATGAATTTTTACACCAAGAAATAACTTGGGAAAAAGTACATGACTTTTTATTTCAAGAAGTAAAATTTAGAAAATAATGTCCAAAGGGGATGTTTACTTTTGGACATTTACATAATGTGAATTTTTTGTGAAATTTTAAAAAAGTATAGCATATAGCAAGAAAATATGCTATACTTTTCGTATTATGAGGGGAAATATCACTAATTTGGAGTATTAAAATTTTTAAATTATAATAATAGTAAAAAAATAGGGGCAAAATTTTAAACAGAAGTGATGAAATAATGCCTAGAAAACCTAGAGTATACAGTAATATAAAAGTTTATCATATTGTAATTAGAGGAATAGATAAACAAGATATTTTTTATGATGAAAATGGTAGATTTAAATTTATTGATATCATAAAAGATACAAAAAAAGATATTATTATGAAATTTATTCATATTGTTTAATGAATAATCATGTTCATATAGTTATTTATGACAAGGAAAAACAGAAAAATATAAATGGAGTAGTTATATAGAATATATTGAAAAAAGTTATATTATAAGCCCTAAAATGTTATTATAAATATTTTCATTAGATAAGAATGAGGCAAAAGAAGAATTCATAAAATTTCATAATACAAATGTAATATTAAATAAAGAAGATGAAATTAAGGAATAGGTAGAATATGAATTATATGAAAAACTTTTAGATGATGATATATGCGAAATTTTTAAAGTAGATAATGTTTTTAAAATTTTGGAATGTGATAATAAGAATAGAGATGTGAAGATAGTACATTTAAAAAGAGGTTTTCCTAATAATCCAATATCTCAATTGTCAAGAGTAATTGGTATTAATAGAAAAATAATAGAAAGAGCCAATGTCCAAAAGGAAACGTCTCCTTTGGATATTGCACAAAATAATGTCCAAAAGGAAACGTCCCCTTTGGACAAGGGAGGTAATAATGGCAAAAAATAAGACGGTATTTGTATGCAATGAATGTGGATACGAATCTACAAAATGGTTAGGAAAATGTCCTGCATGTAACAGCTGGAATACCTTTTTTGAACAAAAAATAATTGAAAGTAAAAATAGTTCACTAAAAGCAGACAATAAAAAAGAAAATAAGCCACAAAAACTAGATTCATACGAAGCAAAAGAAACAATAAGAACTTCAACAGGATTTGAAGAATTAGATAGAGTTTTAGGAGGAGGGCTAGTAAAAGGTTCTCTTATACTATTGGGAGGCGAGCCAGGTATTGGAAAATCAACACTTATATTACAATTATGTAATACTGTTGAAGGAGAAGGAGCTGTGTTATATGTATCAGGAGAAGAGTCTGCTGAGCAAATTAAATTAAGAGCAGATAGACTTCGGAATACAGAATGATAATATTTTATTTCTAGGTGAAACTGATATTGATATAGTTAATCAAAATATTATAGATTTAAATCCAAAATTAGTTATAATAGATTCTATTCAAACAATGTATTCAGAGGAAATTACAGCTGCAGCAGGGAGTGTAAGTCAAGTTAGAGAGATTACGTCTCAAATTATGAGAGTTTGTAAATCAAGAAATATTACAACAATAATAATTGGACATGTTACAAAAGAAGGAAATATTGCAGGACCAAGAGTTTTAGAACATATGGTAGATACTGTTCTTTATTTAGAAGGTGAAAGATACTTTTCATATAGAATTTTAAGAGGAGTTAAAAACAGATTTGGATCTACAAATGAGATTGGAATGTTTGAAATGAAAGGTGAGGGGATGTGTGAAATCACCAATCCGTCAGATATATTAATTTCAGAAAACGAAGATAATATCCCAGGTTCATGTGTTGTATCATGTATGGAAGGAACTAGATCAATATTAGTTGAGTTACAAGCATTAACATCTCAGAGTGTTTTTGGATATCCAAAAAGAACAGCAAATGGAATTGATTTTAATAGACTATCACTGTTAATGGCAGTTTTAGAAAAAAGAGCAGGAATGATGTTGGGAAATCAAGATGTATACTTAAATGTAGTAGGTGGATTAAAAATAAATGAACCATCAATAGATTTAGGAATAATAGCTGTTACAGCATCAAGTTATAAAAATATAACTATTGACAAAAGAACAGTAATAATGGGCGAAGTTGGCTTGACAGGTGAAGTTAGAAGAATAAATTTTATTGAAAAAAGACTTAAAGAAGCAGAAAAATTAGGATTTAAAAAATGTATAATTCCAGAAAGTAATAAAAAAAGCTTGAAAGAAAATTTTAAATTAGATATAATAGGTGTCAAGGATGTAAATGAAGCAATGAACAAATTAGGATTAAGATAATGTAAAGGGGACAGTTCCCGATGCACATTGGCAAAAATGGACATTGCAGAATGGAGGAGTAACTTTGACTGAATTACTAAAATTAATAGCACCAGGAACACCAATAAGAGATGGACTAGAAAATATTTTAAGAGCAAAAACAGGAGCATTATTACTAATAACAGATAATACTGATGTAATAAATGATGTTGTAGATGGTGGTTTTACAATAAATGAAGAATATACATCATCAAAACTGTATGAATTAGCCAAAATGGATGGTGCGATAGTATTAAGTGGAGATTTAAAAAGAATATTATTTGCAAATGCACAATTAATTCCGTCAAGAGAAATTGAAACCAAAGAAACAGGAACAAGACATAGAACAGCAGAAAGAACCGCAAAGCAAACAGGAGAGTTAGTAATAAGCATATCACAAAGAAGAAATATAATAACAATATTTAAAGGAAACTCTAGATATATACTAGAAGATACGAATGCCGTTTTAAATAAAGCAAACCAAGGAATACAGACATTAGAGAGATACAGAAAAGTATTTGATAACAAGCTAGATATATTAAATGAATATGAATTTAATGATATAGTAACATTAAAAAATGTAATTGATGTTATACAAAGAGCTGAAATGGTAATGCGAATAGCAGATGAGATTCAAAGCCAAATATATGAACTTGGAAATGATGGTAGATTAGTAAATATGCAATTAGAAGAATTAATAGGAGGCTTAGAAAAAGAAGAAACATTAATAATTAAGGATTATATGGCTTCAACAAGAAAGAGAAGAACACTTGAAAAAATAATGGAAGAATTATCAGAAATACCATATGAAGAACTAACAAAAGAAGCCACTATTTCAAAATTATTAGGGTATGAAACATTTGATAATTATGATGAAGTTGGAGTATATACAAGAGGCTTTAGAATTTTAAATAAAATACCACGAATGCCAACTAATATTGTAGAAAATTTAATAGAATCATTTAAATCATTTCAACATATTTTAGCAGCTGATATAGATAGTTTAGATGAAGTTGATGGAATAGGAGAAGTTAGAGCAAGAAACATTAAGCAATCTTTAAAAAGGATGCAGGAACAATTTATATTTTAAGATAGCTGTTCAAGCGAAGCGAGTTACAGATATCTTATGCAGAATTTATGAAATAAATTCTGTAAAACATAAAAAAGAAATGTCCCCAATGGACATATACATAAAATAACTGGAGGTAATAAAAATGAAAAATTTAGGAAAAATAATATGGGTAATAGCATTAATAGCTATAATAATTTTAATAGGAGTGGTTGGATTTGGATATTACAAAAAGAAAACATTTTTAGCACAAAATCCAATAGTTACAATGGAAGTAGAAAATTTTGGAACTATAAAAATGGAATTATATCCTGATGTAGCACCAGAAACAGTAGCAAATTTTATAAAATTAGCAAACAATGGGTATTATAATGGAACAACATTTCATAGAGTTGTTAAAGACTTTATGATTCAGGCAGGTACAAAAGGTGGAGATGGAACAACAGATGCGACTTTAGGAGATTTAAATGGAAATGATTCAACAGATAAATATACAATTAAAGGTGAATTTTTAGCTAATGGGGTAACTAATACAATGAAATTTGAAGAAGGAACATTAGCTATGGCTAGAGCTGATTATACTTATTATTCATCAAGTCTTGCAGAAGAATCTTATAATTCAGGATGTTCACAATTTTTTATAATGACTAAAGAAAATGCAAATTTAAATGGATATTATACAGCTTTTGGTAAAGTTACAGAAGGATTAGATATATTACACAAGATTGAAGAGGTTGAGGTTACTAAAGCTAAAGGTGATGAAGAAAATGAAAATGCTGAAGTAAGCACACCAGTAAATCCACCAAAGGTTACTTTAATTAGTGTTGATACATTTGGTATTGATTATGGGACACCTGAAACATTAAAACCATTTGATTATATGACATGGTTATATTCAAATTATGGAATAAATCAATAAATTTTATAAAAAATACTTGTCAAATTAAAATACAAGTGTTAAAATAAAAAAAGATTAAAAAAAACCAAATTTTTGGGAAAATTTTTTTTAATCTTTTTTTATATAATAGGAAAGTCATGCTGACTTTCTATTATATAAAATATATTGTACAGAAATTTTCTAGCGAAAATTTCACACATGAACAAATTTACGGAAAGCTTTGCTATTTATAATTAGCTATTAATTAAAATTTATAGTTTTAAATAACATACTACAATTTTATTAGCTTTACGATTTGTTCTTTGTTTTTTGTATTAAGAGCAAATAAAAAAGATATAGAAGGAGGAAAGAAATGAAAGTAGCATTTGATAATGAATTATATTTAAAATTACAAAAAGAAAGAATTGAACAAAGGATAAAAATGTTTGATAATAAATTATATTTGGAATTTGGAGGAAAGATATTTGATGATTATCATGCAAGTAGAGTTTTACCAGGATTTCATCCAGATGCAAAGATACAATTATTAAAAGAATTTAAAGAAGATTTAGAAATTATTTTTTGTATTAATGCAAATGATATTGAAAAAAATAAAATACGTGCAGATTACGGAATAGGATATGACAGAGAATTAGTAAGATTAATTGATAATTTAGAGAAATTAGAAATTAGTATTAATAGTGTAGTTGTGACAATGTATACAGGACAAACTCAAGTACAAAAATTAAAAGATGTTTTAGATGAAAGAAAAATAAAAATGTACATTCATACACCAATTGAAGGATATCCAAATGATGTAGAAAAAATCGTAAGTGAAAATGGATATGGAAAAAACCCTTATGTAGAAACAACAAAAAAATTAGTAGTAATTACAGCACCTGGAGCAAATAGTGGAAAATTAGCAACATGTTTATCACAATTATATCATGAATACAAAAGAGGAGTAAAAGCAGGATATGCGAAATTTGAAACATTTCCAGTATGGGATTTGCCTTTAATGCATCCAGTAAATGTGGCATATGAAGCATCTACAGCTGACCTAGAAGATATTAATATAATAGATCCATATCATTTAGAAAGTTATAATGTAAAAGCAGTTAACTATAATCGAGATATATCAACTTTCTCAATTTTGAAAAATATATTAACAAAAATTACAGGAGAAGAAATTTATAAATCACCAACAGATATGGGAGTTAATACTATAAGTAAATGTATAACAGATAATAAAGTTACTGAAGAAGCAGGAATAATGGAAATTATTCGTCGATATTATAATTCTTTATGTGATTATAAAAAAGGTATAGGAAATGACAAAACAATAGCACGAATGGAAGTGCTAATGAATGAATTAAACTTGACCAAAGAAGACCGAAAAATAGCAATTAAAGTAAATGAAGTTGTAAATCAGAGTAAAAGAGAAGTAATGGCTATACAATTAAATAATGGAGAGATAATTACTGGAAAACAGTCAGAATTATTAACAGCTCCAAGTGCTACATTTTTAAATGTGATAAAACAATTAGCTAAAATACCAGATGATGTGTATTTATTATCTCCTACAGTGCTTGAATCAATTTTTAAAATAAAACAAAAAACATTATATAAGAAAAAATATCAATTAAATTTATCAGAAGTTATTATTGCTCTTAGTATTTGTTCAACAACAAATCCAATTATAGAAACTACATTGAAAAATATTGATAAAATGAGAGGAATGGAGGCACATTGCTCATATATTATAACTGATTCTGAATTAAATGTAATAAAAAGTTTAGGAATTAATTTAACATGTGAACCAAGATTAATTGGATAAATAATATAAATACATTCCACAGAAAAATTGCTTTGTAATTTTTTGTTCTATTATTATTTTATATGAATAAAATAATAATGTGAATTTTATGTGAAAATTCTAATAAAAGTATTGACAATTGTTTAAATTGGGTATAAATTATTAGCAGTCACACAATCAGAGTGCTAATTAATATAAAAGTGACAATTTTTTATAAATATAAGGAGGTACATAAATGATAAAACCATTAGGAAGTAGAGTATTAATAAAAATGAAAGAAGGAGAAGAAAAGACAAAAAGTGGAATAATATTAGCTGGAGCAGCACAAGAAAAGCCACAAATTGCAGAAGTAATAGAAGTTGGACCAGGAGAAAAAATAGAAGGAAAAACTGAGGAAATGTATGTGAAAAAAGGTGACAATATAATTGTAAGTAAATATTCTGGAACAGAAGTAAAATATGAAGGAAATGATTATATAATAGTAAAACAAGATGATATATTAGCAATAGTAGAATAATGTGACAAAAAGGTAACCCTTATGTCACAAATATAAAATAAAATTATAATTATTATAATGAATAGAAAAATGTGACAAAAAGGGATGTCCCTTTTGTCACAAAATTAAAAAGGAGAGGATAAAAATGGCAAAGCAAATAAAATTTGGAGAAGAAGCAAGAAAATCTTTATTAGAAGGAGTTAATAAATTAGCTGATACAGTTAAAGTTACACTAGGACCAAAAGGAAGAAATGTAGTTTTAGACAAAAGCTTTGGAGCACCACTAATAACAAACGATGGTGTTACAATAGCGAAAGAGATTGAGTTAGAAGATAAATTCGAAAATATGGGAGCAAGACTTGTTAAAGAAGTTTCTGAGAAAACAAATGATGTTGCAGGTGATGGAACTACAACAGCAACGGTTTTAGCTCAAAGCATGATTAAAGAAGGAGTTAAAAATGTTGCAGCAGGTGCAGATCCAATGGCTATGAAAAGAGGAATTGATAAAGCTGTAAATTCAGCTGTTGAAGAGTTACAAAAAATAAGTGTTCCTGTTAATGGTAAAGAAGACATAGCAAGAGTTGCAAGTATTTCTGCAAATAATGAAGAGGTTGGAAATTTAATTGCAGAGGCTATGGAAAAAGTTTCTAAAGATGGAGTTATAACAATTGAAGAGTCAAAAACATCAAATACAGAGTTAAATGTAGTTGAAGGAATGCAATTTGATAAAGGTTATGTTTCTCCATATATGGTAACAGATACTGAAAAAATGGAAGCAATAGTTGAAAATCCATATATATTAATTACAGATAAGAAAATCAGCAATATACAAGAAATATTACCATTATTAGAAGGATTGATGCAACAATCAGGAAAATTAGTAATTATTTGCGATGATATAGAAGGAGAAGCTTTATCAACATTAGTACTTAACAAATTAAGAGGTGTATTAAATGTTGTTGCTGTTAAAGCTCCTGGATTTGGAGATAAGAGAAAAGCTATGCTTGAAGATATAGCAATTTTAACAGGAGGAGAAGTAATAACATCAGATTTAGGTTTAGAATTAAAAGATACACAAATTGAGCAATTAGGAAGAGCAAAACAAGTAAAAGTTCAAAAAGAAAATACTATTATTGTTGATGGAGCAGGTGATAAACAACAAATTGCTGATAGAGTAGGACAAATAAAAGCTCAAATTAATGAAACAAAGAGTGAATATGATAAAGAAGGATTACAAGAAAGACTTGCTAAAATAGCAGGTGGTGTAGCTGTAATTGAAGTAGGGGCTGCTACAGAAACTGAAATGAAAGATAAAAAGTTAAGGATAGAAGATGCTTTGTCAGCAACTAAGGCTGCTGTAGAAGAAGGTATTGTTGCAGGAGGTGGAACAGCATTAATAAATGTTGCTCCAGCAGTAGAAAAGATTGTTAACCAATTAACAGGTGGAGAAAAGTTAGGTGCTACAATTGTTTTGAAATCTTTAGAAGAACCTGTAAAACAAATTGCTACAAATGCAGGATTAGAGCCAGCTGTTATAGCTGATAAAATTAAAAAGTCTGAAGTTGGTATTGGCTTTGATGCTAGTAAGGAAGAATATGTTGATATGAAAAAGGTTGGAATTGTTGATCCTACTAAGGTTACAAGAAGTGCTTTGCAAAATGCTGCTTCAATTGCTTCAATGGTTATTACTACAGAAAGTTTAGTTACAGATTTGCCTGAACCTAAGTCATGTAATTGTGGTCATGATAATGGTATGGGTGCAGGTATGGATGGAATGTACTAATAAAAATTTTTGAAAATTAATAAAAAATTTTTCGAAAAGATCTTGACAGTTATAAAAAAATACATTATAATTTATAACTGTCAGGAGTAATATGCAGGTGTAGTTCAATGGTAGAACCTCAGCCTTCCAAGCTGATGACGTGGGTTCGATTCCCACTACCTGCTCCAACGACGTATCTGTTCGAACTAAATTGAACAGACGATACAAATATCATTCTAAAAAAGGATGGTATTTTTTTGTTGCAAAAATATCATCCGAAAAGAAGGGATGGTGTTTTAAATGAAGATAATTAAGCAAGAACTAGAATTTGAAGAATGTCTAAAACAACGACTTGAGTTTATATGTGAGTTTTCTAAAGTTAGCCCTACTTTTATAAATGGTAGCATTAGGAAATTAGAAAAAACTAATCTTACATATATTGAGCCACATAGAGTGATTATCAAAA
>CANSII010000007.1 GCA_947646915.1 uncultured Clostridium sp. | reverse complement strand
TAAAGATTTTTAATTTTTAAGAAAAAAGCGTGCAATTAATATTGCAATTTTCATTACACTATTTAAGAAAATAAAAATTTGCATTTCCGTAAAAAATATGGTATAATTATATTTAGTTGTAGAATAATAAAATTGATAAAGGAGAGAAATTTATGAGTGAGTCAAAAATTGGAAAATTAATTTTAGGTATATTAATAGTTTTAATTGTTATTGTTGCATCAAGTCAAGTTTTTGCTGAAGATACATTTCAAGATTTATCACAAACATTAAATAATTCAACGAATAATACTACTTCAGGAGGAAGTAGTTTATCAGAAGAAAACAATCTAATAGGAAACAATACTATACCAAGAAACAATACAGTGTTAACAACTAATAATACAGTAAATAATAATACTACAAATAATTCAGCGTTACCAAATACAGGAATAGGAGATTCAATGCCAATTGCAATATTAGTGGTTGTATTAGGTATATCAGCTGTATATGCGTATAAGAAAATTCAAGATTACAAACATTTATAATTTAAGTAATGTCCAAAAGGAAGCGTCCCTTTTGGACATTATTTTTTTATAAATTTATGAGTAAAATCTAAATTATTAAAAGAATCATACTCAAAACCAATAGAATAAACATTAGTTGCAAAAATATCCTTTTCAATCAAATTCTTTAAACTTTTATTTGGATTATCATCTAAAAATTTTTTTACAGAAGTAACTAATTGAACTTTTGGATTACTCCTTTTAATTTCTGAAATTAATCTTTTACCATTATCATTAAAACCTAAAACTCTAACATAAGGTATGCTTTTTTTAGAAAGAAGCATATCTTTTTTTGTTATATCTAGTAAAGAATAAAGTAGAATGCGTTGAAATCTTGTTGAAGGATATCTTTTAGAACTTATAATATCTAAAAATTCAACTATACTATTACAAGAATTTGAAGCATTTTTAATAGAATATTCAAGTCCTTCAGAAACATCAGGCAAATTAGAAATTTCTTCAATAGACATTTTCCTCAAAATATATATAATTTCTTTTTCAAAAATATTTATATCTTCAACAATATGACCATTTTTAATATTATCTATCAAAATTGAAAATGAAGATGATGGAATTAATCGTTTTATTATATCAAAACTTTTATTTTTAACCAAATTTCTTATAGCTGTACTACTAGCAATATTATTAGAAAAAGAAGAACTATTGTATTTTGACTCAAATCTAGGAATAGCTATAGGTATAATATTACTATTGTACTTTTTGAGAGCTTTTAAATATTCAATTCCTAAAATATTATTAGGAGAAGAAACAATTTTAGCAAATTTTCTAATATCATTTAAATACATCATTAAAGCATTTTCACGAGCTTTAGGAAATGAAATACCTTTTTCCAATTCATGAGAAAGAATTGATTTATATTCTTTTGGCTCATCATATAAAACATTGGCAATTGTTTTTAATGTAGGAATATCAGCAGTTTCTGCTCCAAAAGAAAGGTAATCTATTATACCTAATGAATTTAGTATTTTTATTGCACCATCTGCAAAATTTTCAGCACTAGAAATTGAGTATAAAACAGGAAGTTCGATAACTAAGTCAATTCCATTTGAAAGTGCCATTTTTGTTTTTTCCCATTTATCAATTATGGATGTTGAGCCACGTTGAGTAAAATTACCACTTATTACAGCTACACAGAAGTCTGAATCTGTAAGTTTTTTTGATTCTTGTATATGATGTAGATGACCATTATGAAATGGGTTGTATTCTGCTATTATTCCTAAAATATTACTCAACATTTTTGCACCTTCTTTCATTTTAAGTTTCGGCTTTTTTCTATAATAAAATTAGTAAAGTAAAAACAAAACTTAAAAAATTCTTTCAATCTTGTTATTTTTTTATTATATTGATATAATAACATAAAATAGTTTTAATTACAATGATAGTAACATTTTTAGTTTCGGTTTTTTGCAAAAATATCTTTTTAGTATAATCAAATTATTATAGTAAAAAACCAAAACTTAAAGATTAATAGTTTTATATTAGAAAGGAATTTATAAATGGAAAAAGTAATAATATACACAGATGGAGCATGTTCAGGAAACCCAGGACCAGGGGGATGGGGAGCAATACTTATGTATAAAGATGTAAAAAAAGAAATATCAGGAGGGAGCAAAAATACAACAAATAACATAATGGAACTTACAGCAGCATTAGAAAGTTTAAAGATGCTAAAATTTGATTGTGAAGTAGAATTATATAGTGATAGTGCATATTTAGTTAATGGATTTTTAAAAGGATGGATATATAATTGGCAAAAAAACAATTGGCAAACAGCTAGTAAAGAACCAGTTAAAAATAAGGAAATTTGGCAAGAATTATATGATCTAACAAAAAAACATAAGGTTAATTTTATAAAAGTAAAAGGACATAGTGATAATGAGTTTAATAATAGATGTGATGAACTAGCAAGAAATGCCATAAAACAATTATAGTATATCTTTAAGTTTTGTTTTTTATTATATATTACATTTTTATTACATTTACAAAAAGTGTTGCAAAATAAAACCTATTAAATTATAATAAAATTAGAGATAAAATAAAAAGTTGGAGATGAGCAGATATGGAGACATTAGCCGATTATTTATTAAATGAGCAAGATTTAATAGGAAAAATGGACATATTAAATAGATTACAAAGACTATTAAAAGAAAGAAAAGGAATAACAATATTCTTTAATAACACAATAATATTTAAAGCAGAAATAGCAAAAATGTTTTTAAGATACTCAGAAATAGAAGTAGATGAAAACTTGGTATTAACAGCAATGCTATTATGTAATTGTAAAAAAATAGATGGACCACAAAGTTTAGATAGTTTGCATAATTACGCAAAAAATGGAGCAGAGTTTCTTGCAACGTTAGGCTTTGATGAAAAATTTTGCAGAATATGTGAGCAAGTTAATAGATATAGTGGCAGTCAACCTAGAGAACCTGAAAGTGATGTATTAGAATTAGTTGATAATTTTGGAGGAATGTTATTAGACAGACCAGAAAGAGCAGGATATGCACCAAAGAAAGCACTAGTTCAATTAGAAGAAGAGAATTTAAAAGGAAAAGAAAATAGATTTTTAGAAAAATTTAAAGAATTTGTAAATGCTATGGAGGAGGTTGAAGTTTAATGGATGAGAAAATGGGATATGTTAAGAGAACACCATTTGGAGCTTTAAAAAAAATATGTGAAGAATATTCGTTAAGTAGAATCATTGGGGGATTATTAAGAAAATTTGAAAATCTTGTATATTTAGCAATTGATAAGATAAATAATAAAACATCAATGTTTACAAAAAATACACAACAGGAATTATTGGGAGAAAAAGTAAATCCTAATAAAAATTTAGGACAAGAAATACTAAAAGAATTATCAAAAGAAAATAGTGATGTAGAAATTATAATGTAATAGGCGACAAAATGTCGTCTTATTTAATATATATTAGTTTTTAGTAACAAATAATTGTATTTTTAAAGAAAAAATAGAAAGAGTGATAAAAATGTATGAAATATTTGCAGATTTACATGTACATATTGGAAGAACTGAAAATGGAAAACCAATAAAAATAACAGCAGCAAAAAGTTTAAACTTTGCAAACATAGCAAAAGAATGCGAAGAAAGAAAAGGAATAAATGTAGTAGGAATAATAGATTGTGCCTCACCATATGTAATAGAAGACATAGAGAACTTTTTAAAAACAGGAGAAGCCTATGAATTAAAAGATGGAGGAATAATATATAAAGACAAAGTATGTATATTATTAGGAAGTGAAGTAGAAACATCAGAAAAAGGAAGAAATGGGAAAAGTGGAGCGGCACATAATGTATGTTTTTTTCCGTATTTAAAAGACATAAAAGCATTTTCAAAAGAAATGAGTAAACATATAAAAAATATCACACTAAGTACACAAAGATCAAATATATCAGGATATGAATTAATAGATATTGTAGAAAAATACAATGGAATATTAATACCAGCACATGTATTTACGCCATTTAAAAGTTACTATGGGAATTGTGTAGATAGATTACAAGATATATTTAAAGAAAAATATGATAAAATATTTGCAGTAGAATTAGGATTAAGTTCAGATACATATTTAGCAGATGAAATATCAGAATTAGAAAATAAAACATTTTTAACAAACTCAGATGCACATTCACTACCAAAAATAGCAAGAGAATATAATAAAATGCAAGTTGAAGATATATCATTTAAAGAAATAGTAAAAGCATTGAAAAATGAAGAAGGTAGGAAAATAATTGCAAATTATGGATTAGATCCAAAACTTGGAAAATATCATAGAACTTATTGTGACGAATGTAATAACACAATAGAAACAAAAGAGCCAATCTCAGAATGCCCTAAATGTGGAAGTACAAAAGTCACATTTGGAGTTTTTGATAGAATAGAATTAATAAAAGATAAAAAACAAACTAAAAGCCCAAAAAATAGACCACCATATATATATCAAGTTCCACTTGGATTTATTCCTGGTGTTGGAGGAAGAACAATTGAGAAACTTTTACATACTTTTGAAACAGAAATGAATATATTACATAAGCTTTCAAAAGATGATATAGAATCAGTTGTTGGAGAAAAAGTTGCAAATGCAATTGATAGAGCAAGAAGCGGGAATGCAAAGGTTCAGTCTGGTGGTGGAGGAATTTATGGTAAAATAATATAATGTCCAGCTCTGCATAAGTCATCTGTAACAAGCAAGCTTTAACAGCTGACTTAAAAGGGAACAGTCCCCTTTGGACATTGGCAAAAATGGACAAAATGTCCAAAAAGAAACGTCCCCTTTGGACATTTTATAGTTCTAAAATACTCTTTATTGAATACACATTATGTATAAATGTGTTTTGATAAGGAGTTTTTAAATGAGCAAAAATAAAAGAGTTAATATTAAAAAAATAGTTTTAGAACATATTAAAAATAATAGTAAAGAATATGTATTAGTAACATTAATCTTTATAATAGGAATATTTTTAGGAGTAATGTTTATAAATAACACTCAAGAATCACAAATAACAGAAATATCAACTTATATGAATACTTTTATAGAAAAAGTAGATAATATAGAAAATCTACAAAGTATGATATTAATAAAAACATCATTAATAGAAAATTTAATTTTAGCACTAATATTATGGTTTTTTGGAACAACTGTAATTGGAATACCAGTAGTATTTGGAATAATATTGTATAGAGGTTTTTGCTTAGGATATACAATTTCTACAATAATAGTAATAATGGGATTTCAAAAAGGAATATTATTTGTATTTTCAACATTATTATTACAAAACTTAATATTTATACCAGCAATTATTGCAATAGCAGTTAGTGGTTTTAAATTATATAAATCCATTGTAAAAGATAGAAAAAAAGAAAATATAAAAATAGAAGTATTAAGACATACGATTTTTTCAATAGTTATGTTATTGCTTTTATGTATATCTGCTATTATAGAAATTTTAATATCTACTAATTTACTGAAAAAATTTATAAAATATTTCTAAAATCTATTTACTTTTTTCAAATAGTTTGATATAACATATATAATTTATGTAAATAATAAATATATAGATATAGGGGTAATTAAAATGGAAAAACAATTAAAACTTTTTTTTGAATTTATAGAGAATGAAAAGAAATTATCAAATAATACATTACAATCATATAAAAGAGACCTAAAACAATTTAGAAGATATATAGAAACATGTGAAGTTCCATATAATAGAGTAGATGAGGAACTAATGAAAGATTATATTACTGAATTAGATGAATTAGGAAAAAAACACTCAACGATATCAAGAAGTATAGCATCAATCAGATCATTTTATCAATATGTGATAAAAAAAGGAAAAGTAAAAAAAGATCCAACAAGAAATATACAATCACCAAAAGTAGAAAAAAGAGTACCAAGTGTATTAACATCTAAAGAAGTAGAACTATTATTAGAACAACCAAAAGATGTAGATTTAAAGGGAACAAGAGATAAAGCAATGTTAGAATTTGCATATGCTACAGGGATGAGAGTAACAGAAATAATTTCATTAGACATAGATGATATAGACTTTGAAAACAAATGTGTAAATTGCAGTAAAGCAAATAAACAAAGAGTTATACCATTAGGAAAATTATCTATAAAAGCATTAAAAGAATACACAGAACATGCAAGAAAAATATTATTAAAAGATGATAATGAAAAAGCATTATTTGTTAATGTAAATGGACAAAGATTAACAAGACAAGGATTTTGGAAGATAATAAAATATTATAAAGAACAAGCACATATAACAAAAGATATTACACCACATGTATTAAGACATTCATTTGCAACACATTTACTACAAAATGGTGCAGATTTAAAATCAATACAAACAATGCTTGGACATTCAGATATATCATCAACACAAGTATATATGCAATTCCAAGATGAAGGAATAAAAAATATTTATCTAAAAGCCCATCCAAGAGCATAAAATAGAGAAAATAAAAAAAACTATTGACAAAAAAGAATTTTATGATATAATAATCAATAGTTACAAGAAGAAGTGATTACTTCTCACCTTAGCATAGCAATTTAACAGACGAGATTAAGATAGCCATTTGAGCAAAGCGAATTATGGATATCTTATGCAGAATTTATGAAATAAATTCTGCAAACAAAAATCTTGGATGGCGATGAGCGAAACGAAGTGAAGCGAAAGGTTAGAAAAAATAAATAAAATAATAGTATAAACTATTTTTATTTGTGTGTAATTGACTTGTAACAAAAGTCAATTTTTTTATATTATAAAGAATTAATGTAAAAATAATGCACAGAAAAATTTATGGAGGTGTTTTAATATAAAACAAGAATTACCAATAAATGGTCAAATAAGAGAAAAAGAAGTACAATTAATAGGAGATAATGGTGAAAAATTAGGAATAATTTCAACAAAAGAAGCTCTAGAAAGAGCATTAGAGCAAAATTTAGATTTAGTATTAGTTGCACCAAACGCAAAACCAGCAGTATGCAAAATAATGAATTATGGAAAATATAAGTTTGAACAAGCAAAAAAAGAAAAAGAAGCAAAGAAAAAGCAAAAAGTGTTAGAAGTAAAAGAATTAAGAGTTACACCTAACATTGAAGAACATGACTTTGAATTTAAATCAAAAAATGCAAAAAAATTTTTAGAAGATGGAAATAAAGTAAAAATAACAGTAAGATTCAGAGGAAGAGAAGTAAATAATTCAAAAGCAGGAGAATTGGTATTAAATAAATTTATAGAAAAATTAGAAGATTTTGCAATAGTTGAAAAACAACCAAAATTAGAAGGTAGAAATATGTTTATAATATTAGGGCCAAAAGGAAATTAAAAAATTTATATTTTTATATTTTTATAAAATATAATTATTAAGAGTAAAACAATATTAAATAGTAAAAAGTACAACTAAACAAGATTTAAGTTGTTCAATATATATAATTTTTAAGGAGGGAAAACTCATGGCAAAATTAAAAACAAATAAAGCTGCTAAAAAAAGATATTCATTAACAGCTACAGGAAAAGTAAAAAGAACAAAATCTAATAGAAGACATTTATTAGCAAATAAAACAAAAAGACAAAAAAAATCAGGAAAAGTTCAAAATGCTTATGCAAGTAAAACTTGTGAAAATACAATAAAAAAATTATTACCATATGGTGGATAAAAAGAATTTTATATGAAAAATAACTAAGCAAAAAGACTTGTCAGACGAAGTATTTGAAAAAAACTTTGGATGACGAAGAATGAAGCGAAGAGAAGGGATGATAAAAATGGCAAGAGTTAAAACAGCTAGAACAACAAGAGCAAGACATAAAAAAATATTAAAACAAGCGAAAGGATATTATGGAGCAAAACATTATAGATTTAGAAATGCAAATCAAGCAGTAATGAAATCATTATCATATGCGTATGTAGGAAGAAAAGACAAAAAAAGTAACTTTAGAAAATTATGGATAGCAAGAATTAATGCAGCAGCAAGAATGAATGGAATAACATATAGCAAATTGATAGCAGGATTAAAAAAAGCAAATGTTACAATAAACAGAAAAATGTTAGCAGAAATAGCTGTAAATGATGAAAAAGCGTTTGCAGAAATAGCAGAAATAGCAAAAAAAGCATAATAAACAAAAATACAAAAAAGAGCATAAGCTCTTTTTTTATTGCTTTTTCATTTTAGGCTTAGAAATAAGAGAAGCCAAATATCCGAAGAATACAGCAGCAGCAATACCACCAGCAGCAGCTTTAACACCACCTGTAAAAGCACCAACTAAACCTGCTTCTTTAACACCTTCAATAGCACCTTTAGCTAAATTATATCCAAAACCTGTAAGAGGAACAGTAGCGCCACTACCTGCAAAATCAACAATATATTTATAAATACCAAGACCTCCTAAAATAGCACCAGTTGTAACAAAAATAACTAAAATTCTAGCAGGTGTCAATTTAGTTTTATCAATTAAAATTTGTCCAATAACACAAATTAATCCACCTACAACAAAACACTTTAAAAGTGACATCCAATTAAAAACAACAGACCAATCTATATCCATAATATAATAACCTCCATTCTGTGTCCAAAAAGAAACGCTCCTTTTGGACAAAATAGACAAAAAATTATAATTCAATACTAATTGCGTGTGCAACACCAGGTATACTTTCACCCTGTTGTGAACTTGTTGAGTTCATTAATGCTCCTGTAGCAATTAGTAATATCTTTTTTAATTTTTTCTCTTTTAATTGTTTAAATAAATACCCAGAAAATACAGTTCCACAACAAGCACATCCACTTCCACCTGAGTGTGTGTCTTGAGAAGCTTTATCAAATATTAAAACTCCACAATCATTATAATTTGATTTTATATTGTAACCTTGTGATTTTGCAATATCAATAGCAATTTCTTTTCCAATATGACCTAAATCACCACTAATTATTGCATCGTAATAACTAGGATTTCTGCCTGTGTCTGTAAAGTGTGATATTAATGTATCTACAAATGCAGGAGCCATTGCAGCACCCATATTATTAGCATCTTTAATTCCCATATCAATAATTTTTCCAGGTGTTATATGAGTAATATAAGGTCCTTGTCCATTTTTTGTTAGAATTGCTGCACCAGAACCTGTAACGGTCCATTGTGCAGATGGTGGTCTTTGGTTTCCTAGTTCAAGTGGAAATCTGAATTGCTTTTCTGCACTACAAAAATGGCTAGATGTGGCACATAAAACATTTTCAGCAAATCCTTCTATACAAATTGAACCTAGCATCATAGATTCAACAAATGTTGAGCAGGCACCAAATACTCCAAAAAATGGAATGTTCAATTCACGTAGTCCAAAACTTGAGGAAATACATTGATTAAGTAAATCTCCAGCAAAACAACAGTCTATTTTGTCTGAAGGTACACCAGATTTATTAATAACAGTATTTACAGTTTCTTTTATGATTTTACTTTCTGCTTTTTCCCATGTTTTCTCACCCCAAAATTCATCATCTAATGTTTGATCAAAATATTTTGCAAGTGGTCCTTCTGATTCTCTTGGACCAACAATTGATGCACATTCTAGTATTGTTGGTGGGGTATTAAATTTTATTGTTTGTTTTCCTAATTTTTCCAAAAAATCATCTCCTTTAAAATCTAACATATAAGTTTAAATATTTAATTACATTTATGTTTTTTTAATATTATATTATTTAGAAAAAAGATATATATTTCATAGTTCCGTTCTCCAAGGCGTTTAAGATACTGAATATTCGAATTTCATAAACACACTATAACAGTTTAAAGTGAATGACGACTTACTATCGAACTCACTTTGAAATATATATCTTTTTTCTATAATTAAGTTTATAATAGAAAACTGAAACTAAAATTAATTAAACTAATGTCATAGTTTGAGTGTTAAAAATCATATAAATGATACCAACAATTATTGAAGCTGAAATACCAAATACAAGAACAGGTCCAGCAACAGTGAACATTTTTCCGCCAACACCCATAACATATCCTTCTGATTTGTATTCCATTGCAGGTGAAACAATAGAGTTTGCAAATCCTGTTATAGGAATTAATGAACCTGCACCAGCAAATTTTCCAATTTTATTAAATAGGTTAAGTCCAGTTAGAAATGCTGCAATTCCAATTAATATAATAGATACTATTGTACCTGACATATTTTGATCAAATCCACGCTCTTTACAAATGTTCATGATAATTTGTCCAATTGAACAAATTAATCCTCCTACCCAAAATGCATTGAAACAGTTTTTTAATATTGGTGAGTTTGGTGATTTTTTTTCGACATAGTCTTGATATGTTTGTTTTGTTTCAATAGGATTCATTATTTCGCATCCTTTCTATTTATATCTATTAGGAAAGTTAAATCTAAATCTACAAAGTATTCAGATATTTTATTTCCATCAATTTTGGCTCTTTGATCCAAAACTTTTACACTTGACAAATAGTCAATGCTTTTTGATGCTTCTTCTATTGTTTTTACAATTGCATCTTTCCATGATGTTTCTGAACTGCCAGTAATTTTTAAATGTTTTTCTATATCCATATTGTAACCTCCATAAATTTTTGTTTATATTATTTTTTCCAATTTTGAAAATAATATACAAATTATAAAAAATTGTTTAGAATAATATTTTTTTTTAAAGCTTTTTATGATAATATATAAAATGTAGAAAGGATAATGAAGAAATGATTAATGAAGTAATAGTAAAAGAAGTAACCACACAAGAAGAATTAGAGTTATGTAAAAAATAAGAAAAGGTGTTTTTACAAAAGAACAAGGTATTCCTGTAAAAGAAGAAAACGAAAAGAATAATAAGATTAATTATTTAGAACTACATGCTCAATATTATTCTAAAGAGTTTTATTCTAAATTAGGATATTCTTGTATTTCAGAAAAGTATATTGAAAAAGAAACAGAGATAGAACATATAAATATGTCCAAAAATAATTAATTAAATCAAAATTGTATTAAAATAAAATTATATAAAAATGGAGTATAATAATGATTGATAGAACAAGAGAATTAGCATTAAAAATACTATATAAAATAGACAAAGAACAAGCATATACAAATATAGAATTAAATGAAACAATAAAACAAAACAGAAAAAATATAAACGAAAAAGACATTGGACTAATATCTGAAATTGTATATGGTGTAACAACAAGGAAACTAACAATAGATGAAATCATAAAAAAATATTCAAAAATAAGATTAAAAAAAATATCTCCATGGATATTAAATATTTTAAGAATGGGGATATATCAAATAATATTCTTAGATAAAATACCAAAATCAGCAGCAGTAAATGAAAGCGTAAATTTATCAAAAAAATATGGTCATACAAGTAGTTCAAATTTTGTAAATGCAATTTTAAGAAAAATAGAGAAGAAAGATTATGAAGAACTATTCCAGATACAAGATGATATAGAAAGAATTGCAAAAACAACATCAATGCCAAATTGGATAGTCAAAGAGTTATTAAAACATAATAACATAAAACAAGTTGAAGAAATTTGTACAAATTCAAATATAAGACCACAGTTAAGTATTAGAATTAACAGATTAAAAACGAACAAAGAAAATTTTTACAAAAAGTTAAAAGAAAACAAAATAAATTATAAAGAAACTGAAAAAGAAGATTTTTTAATTCTAGAAAATATAAAAAATATAGAAAATTTAGAACTATTTAGACAAGGATTATTTACAGTCCAGGACATATCAGCAGGATTAACAGCAAAAATTTTATGTCCTAATTCAGGTGAATATGTTTTAGATGCATGTTCAGCACCAGGAGGAAAAACAACTTATATAGCTGAATTAATGAATAATAACGGAAGTATAGAAGCTTGGGATATACATGAACATAGAACAAAATTAGTTGAAGAAAATGCAAAAAGATTAGGAGTAAATATAATAAAAACAAAAGTAAAAGATGCAACTATTTTTGATAAAGAATATGAAAATAAATTTGATAAAATATTGCTTGATGTGCCTTGTTTAGGTTTAGGAGTAATAAAGAGAAAACCAGATATTAAGTGGCAAAGACAATATGAAGATATAGAAGAAATTACTAAAATTCAAAAGTTAATTTTAAATAATTGTTCAAAATATTTAAAATATGGAGGAATATTAGTTTATTCTACATGTAGTATATTAAAAGATGAGAATGAAAATGTAATTAATAATTTTTTAGGAGAAAACAAAGATTTTGAAATTTTAAAAGTAGAAGGAAATACATTTATTAATATATTGCCTGATAAAGAAAAAGATGGATTTTTTATATGTAAATTAGTAAAAAAATAAAATAAAAAAATGTTACAAATATATTACAAATATGTTACAAATTTATGATAATTAGTTTAAAAGTATTGACTTTTTAGTATAAAACGATAAAATAAGTTTGTAAACTATATGAATATAAAATTAACAAAAACACCTATCATGATGATAGGTGAAAAATGATTTTTTATCAAAAAATGTAGATTAAAAAAGTATTTTGTTAGAAAATTTGCAAATAATAATGTCAGATAGTATGAATTTTCAAAAATACCATTTTAATAATATGTTGCTTTAAATAGTTATTTCAAAAAATAAAAACTGTAGGAAGGAGAAGAAATGGCTAGTTGCTTGGGATTGTATATAGATAACAATATAATTAAATATGCAAAAGTTTCAAAAGAGCATGAAGAAATAAAAGTAGAAGCTTTTGGAACAAAAGTTTATGATGATTTAGATCAAACAATAAAACAAATAATTGAAGAAACATTTAGTTATAAAACGCCAATAAGCATAAATTTATCTGAAGAGTTATACAACTATTTTAATGTATTTGCTTTATTAAGTAAAAAAGATTTGCCAAGAGCAATCAGCACAGAATTTGATTCATATTGTTCAGATAAAAATTATAATCCAAATGTATTTGAAACAAGATATGCCATAACTCCAAATATAGAACTAAAGGAAAGACTAAGAGTAATACACATAAGTGAAAATAAAGTGGAATTAAATAGAAAAATACAAAGATTTAGCCCATATAGATTACAAAATATATTGCCAGTATCTATGACAATAGCAGATTTAACAAAACCTGAGCCAAGAGAAAATATAATAATAGTAAATATAGAGGGAGATACAACATTAACAACTATATTAGATCAAAAGGTATATGATGTAAAGAAATTAGAAATAGGAAGTCAAGAGATATTAGATAAAATTAATATAAAAGAAAACTCTTATTTAAAAGCATATGAAATTTGTAAAGATACAACAATATACACATCTGAAGGCAAAGAATTAACACAAGAAGAAGCAGGATATTTAGAAGATATAATGCCAACATTATATGATATTTCAGGTCAAATAAGAAAAGTAATTAATGAAAGTATTGATAAAATAGAAAAAATCTATATAACAGGAACAGGAGCTTTAATTAATAATATTGATTTATATTTTGAAGAATACTTAGAAGATGTAAAATGTGAAATTTTAAAACCAAGCTTTTTAAAAATATCTCCAGAAATAAATATTAAGGACTATGTAGAAGTAAATTCAGCTATATCATTAGCATTATCAGGATTAGGTGAAGGAATAAGTGGAATTAACTTCAAGAAAGATAGTGTTAGTGAAAAATTTTCAGACATTCTAAAAATGGAAATTGGAAATTCCTCACAAAAAAAAGGAAAAAGAGAAAAAGAGGGCAAAAGATTTTCACATGGTAATTTATTTACAAAGGATTTTAATGAACCACTTGATAAAGTAGAAAAAAATTTAATAAGAACAGCTGTTGGAGTTATAATATTATTTGGAGTATATTCAGGATTTTCAACACTATTAAAAAATCAGATAGAAGATAAAACACAAGAAACAATAAAATCTATAGAAAATACAAACAATCAAATACAGTTAGCGGATATTGATCAACAAAAATTATTATCATTAACTAATGATTATTCAAATAGAATAAAAAAATTGCAAGAATTAAATGATAAATTAGCTGAAAATAATAGAATAAAGAAAGCTGTACCAAATATGCTAAATAAATTGATGTATATAATGCCTGAAGGTGTGCAAATTACATCAATACAAAATACTACAGATAGACATATTGAAATACAAGCACAGGCAGAAAAATATGAACAATTAGGGTATTTAAATGCAAATATACAAAATGAAGGGATGCTTACAAATGTTATTTCTACAGCGGGACAAAAATTTAACAATTTAATAACAATAAAGATAGAAGGTGATTTACCATGAAAAAAATATTAATAACTTTGGTAATAGTACTTCTTATAATATTAACAGGAATAACAATTATAAAAGGAATTACAATAGGAAAATGGACAGTATTAGGAGTAAAACAAATAAAAGATAAAAATGATAAATTAGATGAACAAATACAAACAGCAACAAAATTGGCTAGTACAGATTATCAAGCCAAAATAAGAAGCCTAAATAATTCCATAAAAGATTTGCAAAGTAAAAAGAAAAGTTATGAAGATATGGTAAATGTTAGTACAGAAGGACAAGTTAATATAGCAAACCAATCTCAAGATTATAAAATAGAATATTTATGGATTCAGATAGGTAACTATGCTAAAGCAGAAGGTGTAGAAATGACAATGGAAGTTGTAAGAAGTTCATCAGGTAATGAAAATTTATATGACTTAAGTTTTACTGCAAAAGGTGCATATATAGGAATAGCAGATTTTATTACACATATTGAAGATGATGCTGATTTAGGCTTTAGAATAGAAAATTTTAGAATGATTTCATCAAGTGAAAACAATAGTATATTACAAGCAACATTTATATGCAAAGACATAAAAATTAGTGGAATATCATCTAATACAATAGATAACACCTTGGTAGATAATAATTCAGAAAATACTACAAATGAAAATACAGCTAGTGAAAACACATCAAATAGTTCAAATAATACTGCACAATAAAGAATATTGAAATGGGAGGAAATTATGACAAAAAGTATTTTTAAAGAAATTATCATAATATTATTATTGATATTAGCAATAATATTAGTACTAGGTATATTATTGTATGAATATGTGCCATCAAATAAGATAATACCTGAACACATTTCTTACTCAACACCTGATAGTGTTAAAACTGAAATAGAGACAGGAGCTAATTTTGAAAATGATGAAGTAGTATTAAAGTATTCTATAGATTCAGCAGATTTACAAAATTATAAAAGAGTTAATGAATATATTGCAGGGAAAAATAATCCTTTTGCATCATTAAAAAAAGATGCTGTGACAGAAGAAAAAAATGATGAAAACCAAAATACAAATTCTGTTCAAAATACTGAAACACCTAGTAATTTAGATCAAAATGAACAACAGAACTCTACAAGTTATGTTCCTGATAAGGGTACAAAATAAGTATTTAACATTATATTTATTTATTTAAATATAGATTATATAAATTTTTACATGAAAGGGAGGATAAATTAAATGAAAGAACAAAAGGGTATTACTTTAGTAGCATTAGTTATCACAATAATTATATTATTAATTTTAGCTGCTATTTCAATAGCTACTTTAAGTGGGGATAATGGTTTATTTAATAGAGCTAAACAAGCTAAAAATAATACAATTGATGCTCAAATAAGAGAAAATGAAGCTTTAAATTCTTATAATAATGCAATTGATAATGCTTTACAGGATATAGATTAATAAGATTAAAATAAATAGGCATATGCATAAGTATATGCCTTATTTTAAAATATTTTCTAATATATTAGCTCTAATAATATGAATTTTAAAAAACTCTACTCTGCAAGGTGTTTAAGATACTAAAAATTCAAATATTATATACACAATATAATTGATTAAAGTGAAAAACGACTCATAGTTGAACTCATTTTTTCAAATTAATATCATTAGAGCTTTAATAGTTTTATTTTCAAAAGAAAATTGAGGAGATATAAATGAACGTTTTTTTATATATAGTATTATTCATAATTGGTATAACATTTGGAAGTTTTTATACATTAGCAGTATATAGAATTCCAAAAGGACAAGATATTACACATACACATTCATATTGTCCAAAATGTAAACATAGATTAAATATATTTGATTTGATACCTGTATTAAGTTATATATTTTTAGGTGGAAAATGCAGATATTGTAAAGAAAAAATAAGACCTAGATATTTTATTATAGAGATTTTTTCAGGAGTATTATTTGTTATATTAGGTTTTATAATTAAATTAGATGCCTATAATATTGAACTAATTAAAGTTATTGATTACATGTTTTTTGTACTATACATAACATTTGTAGTATTAATTGGAGCAATAGATAAAGAAAAAAGACAAATTAATAAATCTGTTTTAGTGTATGGGATAATAATATCAATTATGTATATGATATATCTATACATAATAGATGAAACTAGTATATATAGATATGTTATATACTTGGCAATACTTTTAATTTTATTGATCATTGATACAATAAAATTAAAGAAGAAAGCTAAAAATAGCTATACTTTTTCAATTTTAGTTTTAATAGTTATTATGACAATATTTACAGAAGAGTATATTGTAATTAATTCGTTGATTATGACATTACTTGCTATTGCAATTGATTTAATAATTTTAAAATTATCAAAAAATTCAAAAAATAGAATAAATGAAAAACAATATAGTGGAGAAATGCCAATTGGTTTTCTTTTAAGTGTTGATAATATTATATTTTTTGTAATAACTCTAATAATAGAATGTTTTATATAAAAATATATATTTTTTAATAATATAAATTTTCAAAAAAATATTATAAAATGTAAAATGAAAGAGGTTTTAAATGACTGAAAATGAAAATGGATTTTCAACAATAGATATAATTATATCTATAATAATAATAACAGTATTTGTTACTCTAATAGGAAATTTGATAATTAATATAAATATAAATGCTAAAGAGACAGAAAGAAAAACAGAAGCTTTATCATATGCTGTAGAGGAAATTGAAGTAATAAAGTCAGAAGGATATAAAGAACAATATAAAGATAAAGGCATTGATAGTATTGAGATTTTAAAGGAAGAGGATATAAAAAATAAAGATAATGAGTTTACAGGTTTCCATAAAAAAACTATTATCAAGGATTATTGTTTAATTCAAAAAGAGAATAATAATGATAATAGTAAAGAATCCAATATTGTAAAGGAACTTACAGTTCAAATTATATATAAATTAAAAAATCATAATAAGATAGTAGAACTTTCTACATATATTACAAAGGAGTAATATGTAAATGAAAAATAATAAAGGTATAACATTAACATCTTTAATGATCTATGTAATAGGAATGCTAATTGTAGTAGGAATAATATCTACACTAACAACTTTTTTTTATAAAAATATAGATATTTCTGAGATTAATAGTGATACTACAACTCAATATACTAAATTTACTAGTGTTTTTTCAAAAGAGATAAATACTAATGGAAATAAAGTTATTGATACAAATACAGACAATAGCCAAATTGGAAAAAAGGTTAGTTATATAATTTTTTCTAGTGGAAATCAATATACTTTTATGCAAGAAAATAATTCTATTTATAAAAATAATGTCAAAATTTGCGAAAATATTGATGATTGTGAATTTTCTTGGGTGTACCAAAATTCAAGTTACGTTGTTAATGTTTCTATAAAAACAGGAAATATTGATAGAACAGGAGCAGATGCAGTTAAGTATACTATTAAATAGAGGTTAGAAGTTTGAAACCAAAAGATATAAAATAGATGTATATATTAGAAAGGATGAATTTTTATGGAGATGAGAAGAAGACAGCCAATTGGAGTTGAATTAGTTAAAAGAGGTGTATTAACTTCACAAGATATAGAACAAGCATTACAGTATCAAAGAGAACATCAAGATAAAAAATTGGGAGATATATTATATTTATTAAATTTATGTAATAAAGATATTTTAATAAAAAATATTGGTGAAATTTTAGGTATAAAAGGTATATTTCTAACAGAGGAAAATATAAAAATAAAACCTACAGATTATTTACCATTAGACGTGTTGAAAAGTAATAAATGTATACCATTTGAAATTGATAATGGAAAAATAAAAGTCTGTTTTGCAGATGGAACTAGAGGGAATAAAATTGATTCTGTACGACTTACATTATTAAGCAAAGGTTTAATTATGGAGCAATATATTACTTTCGAAAATGAGATAGAAAAAATTTTAAATAATCTTAATAGTGTTAGCAGAACATCATTTAATAGTGTATCTTCACCTTATAATCCTGTTGCAGGTACAATAGTTGAATTGGTTGATAGTATAATAAAAAAGGGTATGGAAAAAAGGGCTAGTGATATTCATATTGAACCATTGGCAAATGAAGTTAGAATTAGATATAGAATAGATGGTTTATTATTTGATGAAATGAAAATTTCAAAAGATAAACAACAGCAAGTAATTGGTAGATTAAAAGCAATATCTAATATGCACCAAGAAAAACAAGAATCTCAAGATGGAAGAATTTTGATGTATGATGATTATAATATACGTGTTTCTTCACAACCAAATGTATATGGAGAAAAATTTGTTTTAAGATTATTAAAGAAAAAAGAAGATATTAGAAATATTTTTGAGTTAGGTTACCCAGGAACTGAAAAAGAATTTAAGAAAAGTTTTAATAAAAGAAATAGTATAACAATAATAGCAGCTCCAACAGGAGAAGGAAAGACAACAACACTTTATGGTATTATAGATTATTTAAATAGTCCTGAAATAAATATTACAACAATAGAAGACCCTGTTGAAATACGTATAGAAGGCCTAAATCAAATTGAAATAGATTCAAAAACATCATTTTCAGGTGCTTTAAGAACTGTTGTTAGACAAGATCCTGATATAATTTTAGTAGGGGAAATTCGTGATAAGGAAACTGCTGAAATTGCTATACAATCAGGACAAACAGGTCATTATGTTTTATCTACAATTCATACAATTGATAGTATAGAAGTAATAAATAGAATGAGAAAAATGGGTGTGTCTAATTATGATATTGCAAGTACTTTGGCTACATCTGTTTCTCAAAGATTGATTAGAAGAATTTGTCCTCATTGTAGAAGAGAAAGAGATTTTACACAAGAGGAAAGAGATATTATTCAGAAAATACTTCATAAATATAATGTTTCAATGAATTTAGATGGTGTAAAAACATATGATGCTGTTGGTTGTAACAATTGTAATAATTCTGGATTTTATGGTAGAATAGGAATATTTGAAATATTAGATTTGACAGATGAAATTAAAGAATTGATTGTTAAAGATGCTTCTAGTATTGAGATAAGAAATAAGGCTTTAGAGCAAGATTACAGACCTTTAATTGTAGATGGTATAAGAAAAATATTAGCAGGTGAAACTACTTTAGAGGAACTAAATAGAAAGCTTATTATTTATTAATATTTATTTACTAGAATTTTAGAAAATGCCATTATCCAAGGCGTTTGAGATACTGAATATTTAAATTTAAAATACACATTATAATGGGTTAAAGTGAATAACGACTCATAGTCGAACTCGCTTTGAGTTATCATATATTTGTAGAAAAAAGATATATATTTCTCAGCTCCGTTCTCCAAGGCGTTTGAGATACTGAATATTTAAATTTAAAATACACATTATAATGGGTTAAAGTGAATAACGACTCATAGTCGAACTCGCTTTGAGTTATCATATATTTGTAGAAAAAAGATATATATTTCTCAGCTCCGTTCTCCAAGGCGTTTGAGATACTGAATATTTAAATTTAAAATACACATTATAATGGGTTAAAGTGAATAACGACTCATAGTCGAACTCGCTTTGAAATATATATCTTTTTTCTACAAATAAGTTTGTGAAAATAATAAGGAAAGGAAGATTCTTTATGAATATGGATAAAATATTAGATGTAGCAATGGAAAAAGACGCATCAGATGTTCATTTAATTGCAGGAAATAAACCAATGTTAAGGATAGCAAGGGAATTAGTGCCAATAGAAGAAATGGAAGAATTAACACATGAAGATATGGCAGATATATATGATTACTTAGTTAGAGGAAATATAGATAAAGATGAAGTATTTAGAACAACAAGAAAATTAGATACATCATATGAATATAAAGGAATTCGTTTAAGGGTTAATATTTCATTATCTGATGATGTTCCTTTGTGCACATTAAGACTTATAAAAAATACTTTACCAGATTATGAATCTTTAGGATTACCTGATATCATTAGAAGAATGACATATCAACAACAAGGGTTAATATTAGTAACAGGAAAAACTAACTCAGGAAAAAGTACTACATTAAATGCTTTGGTAAATGTAATTAATGAAACACAAAATAAAAAAATTTTAACATTAGAAAATCCAGTAGAATATAAGCATCATTCAAAAAAATCTTTAATAGTACAAAAGGAGATTGGAAAGGGTAGAGATGCTTTAACATTTAGTGATGGTGTTAAAAACTCTTTAAGAGAGGATTGCGATATTTTAGTAATTGGTGAAATTAGAGACAAAGTAACAATGGAAGCAGCTATAGAAATGGCTGAGTCTGGTCATTTGGTTATAGGGACTTTACATACTAAATCTTGTGCAGAAACTATAGATAGAATGATTAATTTCTATGAGGTAAGAGATCAGGCAAGCATAAAATATTTATTATCAGCATTATTGAAATTAGTTGTATCACAAAGGCTTTTAAAGGGAAAAGATGGTAAACTTGTGTTGGTTCCTGAAGTTATGGTTGTTGATAATATTGTTTCTGGTATTATTAGAAAAGAAAAAATTAGTGTGTCTGAAATTGAGGATGCTATACAAAGTAGTTCTGAAAAGGGTAGTATTGGTTTAATTAATTCAATAGCTTCTTTGTTCGTTAATGATAAGATTACTTTAGAGCAAGCTAAAGCTCAGATTGAAGAGAAGAATATTGAAATTTTAAATAGGACAATTATGCAAATGAAAATAAGATGTAATAAAAATTAATGTACTTTCTAAAATAATATGAAGCTTCAAAAATTCCGTTTTCCAAGACGTTTAAGAAGTAAGGAGGTGGCAAGAGTGCCAACATATATTTATAAAGCAGTTACAAGTTCAGGTTTAGTTGTTAGAAATAAAGTGGAAGCAGGAAGTAGACAAGGTCTAATTAGAACATTAAAAGATAATGATTTAATGCCAATATCTATACAACAAACATCTTATACAAAAAAGAAAAGTAAGAAGAAAAAGAAAAATATAAAAGATATACAAGAAATAATGCAAAATGTTAATACTACTCAATTAAATTTAAGTAAAAAAATTACAACAAAAGAGAAAATTAATTTATATTTATCTTCTACAGAAAAAATAACATCAAGAGATTTAGTAATATTTACACAGAATTTCTATTTATTGAAAAAAGCAAATTTCAATAATATTCATGCTTTAAAAACTATAATTGAAAGTACAGAAAATTTAACATTAAGAGGTATAATTGAAGATATCCTTGCAGGTGTAGAAGCAGGTGAAAATATGTATACAACTATGGAGTATTATTCTGATACTTTTCCATATATTTATGTAAATATGATTAAAGTTGGAGAATTATCAGGATCACTTGTAAATTCATTAGAACAAGCTGTTAGATATTTAGATGAAACAGAAGCATTAAATAGAAAAATAAGATCAATATTAATTCCTAATATAGTTCAATTTGTTTTATTAATTGTAATGCTTATTGTAGGAACTGTATTTGCAATTCCAGCAATACAAAATGTTTATGATGAATTAGGTTCAACAGATCAATTGCCACCAATAACTATATGGTTTCAAGGTGTTGTAAATACTATGATGAAATTTTGGTATGTACCAATAATTTTATTAGCAGGTATTATAACAGGTATAATTTTATATATTAGAACCCCAAAAGGAAAATATAATTTTGATTATTTTAAATATAAAATGCCAATTTTTGGACAGTTGATTTTTGCACTAGATTTTTCAAGATTGATGAAAGCAATGCTTTTAAATCTTGAAAATGGTATGAGAATTCAAGATGCAATTGAAGTTAGTAAAAATGTCATTCAAAATTATGTAATGTTATCAATTATAGAAACATCATTAAATAATATTCTTATAGGTGATTCTTGGATTGAACCTTTTGAAAAATCTGGTTTAGCTAAGTCAATGATTACAGAGATGTTGAAAATAGGTATGCAAACTGATTTAGTTGAAATGATGAATAAGTTGGTTGAGTACATGGATATTGATATTGATAATATTATGAGTAAAATTATGAAGGTTCTTCCTCAAGTTGTTTATGTTATTGTAGGTGTAGTTTTGATTTTCTTTGTTGTTGTTGTATTGGTTCCTGTTATTGAGGCTTATATGGGTAATTGGTTATTCTCAGCAGCGGGATTATAGTTTTAAATTCAACAATTCTAAACTTTAGAAAATGACATAAGTCTAATAATATGAATTTTCAGAAATTCCGTTTTCCAAGGCATTTAAGACACTTAAAATTCAGAATGAAGAAACACACTATAATTGGTTAAAGTAAGTAACGACTCAGGTCAAACTCATTTTTTCAAATTAATATTATTAGGCTTTAATAATAAATTTATAAAGATAGGAGAAATTATAGTGAAAGTCGGAATCGATTTAGGTGGAAGCCATATTTCAATAGGTGTAATAGATAACAAAGGATATATAATTGAAAAAACAGAAAGAAGAATATTGGCGAAAGAAAAAATCAATATAAAAGAAATAATAGAAAGATATATAGTAAAAAATATTATAGATTATTCTGAAAAATATAAAATTACTGAAATAGGAATAGCTGTCCCAGGAACAATTTGTAATAAAAAAATAATAAAATCAGTAAATCTAGGAATAGAAAATTATCAATTAATAGACAATTTAAAAAAAGAGATAAAAATACCAATAAAAATAAGAAACGATGCAAAATGTGCTGCATTAGCAGAAAGTAAATATGGAGCATTGAAAAATTATAAAAGAAGTATATTTTTAACATTAGGAACAGGAATTGGCGGGGCTGTTATAATAGATGGAAAATTATTAGAAACAGGTAACGTACCAGGATGTGAGTTTGGACACATGATAATTCAAAAAGATGGAATAAAATGTAATTGTGGAAAAAAAGGATGTTTTGAGAAGTATTCATCAATGAAGGCATTTAAAACAAAGTTAAGAAATGAATTAGGATTAGATGAAACTACAAGAGGACAAGAGTTACTTGATATGCTTAGAAAAAATGGAGAAAATGCAAAAATAAAAAAAGTTGTTAGTGAATTCATTGATTATTTGGGAATAGGAATCTCAAATTTGATAAATATATTTGAACCAGAAGCTGTTGGTATAGGAGGAAGTTTTGTTTATTTTTCAGATATTTTTATTGAAAAAATAAAGACAAATATTCAAAATAATAATTTGCTTTTTAATAAAAGAGATGAACTAATTATAGTACCAGCAGCACTTGGAAATGATGCAGGAATTATTGGAAGTTGTTTGTGACAAAAAGGGACGCCCCATTTGTCACAGGGAGGTAGTTTTATGGATTTTAGTAATAAAAAAGCCACTAGACAAAGTTATGGTGAAGCTTTACAAGAACTAGGTAGAGAAAATGAAAATATTGTTGTTTTTGATAGTGATCTATCAACTGCAACAAAAACAAGTTTATTTGCGAAAGATTTTCCAACAAGGTTTTTTGATATGGGAATTGCTGAACAAAATATGATATCTACAGCAGCGGGAATATCAACGTGTGGTAAGATTCCATATGCAAGTACATTTGCAGTATTTGCAGCAGGAAGAGCTTATGATCAAATTAGGAATAGTGTATGTTATCCAAATTTAAATGTTAAAATTTGTGCAACACATGCAGGAATTACTGTAGGAGAAGATGGTGCTACACATCAGATGATAGAAGATATTTCATTGATGAGAACTTTACCAAATATGACTGTTGTATCTACTTCTGATGATATTCAAACAAGGTGGGCTGTAAAAGAAATTAGTAAATTACAAGGGCCAGTATATTTAAGATTATGTAGATTAGATACTCCTATAATTTATGATAAAGATTGTCATTTTGAAATAGGAAAGGCTGTTCAATTAGGTAATGGAACTGATGGTACAATTTTTGCTACAGGTGTTACTGTTGCAGAAGCTATAAAGGCTCAAGAAATATTGAAAGAAAAAAATATAAATGTTAGAGTTGTTGATATTCATACTATTAAGCCAATTGATCGTGATTTAATTGTAAAATGTGCAAATGAGACAGATAGGTTAATTTCAATAGAAGACCATAATGTAATTGGTGGTTTAGGTTCTGCAATTTCTGAAGTTTTAACAGATGAGTGCCCTAAAAAGCTTGTAAGGTTAGGCATAAAGGATACTTTTGGAAAATCAGGAAAGGCTCAAGATTTGATGAAGCTGTTTGGAATAACATTTGATAGCTTAATTGATTTATTTAAACTAAATTAATTGTTATATTTTAATTGAGTAAAGGAATTGAAAAATGGAAAATAAAGAACTTTTTGAGAAAACAATTGAAGAGGAAAAATTATATAAAAAATATAAGTTAGATATATTAAAAAAAATATCAACAGTAAGAAAAAAATTAGATGAAGTTCAAGAAATATTGTTAAATGAAAATATGAAAGATGCTGAAAAAGCAAAATATAAATTTAAAGAATCAGAATTTCTTCAAGAATTTAATGGTTTAATTATATCTTTAAAAAAATATGATTTGACTTTAAAAGAGATAGGTTTATTAAAAAATGTTTTAGAAGGAAAAATAAGTATTTTTGAAAGAAGTGAAGGATTAAAGCAAATAAAACAAGAAAGAGAACAGTTAGATAAAGAGAATGAATTTATTTATTATAGAGATGAAATTCAAAAAATAAAAAATGCAATTCAAATGTATAAATTAGAAGGATGCAGAGAAAAGGCAGAAGAATATGAGAGAAAATTAAACTCTACACAAATAGACTATAAATATGCAGCAGAAAATTATAAAGATAAAAATGAAAGTAAAAATGAAAATGAAAATGAAAATAAAAATGAAAATAAGGAAAAAACGAATTTAAGTACAAAAGAAAATAAAAATATAGAAAATTCGTCAGGTTATAGCTTTAAACAAGAAGGGAACATTTTTTTAGAAACACAACACCAGGTTCTTAAAGATTATTCAGGAAATGTACTAGGAAACAGAGTTATTTATTATAAAGAAGAGCTTGAGAAAGGTTCAAAAGAAATTGAAACAATTGGAAATATAGAAAATGAAGATGGAAATTATGCAATAAAAGAAGTATCTATAGGAGTTGGAGAAGAGCTTACTTATCAAAGAAAAGAAATGAATTCTTATAGTAAATTAACAGGACAAAAATCTCAAATAGTATATCAAAAATATAATAATGGAAATGAGTTATATTTTAGTATTAGAGATGGAAGGACAACTATGAGAATTGAAAAAAATAATAGAGGTATTACAATAGAATCGTATAATGTGGATGGAGAACTAACTGATGTTTTTGAATATGATAAAGAAGGCAATGCTTTAATTCCAATGGGAAATATTGACAAACTTAATGAAAATTATATTCAAAATTGTTTTGATGTTCAAGTGCCATATTTTGAAGCAGAAAATAAAAGTATTAGAAAAGAGAATGCTGAAAAACAAGTGTTAGAAAGTGCAATTTATGCTACACAAACATCGACTAAAACAAGTGATATAAATAACCAAGCTCAAACTATAAGATACTTTTGCAACTCTAGAAATCAAAATTATAATCATGAAAAAGAACAAAATGAAATTTAAAAATAAAAGAAAAGAGGAATATATATGGATATATCCATTGAAACAAGACAAGCATATACTGAAATTGATAATTTTTTAGAAGTAATAGATAATGAATATAAAAATAAAATTCCTAAACAATTAAGAGAAATTTTTAAAACAGAAAAAGATACTAATTATATAAAAAATATAGATGTTAATAGAGCTATTAGTGAACAGAATTTAAAAAAAGAAACATTAGCAATAATAGCATTATTAAATTTACAATATTGGTGTACTAATGAAAAAGAAAAAGAGAATTTAAAACAAGTGTATGCTAAAAATGAAAATAGGTATCAACAAGAATTAAGAGAAAAATACAATCCTGAAAATATTTTTAAAAGAGATACTCAAGAAAAGAAGGTAGAACAAAATATTGTACAAAATGAAACAAGTATAGTAGAATACAGAAAATCAGTATTTAAACAAATAATAAATAAATTAAAACAAATAATTAAGATATGATTAAAATAAAAAAATGTCCAAAAGGAAATGTTCCCTTTGGACATTTTTTTCTGTCAAAAATTTCTAGTGAATTTTTTGTGAAAAGTATTGCAAAATTTGTATATTATTGTTATGATTTAGAAGAAAAAAAGAAAAAGC
Organism: uncultured Clostridium sp.; assembly: GCA_947646915.1. GTDB lineage: Bacteria > Bacillota > Clostridia > TANB77 > CAG-508 > CAG-269. The sequence goes on along the minus strand of CANSII010000007.1, from coordinate 36,423 downwards.
CGAAGGGAAGAAAAGTAAAAATGATAGAATTCAGAAATGTATCAAAAACATATGACACAGGAACAAAAGCAGTACAAAATGCGAACTTTATAATAGATAAAGGAGAATTTACATTTTTAGTAGGAACTTCAGGAAGTGGAAAATCAACACTAATAAAGCTAATATTAAAAGAAGAAGAACCAACATCAGGAAATATAATAATAAATGGAAAAGACACAACATTTTTAAAACAAAGTAGAGTACCATATTTAAGAAGAAGCATGGGAGTGGTATTTCAAGACTTTAGACTATTACCTGATAAAACAGTATATGATAATGTAGCATATGCAATGTATATAGTAAGAGCAACACCAAGACACATAAGAAGACAAGTTCCAATGGTTCTATCTCTTGTAGGACTAAGCGGAAAAGCTAAGATGTATCCAAATGAATTATCAGGAGGGGAACAACAAAGAGTAGCATTAGCAAGAGCATTAGTAAATAATCCATCAATGTTAATAGCAGATGAGCCAACAGGAAACCTAGATCCAGAGACAGCATGGGATATAATGAATTTATTAAATGAAATAAATATGAGAGGAACAACTGTAGTTGTAGCAACACATGCAAAAGATATAGTAGATAAAATGAAGAAGAGAGTAATACACATTGAAAAAGGCAATATAGTTAGAGATGATAAAAAAGGTGGGTATGATTGTGAAATATAATATATTTGGATATTTAGTAGGAGAAGGAGTTAGCAATGTATTTAAAAATAAGAAGTCCACAGGTGCATCATTAGTGATAATGTGTGCTACAATGATAATATTTGGAGTATTTTTAATGATTGGAGAAAACATCAACCATTTTGTAGACCAAATAAAATCTGAACAAGGATTTCAAGTATTTTTAAAAACAGATGCAACAGAAGCAGAAATTGAAGAAGTAGGAGAAAAAATAAGAGCATTAGATGGTGTAAGTACAATAGAACCAAAATCTAAACAAGATGCGTTAAATACAATGAAAGAAAGACTAAAAGATAAAGGAAATGTATTGGATGGATTTAATTATCAAGTATTTTCAGCGTCTTATATAGTTACACTAACAGATTTAAATTTAAGTAAAGATGTTCAAAATAAAATATTAGAATTTGATAATATAAAGAAAATAACAAGTAGTGATGAAACTGTAACAACATTATTAAATTTAGCAAGTGGTATAAAAATAGTTACAGGAGTAATTTTAATATTATTAATCATAATATCAATATTTATAATTGCAAATACAATAAAATTAACAGTTCATGCAAGAAGAAAAGAAATATCAATAATGAAATATGTAGGAGCAACAAACAATTTTATTAGATGGCCATTTATAGTAGAAGGTATGATTATAGGAATAATATCTAGTGCAATATCACTTGTATTAGTTGGAGGAGCATATAGTGTACTTGCAGAACAAGCTGTAAATGCACAATTTATGAAAACTATAGGAATGAGTTTAGTAAGCTTTAAAGATATGATATCATCAATAATATTTGTCTATATGTTGTTAGGTATTGGTATAGGAGCATTAGGAAGTGTTATTTCTATGAGAAAATATTTAAAAGTATAGGGGATGAGGTTAAACATGCGTAAAATTTTATGTATTGTTCTAATCTTACTAATGTGTTTTATAACAAAATTTACATATGCAGAAAATGAGGTTACAAATGAAACAGCAAATGAAACTGAAAATAATACAACAAATGATTTACAATCACAAAGAAATGAGATACAAAATCAGTTAAATGAAGCAAATAGTAATTTAGAAAATGTACAAAGTAATCTATCAGAAAATTTACAACAAGTTGAAAAATTAGATGAAAGAATAGGTGAAGCAGAATCACAATTACAAGAACAAGAAAGTAAGATTACAAAATTAAGAAAATCAATCAATGAAATAGAAGAAGACTTAAATACAATTACAGAAAAATATAATATTCAAAAAGAAGTGTTTGAGCAAAGAATTGTTTCATTGTATGAAGCAGGAGAAACACAATATTTAGATTTAATATTAAAATCTAATAGCATCTCAGATTTTTTATCTAGTTATTATGTTATATCAGAATTAGCTGAATATGATGAAAATTTATTAGATGATATAAACTACAAAAGACAAACAATTGATACATCTAAAAAGAAATTAGAAAATGAAAGAGCAGAACTAGCTGTAATAGTTGAAAATCAAACTAGAACAACTAGAACACTACAAAATACAAAAATTATGAGACAAAGTTTCATTTCTAAACTTTCAGATGAAGAAAAAGAACTACAAGAAAAAATTGATGAAATAAATGCCCAATATGCAGAAATAAATAGACAAATTTTAGCATTAGCAGAAATAGGAATTAATAATACATATATTGGAGGAGAACTTGCTTGGCCAGTGCCTGGATATACAAATATAACATCACCATATGCAATGAGAGTTCATCCAATAACTGGACAATATAAATTACACACAGGTGTGGATATAGGTGCTCCAGCAGGTGCAAATTTTATTGCTGCAAATGATGGAATTGTTACAAAAGCATATTTTAATGTAGCTTATGGTAATATGGTTATTATAGATCATGGTGGTGGAATTTCAACATTATATGCTCATGGTTCAGAAATTCTTGTACAAGTTGGACAAACTGTCAAAAGAGGTGATCCAGTCTTAAAAGTTGGTTCAACAGGTTATTCAACAGGCCCTCATGCCCATTTTGAAGTTAGAATTAATGGTGTTGTAACTAATCCAATGCCTTATATAACAAGTGGGGTAATTCCAAATAGTGAAAATGATGATAATCAAAATACTACAAGTGAAAATAATTATGTAAATTAAAATAATACTGATGGAATAATATATAAGCATAAATAATATGAATCTTTAAAAATTCCATTCTTAAAGGCGTTTAAGATACTTTTAAGTACACACTATAACAGGTTAAAGTGAATAACTACTTAGGTCGAACTCATTTTTTCAGATTAATATTATTATGCTTAATAAGTTTTATTTTAAAAATATTATTATAGGAGGAACATATGAAAAATATATGTAAAACAATAATAGGAATGTTAGTAATAATAATACTTATAACATATTCAAATATAGCAATAGCAGTATCACAAACAGACATAAATAATCAACAAAATCAAAAAGAACAAAACAATGAAAAAATTAATGAAATAAAAGATAAAGAAGAAGAAGTTAAAGAACTTAAAGATAAAACACAATCAGAAGTTGAAAAACTAAATTCTCAAATTACAGAATATCAAGGACAAATAAGTCAACTAGAAGGACAAATAAATGAAGCAAATACAAAAATAAAAGAGGCTGAAGATAAAATTGCAAAAGCAGAAGAGAATTATAAAGAACAGCAAGATATGCTAGAACAAAGAATGGTTGCAGTATATGAGTCAGGAGAAACTTCTTATTTAGATGTACTTTTAAGTTCAGAAGGAATAACAGATTTTATATCTAATTATTATTTAGTTTCTGAAGTAACACAATATGATTTAGATTTATTAGAAGGAATTCAAAAACAAAAAGAAGAAATAGAAGTTGCAAAACAAGAATTAGAAACTAGTAAACAAAGTCTAACATCAGCAAAGGCAGAAAAAGAAGGTATATCTTCTCGATTAAAAACAGCTAAGGCTGAAAAAGATAAATACATATCAGAATTATCAGCAGAAGAGAAAAAATTACAAGAGCAAATTAAGCAATTACAAGAAGATAATGTTGCTATAGATAAAAAAATACAAAAAATGCAGGCACAAATTGAAGAAGCAAGGAAAAAAGCAGAAGAAGAAGAAAAAAATAAGGGACAAAATAATACACAAAATAATGGAAAACCAAGTAGTGGTGGAACAAGTTCAGTAGGCTTTATAAAACCTGTAAATAGTTATGTTACAACAGGTATGTATTATTCAACAGGTAGTTATCATGGAGCTGTAGATTTTGGAACAGAAGGAATAAATGGAAGTCCAATATTTGCTGTTGCTGATGGAATTGTAGTAACATCAGAAAATTTGGGTAATAGAAGTTATGGAAATTACATAATAATATATCATCCAAGTTGTAATTTGTACACTTTATATGCACATGGACAAAATGGATCAAGATTAGTATCTGCAGGGCAAACTGTAAAGCAAGGTCAACAAATAATGAGTGTTGGTTCAACTGGTAATTCATCAGGTCCACATCTTCATTTTGAGGTTAGAACTTCTCCAGGATATTATAGCAATAGAGTTAATCCTAATAATTATTTGCCTAAATAGAGGTCAGAGATAAGAGGTCAGAGGTTGAAAGTTAGAGGATGAATATTAGAAGACTGAGATTAGAGATTTGATATTGAAATTTGGTTATAATTAATTAATTTTATAATATAATATTAAGAGTTGATTAGAACTTTATAATGCTAATGTTGTTTTAGTATAGGAAAAAGTAGTATTTTTCCTATACTATAAATTTATGAAAAGAAAGAAGTATGTCAATATGGAAGAAGAAAAGCAAAACAAATTTAAAACTTATAAAATGGTAATGATAGTTGCAATAGCAATGTTTATAACATTCATGGTTACATCATTATCATTATATACATATTTTGTAAAAAATCCTTTAGTAATTACATCAAAAGGATCAAAAGAAACAACAGAAATATCTAATAAATTAGCAAGATACAGAGAAGTAATTGATAAATATTATTTAGGAGAAATTGATGAAGATGATTTAATAGAAGGAGCAATTAAAGGATATGTAGAAGGATTAGGAGATCCATATACAGAATACATATCAAAAGAAGATATGGAAGATTATTTAAGTGATACTATGGGAAATTTTGTTGGTATAGGTATATATATGGTAAAAAATACTGAATATAATAAAATACAAGTATTATCAACAATAAAAGATAGTCCAGCAGAAAAAGTTGGAATTCAATCAGGAGACTTAATATTGTCTGTTAATGGGGTTTCTTATGATGCAAATGGAATGACAACTGCATCAAATAATATAAAAGGTGAAGAAGGTACAACTGTAACACTAGAAGTATTAAGAGGAAGTCAAACATTAAAATATGAAATAAAAAGAGAAAAAGTTAAGGTAAATAAAGTTGAAGGAAAAATCTTATCAAATAATATTGGATATATAGAGTTTACATCATTTGATGATGGAACAGCATTAGATTTTAAAGCAAAATTTGAAGAGCTAAATAAACAAGGAATAAAATCACTAATTATAGATTTAAGAAATAATGGTGGTGGAATAGTAGATGAAGCTTTAGAAATAGCAGATTATATGACAGACAAAGATTCTGTTATATTATATGAAGTAGATAAAAATAACAATGAAACTATAAAGAAATCAAAAAAAGAAGCCATAATTAATATGCCAATAATAATATTAACAAATGAAAATACAGCAAGTGCATCTGAGATATTAGCAGGAGCTTTAAAGGATTTAGGAAAAGCAAAAATTGTGGGTACAAAAACATATGGAAAAGGAGTTATTCAACAAATACTAAAATTAAGTGATGGTAGTGGCATGAAAATAACAATTGAAGAATATCAAACACCTAATAGAAATAAAATAAATAAAGTTGGAATTGAACCTGATGAAAAAGTGGAATTGCCAGATACAGTTGAAAGTATTTTAAATGTTAAAGAAGAAGACGATACTCAATTAAAAAAAGCAATTGAGATGTTAAATAATTAATGCTATGATACACACTATAATTGGTTAAAGTTAATAATGACTTAGGTCGAACTCCTTTTTCCAATTTAATATTATTATGATTTTTAAATTATATTTTTAATTAGTATTTTAGCAGAAAGGACAGTATATGAATTTAGCAAATAAATTAACAATATTTAGAATAATACTTGTACCAATAATGGTAATTATACCTTTTTTAGGTATAAAAGGACAAATATGGGGAATACCAATTACATATTTAATAATAGATGCAATATTTATAATTGCATCTATTACAGATAAATTAGATGGATATATTGCGAGAAGTAGAAATCAAGTTACAACATTTGGAAAATTTGCAGATCCATTAGCTGATAAAATATTAGTATTAGCAGCAATGATAATATTAGTTGAATTTTCAAAATTACCAGCATGGATACCAATAATTGTATTAGCAAGAGAATTTATTGTATCAGGATATAGATTAGTTGCAATTGAAAAAGGTGGTAAAGTAATAGCTGCATCAATATGGGGAAAATTAAAAACAGTTACTCAAATGATTGCAATAATATTAGCATTTATAGATGCAAATGCCTTTGGAGAATGTATTAGGGGAAATATAGAAGGAATACCTTTTGTATTAAATTTGATTGTAACTATAATGATGATTGTTCAAACAATTGCAACAATATTCTCAGGATATGATTACTTAAAAAGTGGAAAAGATTTATTAAAAGATTAAAAAATGCTTGACAAAATATAAAATCTACCTTAATATAGTATAAGTTTTAAAATGAAGGTAAAGTCAGAAAGAAGGTATTATATATGGAAGAAAAAGAAGTAATCCTTACACAAGAAGGATATGATAATTTAGAAAAGGAATTAAACTATTTAAAAACTGAAAAGAGAGCAGAAATTGCAGAAAGAATAAAAGTAGCATTAGGATTTGGAGATTTATCAGAAAATTCAGAATATGATGAAGCAAAAACATCACAAGCAGAAAATGAAGTAAAAATTGCAGAATTAGAAAACAAGTTAAGACATGCAAAAATAATAGATGAAAAAGAAATAGATACAGACACTGTACAAGTTGGAAATACTGTAAAAGTATTAGATATTGAATTTAATGAAAATATTGAATATACAATAGTAGGATCTACAGAAGTTAATTTAGCTGAAAATAAGATTTCAAATGAATCACCATTAGGAAAAGCTCTTTTAGGTGCAAAGAAAAAAGAAACAGTAGAAGTAAATGCACCAGCAGGTATAATGAAATATAAGATTATAGATATAAAAAAATAAGATAAAAAGCAAGAAAAAATCTTGCTTTTTAATAATGTGTATAGTAAAATGAATATACAAAGGAATAAATAAAAACATAGGAGGAAAAATTAATGAAATACTTTAGAAAAATAAAAGAATATGAAAATAAAATAAAACAAAAAAATAAAGGAATAACATTAGTAGCTCTAGTAATAACAATTATTATACTTTTAATATTAGCAGGTATAACATTAGCAACATTAACAGGAGAAAATGGACTTTTTGTTAGGGCTAGACAGGCAAAACAAAATACATTAAATGCACAAGAGAATGAAAATCTTGCACTAGAAAGCTACGAAAATGCAATTAATACTACCTTAAATGATAGTAATATAAATAAGTTAGATAAGTTGTATATTTATAACAATGGTGATGAAAATGAAGAGGTAACAGGAGGAATAATTTGTTCTAAAGTTAATGGAGTATATCAAAAGAATGAAGATAACATTTGGTTAGGTCCTGGATCAGGAAATAATCTACAACGATCTAAAATGTGTACAAATAATAAAATAGATACTACGGGATACAATTATTTGAAAGCAGAATTAGATGTGGAAAATTTAGGAACATGGGCTAATAGATTGGCATTATATTCAATAAATGGATATTTAAGTAATGGTGACATGAAAGTAGTAGTTGGTAAAAGACCAACATCAATAGGAAAAAATTTGTTAATAACATTAGAAATATCAGATTATCAAGGAGAATATTATATAGGATATGATATTGATTTTTATGGACCAGTAACAATTTATAAAATGTGGTTAGAATAATAAAATCTCCAGCTTTGCTTGTTATAGATAACTTATGCAAAGCTGGAGATTTTTTAAATAGTAATTGCTGAGTCAAGTGCTAATTTTATCATGTTATTTAGACCTGTTTGTCTTTGTTCAGTAGTTGCAACTTCTGTAATAAATTTAGAATCAACAACACTCATCAAACAAGAAGCATTTTTGTTTAATAATTTTGCAACATAAAATAAAGCAAAAGCTTCCATTTCTGCAGAAACAGGATTAACTCCTTTAGGTACTCTACTTAAAAATTTATTCACATCTGTCATATATACATCAAAACAATCTGAACAAATTGTATTGCCTTTTGTTAAGTTTATTTTATTTTCTTTTGCTGTATTTTCAATAATGTTATTTATATATTCACTAGATGGTACAATATGACAGTTGTCATTATTTAGTGATAATGCAAAGTTTCCCTCTGAATAAGCGTTTGTACTTAAAATTATATCAAATAATTTTAGTTCAGGTAAATATGCTCCACATGATCCTATTCGTATAATGTTTTCAACTTCATAAAATTTGTATAGTTCATAACTGTATATTCCCATACTTGGCATTCCCATTCCAGATGCCATTACTGAGATTTCTTTTCCTTTATATTTCCCAGTGTATGCATACATTCCTCGTACTTGATTTACTAATTTATATTCTTCAAAAAAGTTTTCGACAATATATTTGGCTCTTAATGGATCTCCTGGCATTATTACTGTTTTGGCGATTTCTCCTTTTTTCGCTTCATTATGTGGTGTAGACATTCTTTTTTCCTCCTTTTTTTATTTTGATTTATTATATCAATAAAAAATGAAAAAAGCAAAATTGTTACGATTTTTTAGAGCAAATTTTCTTATACTAAAAGTTTTATAAATTTATAAATCAGCAATTTTATTAAATAAAAGACAAAAATAATTATTATATAACACAATATTTAGATGATTTTATTTAAAATGACTAGCAATAGTTAAAAAAATATGATAAAATATATAAAATAATAAAATTATATGGTATATATATTTATTATTAGATAAATAGTATTTAAGTATAATAAGTATATATTATAAAATTGGAGGAATTAAAGTGAATGAACCAAGATTTACTATAGCAATAAGTTGTTATAATATTGAAAAATATATTGGACGTGCAATAGATAGTGTACTAAATCAAAATTTTGATAATTATGAAATAATAGTTGTAGATGATTGTTCTACAGATAATAGTATGGATGAAATAAAAAAATATGAAAGTGATAAGTTAAAGATATTAAAGACAGAAAAGAATTCAGGCTCAGTTGGAACTCCTAGAAATGTTGCAATTGATAATGCAAAGGGAGAATATATTATATTTTTAGATGGTGATGATACATTATACGATGATAAAACATTACAAAAAATAGATAATGTAATAGGAAATGATAAATCTGATATTATATATTTAGGATATGAAGATGCTGAACAAAGTAATAAAGAGAGAATATCAAATGATGAAAATTCAAGTAAAGAAGCACGTTTAATATGTGATGTAACTTTTTCAGCATCAAGTAGATGTTGGAGAAAAGAATTTTTAATTAAAAATAATATGAAATTTGTAGAAGGAATTTATTATGAAGATGTAATTTTTAGTTTAAAATCTACAATTTTATCAGAGAAAACAAAAAATGCTAATATTAAAATATTTAAATATTATAGAAATAGAGAAGGAAGCATTACAGCTAAACCAACAGTAAAAAAATGTTCTGATTGGTATAGAATGTTGTCAGAAGTAATGGATTTATATGCTATAACACCTGATAAATATAAACCATATTTGCTAAGTTTTATAAGAAATGAAACAGAAAGTGTTATAAAAAGAATAGCTAATATATTAGAAGCTCTTGAAAATGATACAAAAATAAAACAAATGCCAAAAAGAGATTATAAATTTAGGAGCTTTTTTGATGAATAAGACAAAATTATATATAGTTAGACATACAGAAACGATAGGAAACATAGAAAAAAGGTTAACAGGTAGAGAAGATTATGAGTTAACAGATAATGGAATGAATTTAGTAAATAAACTAACAGAAAAGCTAAGAAATATTAAATTTGATAGCATTTATTCAAGCACATCACAAAGAACAGTAAAAACCATATTACCTTTAGCTAAGTTAAATAAATTAGAAGTCCAAGAAGAAGAAGATTTATGTGAAATGTATTTTGGTATTTATGATGATTGGAAATGGGAAGATGTTAATAAAATTCAGCCTAAGATAAAAAAAAATCACATTGCAACAAATGAAATTTATGGAATTGAAAATCAAGAGAATACAAAAGAGGTAGCGCAGAGAATGTATAAATGTATTTTAAATATTGCTAAAAAAAATATAGGAAAAACAATATTAATATGTTCACATGGAGTGGCAATAGAAGCTTTTTTAAGAAAAATAGTTAATGTACCATTTAATTATGAAAGAGAAAAATTTTGTCAGCATAATGTAGCAATAAATGAGCTAGAGTTTGAAAATAATAAGTTTTTTATAAAACAATTAGCAAATGTACAATATTTAAATGAGGAAAATTTTAAGGAGATAAGATGAAAGAAGAGGAATTAATTTCTATAATTGTTCCAGTTTATAAAGTGGAAAAATATATACACAAATGTATAAATAGTATTATAGACCAAACATATAAAAATTTACAAATTATATTGGTAGATGATGGGTCACCAGATAACTGTGGAAAAATATGTGATGAATATGCTTTGAAAGATAATAGAATAGAAGTTATACATAAGGCAAATACAGGACTTTCTGATGCTAGAAATGTTGGAATTAATAAAGCAAATGGACAATATATAGGATTTGTTGATAGTGATGATTATATTGATAAAACGATGTATGAGGATATGTATAAACTTATAAAAGAAAGAAATGCAGACATTTGTATTTGTAATCTTTATAATGTAATAGAAAATGAAGATATAAAAACAATGAAAAATATAGATAATGGAGTTGAAGAATATAATAAAACTGAAATATTAAAGGAAGTTCTTTTAGATAAAAAAATACAAAGTTATGCATGGAATAAACTATATAAAAGGAGTTTATTTAATGATATTAAATTTCCAGTAGGCAGGAAGTATGAAGATATTGGAACAACTTTTTATATATTAGAAAAATGTGAAAAAATAGTTGTAACTGGTAAACCAGAATATTATTATTTAAATAGAAAAGATAGTATTGTAAATAATGTAGAAGAACAGACAATAATAGATTATGTAGATATAATAAATGAAAGATATGATTATATTGAATCAAAATACAAACAATTAAATAAATGCAATATTTATTTTTTAGCAAGAACATTAATAACAGCCTATAATGATATAAATAAATTAAATGTAGTTAGCAAAAAATTAAAAGATAAAGTTGATAATCTATATGAAAAAGTAAAAAGGGATATTAAGGAAGATGAAAGAAAAATTGATGACTTGTTAGATCAAAATCAAAAAGTAAAATTAAAGCAAATAATAAACAAACAGATGTAATAGAAAATGAAGAAAGGTAAGAGTATTATATATTAATTTTAAAAATTTATTATATTGTACAAGGTAGATGGAATGAAAGTTGGAATATTAACATTTCACGATGCACATAATTATGGTGCTGTATTGCAAGCATATGCTTTAAAAAAGTATATACAAAATATAGGGTATGATACAAAAATAATAAATTATCATCATGAAAATATACCTGATGGATATCCTAAAGAAAATAATGAAAAAAGATGGGAAAAATTTAATAAATTTATTAATGAATTAATTGATTATGACACAAAAACTTATGTAAGTGAAGAACAACTAGAACAACTAGATATAGATTTTTGGATTTGTGGTAGTGATCAAATATGGAATACAAATATTACAATGGGATTTAATAAAGGATTTTTTTTAGATTTTAACACAAATGGTAAAAAAATATCATATGCAGTAAGTATGGGAGTAAAAGAGTTACCAAAAGAACAAGAAGAAGATTTTAAAAATAGTATTAATAAATTAGATAATATATCAGTTAGAGAAGAATCTTTAAAAAACTATGCAGAAAGATTTACGAATAAAAAAGTAGAAAGAGTATTAGATCCAACTTTATTATTAGGGAAAGAAGATTATGAAAATTTAATTCTAGAGAATAATTATGGTGATTATATACTTGTATATGCACTAATGCCTGATGAAAGATTAAACCAAATAGCTAGTAAGTTATCAAAAGAAAAAAATGTAAAAGTAATAGAACTAAATGATAAGAAAATTGAAAAATATTATTGTGAGCAAGTATCAGATGCAGGACCAAATGAATTTTTAACTCTAATAAAAAATGCTAAAGCTATTATAACTAATTCTTTTCATGGAACAATATTTTCCATAATATTTCAAAAAGAATTTTATGTAATTACTAGGAAAAATATGAATGCAAGAGTAGAAAATATACTAAAAATTATTAATATGGAAGATAGATTAGTTGATAAAATTGAAGATTTAGAAGATATTAAAGTACAAGATTATAAGGAAGCATTTAAGAAATTAAATAAAGAAAAGGAAAAATCAATAAATTTTTTAAAAAACTCATTAAAATAGGAGAAAAACAATGTATTTAGAAAGTAACAATAAAAGTGAATGTAGTGGTTGCACAGCTTGTATGAATATTTGTCCTAAAAATGCTATTAGGATGATTTATGATGAAGAAGGATTTAGATATCCAGTTATAGACAAACAAAAATGTATTAATTGTGGAGCATGTTATAAAATATGTCCAAATGTAAAAAAAAGTAAGAAAAACTCAATTTTACAAGCATATGGCGCAAAACATAAAGATACAAAAGAACAATTTACAAGTAGATCTGGTGGAGCATTTATTGCACTATCAGATTATATTTTACAACAAAATGGTGTAATTTATGGTGCAGAATTAAAAGAAGATTTTACAGTTTTTCATAATAGAGCTACAAATAAAGAAGAAAGAGACCAGTTTAAAGGTTCAAAATATATCCAAAGTGATATGAATAATGTCATTAAAAAAGTAGAGAAAGATTTAATTGAGAATAAAAAAGTTCTTTTTAGTGGAACTCCTTGTCAAGTTGATGCTCTAAATACATGTATAAAAGATAAATATAAAAGAAATTTATATACTTGTGATATAGTATGTCATGGAGTACCAAGTGAATTAATATTTAAAAAGTTTTTAAAATATATAGAAAAAACTACAAAAAAAGAAATAAAGAAATTTATTTTTAGAGATAAGAAATTTGGCTGGGCGACACATTATGAAACATTTATTTTTAGTGACAATACAGAAATGTCTACTTCTTATTTTAGGAATTTATTTTATGGTCACCATATATTAAGACCTTCATGTTACAAATGTAATTATGCAAATGTACATAGACCAGCAGATATAACTATTGCAGATTTTTGGGGTATACAAGAAATTAACCCTGAATTTGTAGATAAAAATGGTGTTTCATTAGTTATTATTAATAATGAAAAAGGCAAAGAGCTTTTTGGAAATATAAAAAAGGATTTAAAAACTATTAATTGTTCTATAGAAGATTGTATTAAACATACATATACGTTAAATCAACCTACTCCAATAACAAAAAATAGAGAAGAGTTTTGGGAAGACTATGAAAAAGAGGAATTTAATTATATAATAGATAAATATGCAACTGAAAAATAATATAATGGATATTAAAATATTAATAGAATAGGAAGATTTTTAAGATTTCTTTTGAAAATTCATAGTATTATGGCTCGTATATTTATTTTTACTTTATGCTGTGAAACTAAAGAAGTTTCATAGTCTTTCCTATTTTATAAAAAAGGAGAATTAAAATGTCAAATTTTGTACACTTACACATACACAGTGAATACAGTTTATTAGATGGAGCAAACAGAATAAAAGACATACCAGTAAGAGCAAAAGAATTAGGAATGAACTCAATAGCAATAACAGACCATGGAGTAATGTATGGAGTAATAGACTTTTATAAAGCATGCAAAAAAGAAGGAATAAAACCAATAATAGGATGTGAAGTATATGTAGCAACACGAACAAGATTTGACAAAGAAGCAGGAAAAGACAATCACTATTATCATCTAATATTACTAGCAAAAAACAATCAAGGATACAAAAACCTAAGCAAACTAGTATCATTAGGATTTGTTGAAGGATATTATTATAAGCCACGAATAGACCATGAAATCCTAGAAAAATATAGTGAAGGGTTAATCTGCTTAAGTGCATGTTTAGCAGGAGAAGTGAATCAAGCATTGCTAAATGGAAATACAGAAAAAGCAGAAGAAGTAGCTATTTGGCATAAAAAAATATTTGGAGAAGACTATTATATCGAAATACAAAACAATGGAATAAAAGAGCAAGTATTAGCAAACCAAAAGCTAGTACAATTAGCAAGAAAGTTAGAAATACCACTAGTTGCGACAAATGATGCACATTATCTAAAAAAAGAAGATGCCTACAACCATGAAGTATTATTATGTATTCAAACAGGAAAAAGAATGAGTGATGAAGACAGAATGAGATTTGACACAGAAGAATTATACATAAAATCACCAAAAGAAATGTCAGAATACTTTTCAGCATTTCCAGACGCGATAGAAAACACAGTAAAAATAGCAGAAAAATGCAATGTAGAATTTGAATTTGGAAATACAAAATTACCAAATTATGATGTACCACCTGAATATGCAACACACTATGATTTTTTAAAAGAGCTATGTGAAAAGGGACTAGAAAAAAGATATGGAAAAAATTTATCAGAAGAAATACAAAAAAGAGCAGAATATGAACTAGAAATAATTAAAAGAATGGGATATGTAGACTATTATTTAATAGTATGGGACTTTATAAACTATGCGAAAACACATAATATTCCAGTAGGACCAGGAAGAGGATCACGGAGCAGGATCAATTTTAGCATATGCAATAGAAATAACAGATATAGATCCAATTAAATATGGGCTACTATTTGAAAGATTTCTAAATCCAGAAAGAATAAGTATGCCTGACTTTGATGTTGATTTTTCTGATGAAAAAAGACAAGAAGTAATAGATTATGTTGCAAAAAAATATGGGCATGATCATGTATCACAAATAATAACATTTGGAACAATGGCAGCAAAAATGGTAATCCGTGATGTAGCAAGAGTATTAGACTATCCATATGCAGAAGCTGATAGTTTAGCAAAAATGATACCAAATGAAATACATATAACTATAAAAAAAGCATTAGATCAAAACAAAGAATTAAAAGAAAAATATGAAACAGATGAACAAGTAAAAAAAATATTAGATATAGCAATGGCCTTAGAGGGAATGCCAAGACAGGCATCAACACATGCTTGTCGGAGTAGTTATAACAAAAGACCCAGTAGATACATATGTACCATTATTTGTAAGAGATGGGCAAATAAATACACAATTTATAATGACAACACTCGAAGAATTAGGACTTTTAAAAATGGACTTTTTAGGATTGAGGAATCTATCAGTAATTCAAAATACAATAGAAATGGTTAAACAAAATCATAATATAAACGTTGAATTTGATGAAGATATGTCAGACCAAAAAGTTTATAAATTGTGGCAAGATGGATATACTATTCGGAATATTTCAATTTGAATCACAAGGAATGACAAACTTCATGAAAGAACTAAAACCAGACTGTCTAGAAGATCTAATAGCAGGAGTTTCCTTATATAGACCAGGACCAATGGATCAAATACCACGATATATAAGAGGTAAACAAAACCCAGGACATAATGAATATACACATCCAAGCCTAGAACCAATATTAAATGTAACATATGGATGTATGGTATATCAAGAACAAGTAATGCAAATAGTTAGAGACTTAGCAGGATATTCATTAGGAAGAGCTGACTTAGTGCGTAGAGCAATGGGAAAGAAAAAACTAGATGTAATGGAAAAAGAAAGAGAAGTATTTATTAATGGACAAGTGGATGAACAAGGAAATGTAGTAGTACCAGGTTGTGTAAAAAATGGAATTGATAGCAAATCAGCTAACAAGATATTTGATGAAATGGCAGAATTTGCAAAATACGCATTTAATAAATCACATGCTGCGTGTTATGCAGTAGTAGCATATAGAACAGCATATTTAAAAGCGTATTATCCAGCAGAATTTATAGCAGCAACATTAAATAGTTATCTTGGAAATTTAGATAAAGTTCCTCAATATATAGATGAATGTAAAAGATTAGGAGTAGAAATATTAAAGCCTGAAATTAACAAAAGTCTTGAAAAATTCACAGTTGATGTTGGTGCAAATATTAAAGCAATACGTTTTGGACTTGGAAGTATAAAAAATGTAGGAACAGTACCAGTAGAAAACATTGTAAAAGAAAGAAACGAAAATGGAGAGTATAAAAGTTTTACAGACTTTTGTGAAAGAATAGCAGAAGCACAAGTAAATAAAAAATGTATAGAAAGCTTAATAAAAGCAGGAGTATTTGATGAATTTGAACAAACACGAGCAACACTTTTAGCATCATTTGAAACAATAATTGATACAATACAAAGTGGAAAAAAGAAAGGCTTTAGTCGGACAAGTATCAATGTTTGATTTAGGATCTGAACAAGAAAAAGAAGAGATGGAAAAACAAAAATATCAATATGAAGAATGTCAAGAGTTATCAGAAAAAGAGCGACTATCTATGGAAAAAGAAATGCTAGGAATTTATATATCAGGACATCCACTAGAAAAATTAAGAGAAAAGATCATACATTTAACTAATATAAATACAATGGATTTTGCACAAATTGCAGGTCAGATGTCAGAAGTTGGAGGTCAGATTTCTGAAACTAGAGGGGAAATTTCAGAGGTTGGAAGTCAAGTGACAGATGTTGAAAGAAATGGTAAGCCTAAATTTGTTGATGGACAAAAAGTTAAGCTTGCAGGAATAATAACATCAATTAAGAAAAAATATACAAAAAATAATAAGATAATGGCATTTATTACTATTGAAGATTTATATGGAATTGCAGAAGTAATTGCATTTGAAAATGCAGTAATAAGTGCAGGTAATAGTTTAGTTGAAGAAAATATTGTTCTTGTTGATGGACGCTTGAGTATAAGAGAAGATTCAGATGTAACAATTATCGCAAATGATATAAAAGGTTTTGGAGATGAACAACCAAGAGTTATAACTTTTGATATTACAGAGTATTCAGAGGAACAAAAAGATAAACTTAGAAGTGCTATTAAATATTTTTCAGGTGATAAAAATAATATGAATGTTCAAGTTAAAGTTGGCGAAGATATTAAGCCTTGTGGTGCTATCTATTATAATGATGAGGTAAAAAAGATTTTTGAGGATTTTTTATTCATAAAGTTATAACTTATAACAAAA
Organism: uncultured Clostridium sp.; assembly: GCA_947646915.1. GTDB lineage: Bacteria > Bacillota > Clostridia > TANB77 > CAG-508 > CAG-269. Next base: position 19,191 of record CANSII010000007.1, on the reverse strand, counting down.
GGGATATAAGAACAAAAGAGGCATGATTAAAATTTTATGACCTTTTAGATTACCTTTCATGCCTCGTCTTTGTTCGTCTGCGAAAAAATTCTAAAAAATTTTTTCTGCGGAATGTGTTTTATTGTATAGGAAAAATCAAAGATTTTCCTATAACATCAATACTTGTACACAATTTTACTGAGTTTATGAAAGCAAATAATTACTTTATAATTATTTGAATACTGAGACTGTAAGAAGGAAAACCTTTAACAGTCTCAGCAAAATTGGCATGCGAACAAATACGAGGCATGTAAAGTAAGCTAAAATGATTACAATTTTTTGATTTCTTCTATAGATAATCCTGTAGCTTCTTTTATTATTGATATATCAACATTTTGTGCTTTTAATTTTTTGGCAATATTAATCTTTTCATCTTGCAACCCTTGTTTTATACCATCTTGCAACCCTCTTTCGAAACCAGCTTTTAAACCTTTATCATATCCAGCACCTTCAACTGCTTTTTGATCCATTATATATTTCTCTCTCAATTCGGCTAAATATCTTTCACGTTCATCCTGACTTATGTCTTCTAAAATTTTTCTTGCTTGTAGTACTTCATAATTCTCTTCTTCCAAATTAATCACCTCTGGATTTTCTATAAAATTTATCCATAAGTTCAAATTAGTGTTTTCTATGCTTTTTTTATATTTTTTGAACTTAGGCAACTCAATTATATAAAGTTCCATAACATCTGTCAATACAATTTGTTGATATTCTTCTTCTCTTATATTCCATTTTGTTAAATATTTTTTAATTTCTTTTAGTCCTTTTAATTCATAATCAGCAATTAAAATGACTATTGTCTTTTTTATGTTGTATAATCTTGGCCTTCTTTAACACTTATATCATACATTTTACTCCAATAAAATAGTAATCTTTTTTCTATATCTTTTTTATTAATTACTTGCATTTCAATATCACAATTAATATTAGTATCTATTTTTGCTTTTATATCTAATATACCTATCTTATCATCTAACATATCTTTTTCTAAAATTGGATTATTATCCAATTTTAAATCCTTTACCTCTTTTTTTAATATTGAACTTATTAGACTAGCTGTTATATCTTCATTACCAACATGTCCGAATAATCTTTTAAATACATAATCTAATTTTGGATTTAATAATTTACTTATAATACATTCCCTCTTTCTTTTAAATTTTTTTATTAATTTTGGTACTTTGGCAGAAACGCCCTGATTTTTAAATTAAATTTTGCTGAAATATAAATTGTATTTTATATTAACATAATTTTTATCTAATTTCAATAGGTATAATTCTTTTTTGTAATTATTTTTTTTATGACATAATCAAATATTAACTTTACTATGACATTATCAAAAAATAATTACAGTTTTTTAAGATTTTGCTTGAAAAAAAGCCCAAAACAGTGTAAAATATTAAGGAAAAAAGAAAAGGAAAAGAAAAAATGTATTTAATAGTAGGATTAGGAAATCCAGAAAGAGAATATGCAAACACAAGACATAACATGGGATTTGATACGATAAATGAAATAGCAAAAAAAAATAGCATAGAAATAACAAAAAACAAATTTAAAGGGATATATGAAACAGGAACAATAGCAGGTGAGAAGGTAATATTACTTAAACCACAAACATACATGAATTTAAGTGGAGAAAGCATACAAGAAGCAGTTAATTTTTATAACATAGAATTTGAAAAGATAATCATAATATATGATGATATGGATATAGAAAAAGGAAACATCAAAATCAGAAAAAAAGGTGGAGCAGGATCACACAATGGAATGAAATCTGTAATACAAGAATTAAAAACAGAAGAATTCATCAGAATTAGAATCGGAATAGGAAAACCTGAATTCAAAAATGATATGATAAATTATGTGATAGGTAAAGTATCTAAAGAAGAGCAAGAAATATTACAACAAGGAGTAAAAAAAGCAACAGAAGCAGTTGAAGAGATACTCAAAAGTGGAGTAGATATAGCAATGAATAGGTTTAATTAAAACAGAAAGGAACGTAACATGTTAGAAATACTAGTAGGAAAAAAAGAAAATGAAAAAGAAATAGCATTAATAGAAAATGGAAAATTAAAAGAATATTATGTAGAAGATGACAAATTAATAAGAAAAGAAGGAAATATATATATAGGAATAATAAAAGATGTAGTAAAAGGAATGCAAGCAGCATTTGTAGACATAGGAACAGAAAGAAATAGTTTCATACATCTAAAAGATTTACTACCAAAAATAGATGAAACAAAACAAACAGAAGAAGAAAAAAAATATATAAATAATATAAAAATAGGAGAAATAGCAAAAAAAGGAGATAAGATATTAGTACAAGTAAAAAAAGACAGTAATAACCAAAAAGGAGCAAGAGTATCAACACATATAAATCTAACAGGTAAATATGTAGTATTAATGCCAAACACAGATATAATAGCAGTATCTAAGAAAATAGAAGATAATAAAGAACAAGAAAGGCTAATAAAAATAGTAAAAGAGAATATAAAAGATGGAAATGGAGCAGTAATAAGAACATCAGCAATAGGAAAAGAAAAGGAAATAATAGAAGATATAAAGGAAATAGAAAAAAAATGGGAAGAAATAGAACATCAATTTAAAAACAATAATGAAAATAAACCAAAATTAATCATTAAATCGGAAAACATAATAGAGAAAATGATAATAGACTTAACAGAAAAAACATTAAACAGGATATTGGTAAATAATAAAACAGAATATGAAGAAATATTACAATTGAAAGAGGAACATACATATTTAGAAAATACAAAAATAGAATTAATGGAAAAAAAAGAATTATTTGAAATTTATGATGTAAAAAAAGAAATCTCGAAAATGCAAAATAGAAAAATATGGTTAAAATGTGGCGGATTTATAACGATAGACAAAACAGAAGCATTAACAGCAATAGATGTAAACACAGGAAAATATACAGGAACAAAAGACTTAGAGCAGACAATATATAAAGTAAATGAAGAGGCAACAATAGAAATAGCAAAGCAATTAAGATTAAGAGATATAGGTGGAATAATAATAATAGACTATATAGACATGCACATAGTAGAAAATAAAGAAAAAATAAAACAATTATTAATAGAAAACTTAAAGAATGACAGATCAAAAACACAAGTTGAAGGCTTCACAAAATTAGATTTAATGGAAATGACAAGAAAACATATATGTAGTCACAAAGAATAAAAATGTCAAGCTCTACATAAGGCAACTATAACAATTTGGCAGACGAAGTTTTTGAAAAAAACTTTGGATGACGATGAACGAAGCAAAGCGAAGTGAAAGGGAAAAAAAATGAATGTAGGATTTATATCACTAGGTTGTAGTAAGAATTTAATAGATACAGAAATAACAATAGGAATGTTTAAAAATAATAATTATGAAATTGTAAATAATGAAGCAGAAGCAGATATTTTAGTAGTAAACACATGTGGATTTATTGAATCTGCAAAAGAAGAAGCAATTAATACAATTTTAGAAATGGCAGAATATAAAGAAAAAAGATGTAAATATTTAATTGTAATGGGTTGTCTAGTTCAAAGATATTATGATGAGTTAGTACATGCTTTACCAGAAGTTGATTTATTTATAAAGATAGATGAATATGATAAATTGTGGATAAAAATAGAAGATTTAATAAAAAGAGATATAGTAGAAAAATCTAAAACAAAAACAAGTAAGAAAATATCTGAAATAAAGCCACTTCCAATTCCAACTTTTAATGAATTTCTTGACAGAGTTATAACAACTGGAAAAAATTATGCATATTTAAAAATAGGAGAAGGATGCAGTAATAAGTGTACATATTGTGCAATACCATATATAAGAGGTCCATTTGTAAGTAGGAAAATGGAAGAAATTTTGAAAGAAGCTGAAATGCTTGCAAAAAAAGGGATTAAAGAAATAATAGTTATAGCACAAGATACAACTAAGTATGGAATAGATTTATATGGTGAAAGTAAACTTGCAGAGCTACTAGAAAAATTGAGTAAAATAAATGGTATTGAGTGGATTAGATTTTTGTATTCTTATCCAGAGGGTATTGATGATAAATTAATTAAAACTGTTGCTACTAATAATAAAATAGCAAAATATTTTGATATTCCAATACAACATATTTCAAATAACATTTTAAAAAGAATGAATAGAAAAACAACTAAAGAAGACATTATAAATCTAATAAAAAATATTAGAAATAAAATTCCAAATGTTGTATTAAGAACAAGTCTTATTGTTGGTTTTCCAGGTGAGACACAAAGTGATTTTGATGAATTAATTGATTTTGTGAAAGATTCTAAATTTGATAAATTAGGAACTTTTATGTATTCAAAAGAAGAAGGTACACCTGCTTCTCGTTTACCAGAACAAATACATGGAAATACTAAAAAATCAAGATATAATAAAATTATGGAAGCTCAAGCAGAAATATCATTACAAAATTTAAAAAATAAGATTGGAAATGTATATAATGTTTTGATTGAAAGTCTTTCTTTTGATGGAAAATATTTTGTGGGAAGAACTATGCAAGATGTCCCTGAAGAAGATGGTTTAGTGTATATTCCTGTTGACAAAAAGCATAGTTCTAAAAATATTTTGAATAATTTTGTTGATTGTAAAATTGAAAGTGTAAGTAATTATGATTTGATAGGAAAAATTACATAAGCCATAATAATATGAATTTTCAAAAATTTCGTTTTCCAAGGCGCTTGAGATACTGTACATTTATATTTTAGATACACACTACAATAGGTTAAAGTGAATAGCGACTTAGGTCAAACTCATTTTTTCAAATTAATATTATTTTGCTTTAATTGTATTAGATTTCTGATTTGTTCTTACTCATTTGAACTAAAGGTAACCTAGGTATTCCAAAATTAAATCCTATTTTATTTATGGCAGCTTTAACAGGAATAGGATTAACATCAGAGAAAAGGCTATTAATTAATGGAATTGCATCAATTTGCATTTTTTTAGCATTATCAAAATCACCATTAAGAAAATTCCAAATCATCTCATGGGTGTATTTAGGCTTTATATTTGATAAAACTGAAATAACTCCTAATCCACCTAGAGAACAGATTGGTATAGCTTGATCATCATTTCCAGAATAAATAGGTAAATTATCTCCACATAGATGAGCAATTTGTGCTACTTGTGATAAATTGCCACTTGCTTCTTTTATACCAACAATGTTCTCAATTTTTGATAACTCCCAACATGTTTCAGGATTAATATTTAATCCAGTTCTACTAGGAACATTATATAAAATAATAGGTATTGAAATACTATTTGCAATTGCTTTATAATGTTGAATTAAACCTAGTTGAGAAGTTTTGTTATAATATGGTGTTACAACTAAAACACCATCTACACCTAAATCTTGTGCTATTTTTGACATTTCAATAGCTTGGGCTGTGTTGTTTGATCCAGTTCCTGCTATTATTGGTATTCTTCCATTTGCTACTTCAACAGCACATTTTATTACTTCTATTTTTTCTTCCTTTGTCATTGTTGAGCTTTCTCCAGTTGTTCCACATACTATTAATGCATCTATTTTATTTTCTATTTGAAATTCTATGAATTTTTTTAGCTCATTAATATTAATACCATTTTCATTAAATGGTGTGGCAATTGCTGTTGCTGCTCCTTTAAATAAAATTTCTTTCATAAATAAATAATTCTCCCTTCTGATACTATATCAACATTTGTACATTATTTTACTAATAATGAAAGTAAATATTTATAAAACAATTATTTATATACTAAGACTGTAAAAAATTAAGCTTTAGCAGTCTCAGTAAGTTTATAATATAATGTTTATTCAAGTTAAATTAAAAAATGTCTTTTTTCTAAATAATACTGTAGCTCGTGTTAGTGAAAAATTTATGTAGGCAAAAAATTATCTTTATAAATATCACCAATAAGTAAATATAAATGTTAGAAGATTAAATAAATTTGATTTAAGTTTCGTTATTTGCAAAAATATAATATTTAGAAAAAAAATATATATTTTGCAGTTCCGTTTTCCAAGGCGTTTAAGAAACTGAAAATTCAAAGTATAGAAACACACTATAACAGGTTAAAGTGAATAACAACTCAGGTTAAACTCACTTTGAAATATATATCTTTTTTCTACTATTAAATGTATAAAATAAAAACACCGAAACTAAAAGAAATTTCAAAGTTGAATTTTTAGTTAGCATATGATATAATCTTATGAAAAATAGATATTTTAGAGAAAAATAATTCAAATTTTACTATGAGAAGCGGAGTGGAGGAAATTTAACATGAAAAAAAAGAGAATATTAACAGGAGATAGACCAACAGGAAGATTACACATAGGACATTATTTTGGATCACTAAAAACAAGATTAGAAATGCAAGAGAATCCTGAATATGAGCCATTTATACTAATAGCAGATGTTCAAGCATTAACAGATAATTTTAATAATCCTGAAAAAGTAAGAAAAAATGTAAGAGAAGTAGCGATAGATTATTTATCAGTTGGAATAGATCCAGCAAAAACAACAATATATATACAATCAATGATACCAGAAACAGCTGAATTAACAATATATTATTCAAATTTAGTTACAATAGCGAGACTACAAAGAAATCCAACAGTAAAAACAGAAATAGCACAAAAAAAAGAACTATTTGGAGAAAGTGTAACATATGGATTTTTAGGGTATCCTGTAAGTCAAGCTGCAGACATAACAACATTTGAAGGAGAATTAATTCCTGTTGGAGAAGATCAAGAACCATTAATTGAACAATGTAGAGAAATAGTAAGAAAATTTAATAGTATATATGGAGATGTATTAAAAGAGCCAAAAGCAGTATTATCAAATTCAAAAAGAATAAAAGGACTAGATGGAAATGAAAAAATGGGAAAATCTTTAGGAAATGCAATTTATTTATCAGATAATGAAGAAGAGATAACAAAAAAAGTTATGGGTGCAGTAACAGATCCAAACCGTATAAAAAAAGATGATTTAGGAAATCCTGATAAATGTATGGTTGCATATTATCATAATTTATTCACACCAAAAGAAGAAGTAAAAACAGTATGTGAAGAATGTAAAGCAGGAAAGCGTGGATGTGTAGCTTGTAAAAAACAATTAGCAAAAAATATAATAGAAGAATTAAGACCAATAAGAGAAAAAAGAGCATATTATGAAGCTCATATAGAAGAAGTAGATAAAATTTTAATGGAAGGTACAGAAAGAGCAAGAAAAGTTGCAAAAGAAACAATGAAAAAAGTAAAAGACGTAATGATGTTGAACTATTTTAAAGATTAAAATATAATTAAACAGGTGATTGTTATGAACAATAAAAATTCTAATAAAAATTTAATTGATAATAAAGAATTTAAAAAGCATTTATTCTATGGAATAGAAAATAAAAAGGAAGTAAAAGAAACTATATTATGTTTTTCATTTAGCAATGTATATGAAAAACACTCAGGAGAAGATTGGTATTCAATACCAAATGAGCAATTTGAAAATGAAATAATCCAAGAAGCAAATAAAATTTACAAACAATTTTATAGATTTGTTACATTAAATGATAATAGTAATAATTATACAATGGAAGTTAATTTAGAAGAGTTAGAAAAAGAATTAATAGAAGAAATACAACAATTAAAAAAAGATAGAAAAGTTATAGAAACAGAAGCTGGAACTTTTTTTACAAAAAAGAGAGCTCTTGAAATAAAAGGAGGGCAATATTACATTGGACATGGTATAGAAGCAATAACAGTTAAAGAAGGTTGGGCAAAACCATTTTATGAAATATTAAAAAAACTTGATGAACTTGAAAAAGAAGATGTTAATAAATATTGCGAATATTGGTTATTAACAAAATATGCAAGAGCAATTAATAGAAAAGATGAAAAGGAAGCAGTAACCGTAAAAGAGATTTATGAAGCATTAAAGAAAAATAAAGAAGATGAAAATAAAATAGAATTAGATGATTTAGAAATTTAAAATATGAGGAGGAAGAATGTTCACAGATTACACAAAAATTACAATAAAATCTGGAGATGGCGGAAATGGAGCAGCAACATTTAGGAGAGAAAAATATGTAGCAGCAGGACGGACCTGATGGTGGAGACGGAGGAAATGGAGGAAATATCTATTTTCAAGTTGACAAAGACAAAAATACATTAATAGACTTTAGATATAATAGAAAATTCAAAGCTAAAAACGGGGAAAATGGAAGCGGAAACCATTGTAATGGAAAATATGGAGAAGACCTATATATAAAAATACCAATAGGAACAGTTATAAAAGATGCAGAAACAGGAAAAATAGTTGCAGACTTATCAGAACCAAATCAAACAGAATTAATATTAAAAGGTGGACAAGGAGGAAGAGGAAACTCACACTTTGCAACACCAACAAGACAAGCACCAAGATTTTCTGAAGATGGAGAGAAAGGTGAAGAAAAAGAACTAATATTAGAATTAAAATTATTAGCGGATGTAGGATTATTAGGATTTCCGAATGTTGGAAAATCAACATTTTTATCAAAAGTAACAGATGCAACACCCAAAATTGCAAATTATCATTTTACAACAATAAATCCAAATTTAGGAGTAGTAAAAACAAAAAACGGAGATGGATTTGTAATAGCAGATATACCAGGAATTATAGAAGGAGCAAGTGAAGGAGTAGGACTTGGAATACAATTTTTAAGACATGTTGAAAGAACAAGACTATTATTACATTTTATTGATGCATCAGGACAAGAAGGAAGAGATCCAATAGAAGACTATTATACAATAAATAAAGAATTAGAAAAATATAGCGAGAAGTTGGTAAAACGAAAACAGATACTAGTTGCAACTAAAATTGATAGTATGCAAGATAATTCAAACTATCAAAAGTTAGAAGAACTAGCGAAAACAGAAAAATTAGAAATATTTAAAATATCATCAGTAACAGGGGAAGGTGTTGAACAACTAATAGACCATATTACAGAAGTATTAAAAACATTGCCAAAAGAAGAATTAGTTGAAATTGAAGATAGAGTTGTGTATACACTTCAAGACAAAGACCAAGAATGGGAAGCTTATGAAGAAGATGGAATATTTATTGTAAAAGGACGTGCAGTTGATAGACTTATGGGTAGAGTAAATATTGAGGATAATGAATCGATGTATTATCTTCAAAAATGTATTAAAAATATGGGAATTGAAGATAAGTTAAAGGAACTTGGAATATGTGAAGGAGATACTGTTAAGATTTCGGATTGGGAACTTGAATGGTATGATTAGAAGTCAGTGAAATAGAAATAAAGATTTGAATATAAAATTTTATATTGAAGTCTGACCTATGACATCCGACTTCTAACCTCTAATTTCTAAAAAATAAAAAGGAGATATAAAAAAATGAATGAAAAAGAAAACCAAAATAACAATAATAATGAACAAATAGAAGAATTAGATATAAATCATCTAATGCAAATAAGAAGAGACAAATTAAAGGAATTACAAGAACAAGGGAAAGATCCTTTTGAAATTACAAAATATAATAGAACAAATACAGCAGGAGAAATAAAAGCAAATTATGAGCAATTTGAAGAAAAAGATGTTACTGTTGCTGGAAGAATTATTGCAAAAAGAATAATGGGAAAAGCATCATTTTGTACAATACAAGACAGTGATGAAAAAATACAAAGTTATGTAAGTATAAATGACTTAGGAGAAGAAAGCTATAAAGCATTTAAAACATGGGACATTGGAGATATTATAGGAATAACAGGATTTGTATTTAAAACAAAAACAGAAGAAATATCAGTACACGCAAAAGAAGTAACACTACTATCAAAATCATTAAGACCATTACCAGAAAAATTTCATGGATTAAAAGATGTGGATTTAAGATATAGACAAAGATATGTAGATTTAATAATAAATCCAGAAGTAAAAAAGACATTTGAAACTAGAAGTAAAATAATTAGTGAAATAAGAAAGATATTAGATGAAAAAGGTTATTTAGAAGTTGAAACACCAATATTAAATACAATATCAGGAGGAGCAACAGCAAAACCATTTATAACACATCATAATGCTTTAGATTTACCAATGTATTTAAGAATAGCAACAGAACTAAACTTAAAAAGACTAATTGTAGGTGGATATGATAAAATATATGAAATGGGAAGAATATTCAGAAATGAAGGAATGGATATCAGACATAACCCAGAATTCACAACAATTGAATTATATGCTGCATATCAAGACTATAATGACATGATGGATATAACAGAAGAAATATTTACAAAGTGCGCTATGAAAGTTTTAGGGACAACAAAAATTACATATCAAGGACAAGAAATAGATTTAACTCCAAGTTGGAAGAGAATTACAATGATAGACTCAATAAAAGAAGCATGTGGAGTAGACTTTAATAAAATAAATAGTGATGAAGAAGCAGTTGTACTTGCAAAAGAAAGAGGAATTGAAATACCTGATAAAACAAAAGAAACAAGAGGAGATGTAATTGCATTATTTTTTGATGAATATGTTGAAAAAACACTTGTACAACCAACATTTATATATGATTATCCAGTAGAAATATCACCACTAGCTAAAAGAAGTCCAAAAGATCCTAGATTAACTGAGCGATTTGAAGTATTTATAGGTGGTAGAGAATATGGAAATGCGTTCTCAGAGCTAAATGATCCAATAGATCAATATGAAAGATTCAAAAAACAAGTAGAGGCAAGAGATGCAGGAGATGAAGAAGCTGGAATGATGGATGATGACTTTATTCAAGCACTAGAATATGGAATGCCTCCAACAGGTGGGCTTGGAATTGGAATTGATAGATTAATAATGCTACTTACAGATTCAGCATCAATTAGGGATGTTCTATTATTTCCAACAATGAAACCTCTTAATAATGCTTAATAAGTTTTAAGGAATTTAATAAGGTAGCATTAAAATAGAATTTAAACATATTATTTAGATTATGATTATCATAGTTTAGTAATATGTTTTTTATATAATATAAAATATTCAACAGAAAACTAAACTTAAAAAAATAAACACTCTTGAAAATTTAAATGTAATGGTGTAAAATACTATAAAATGCAAATAATAAAAATAAATATATATACTGAATAATATAAGAAGAGAATAAAGGAAGGAATGAAAAAAGTGAGAATAATAACAGATGAAGACTCGAAAAAAGAATACAAAAAATTTATAGAAAATCACGAAAGATGTAACTTTCAACAATCATTAGAATGGGCAGAAATAAAGAAACCAAATTGGAAGCCAGAAGTAATACTAGCAGAAGACACAGAAGGAAATATAATAGGATCATTATGTGTATGGATAAGAAAAATGCCTATATTTGGTAACATAATGTATTCATCAAGAGGACCAATATGTGACATACACGACATATCAATAATGAAACAATTAACAGATGGAGCAAAAGAACTAGCAAAAAAATATAAAGCATTAGCATTAAGAATAGAACCAGACATAGAAAAAGAAGATCAACCATTTAGAGATATAGTAACAAATTTAGGCTACAAAATAAAGGATGACGCAAAAGACTTCAAAGATGAGATACAACCAAGATTTGTATTCAGACTTAATATAAAAGACAAAACAGAAGAAGAAGTAATGGCAGGATTTCATCAAAAATGGAGATATAATATACGTTTAGCAGGAAAAAAAGGAGTAGAAGTAAAAGAAGGAACAAGAGAAGATCTAAAAGACTTTCATAAAATAATGATAGAAACAGGAAAAAGAGATGGATTTATAACAAGACCACTAGAGTATTTTGAAAAGATGTATGATAACTTAGCACCAAACCATATGAAATTATTAATGGCATACTATGAGGGAAAGCCAATATCAGGTGTAATACCAATATTTTATGGAAATAAAACTTGGTATTTATATGGGGCAAGTAGTAATCAACATAGAAACCTAATGCCAAATTACTTATTACAATGGGAAATGATAAAAATGGCAATAGCTAGACATGATGACATATATGACTTTAGAGGAGTATCAGGAGTAGTAGATGAAAATCATCCACAATATGGATTATATAGATTTAAAAAAGGTTTTGGAGCAACTTTTACAGAATTTATTGGTGAGATATATATTCCATTCAAACCAATAAGATATGCTTTATATAAGTTTTCTGAAAAGACTTTTAGAACAATAAGACAAATTAAGAGAGCTGTTCGAACAAAGTAAATGTCCAAAAGGGACAGTCCCCGATGGACATTGGTAGGAATGGACAAAAATGGATAAAATGTCCAAAAAGAAACGTCCCCGATGGACATGGACAGAGTGGAGTGAAAAAGAGTATTGAAAACAGTAGTTATAAATAAAAATGATTTAAGATATAACATAGAAAAAATAAAAGAATATGCAAATACAAATTTACCTGATGATAAAGGAAACAAAGTTAAAATAATAGCAGTAGTTAAATCAAATGGATATGGATTAGGAATAGTTGAATATACAAAATTTTTAATAGATAATGGAATTAACTTTTTTGCAGTATCATCGATAGAAGAAGCATTAAAAATAAGACAAGCAGGTATTAAAGAAAGTCTATTGATGCTATCATCAACAAGTGTAGAAGAAGATGTAAGAACATTAATAGAAAATAATATTATATTAACAATAGGTTCAAAAGAAGCGGCAGAAATTGCAAATAAAATAGGACAAGAATTAAATAAGAAAATAAAAGCACATTTGAAAATAGATACAGGATTTGGGAGATATGGATTTATATATAGTGATAGAGAAAGTATGATAAAAACATTAAAAAATTTAAGCAATATTAAAATAGAAGGAACATATACACATTTTTCAAATTCATATTATGATGATAAATACACGAAATTACAATTTGAAAGATTTATAAATTGCATAGAAGTTTTAAAAATGAACGAAATTGAAACAGGAATGTTGCATGTTTGCAATACATCTGCATTCATCAAATTTCCAAATATGCACCTAAATGCTGTAAGAATAGGCTCAGCATTTACAGGAAGAATATCATTTAAAAATTCTGTCGGATTAAAAAAGATAGGATATTTAAAATCTAATATTTCTGAAATAAAAGAATTACCAAAAGGATTTAATATTGGATATTCAAACACATATAAAACAAAAAAGAACACAAAAGTTGCAATAATACCATGTGGATATATAGATGGGGTAAATTTGGAAACAGGAAGAGATATGTTTAGATTGATAGATAAAGCAAGGTATATAAGTAGAGATATTAAGGATGCGCTAAAAAAACAACAATTATTTGTAAAAATAAAAGATCACAGATGTCCTATATTAGGTAGAGTTGGAACATATCATGTAACTGTTGATATAACAAATAAAGATGATATAAAAATAAATGATGAAGCTATTTTTAATGTAAGTCTAAAACATGTTGATAGTAATATAAAGAGGGAGTGGATTTAATGAAAAAAAATCTAGAAGATGAAAAAAATAACAACCAAAATGTACAAGAAACAGAAATAAAAAAGATAGGATTTTTCAAAAAAGTATGGTATTCAATCACAAAATTAGAAAAATATTCAGAACTATCAGCACATGGGTTATCTAAGGCTATAAAGTATGTAGCACAACTTGCAATAATAATGGCAATTGTATCATCAATAATTTCTGTATATGGAACAAAAAAATTAATTGATGATGCCACAACATATATAAGTGAAAATGCACCAGATTTTGAATATAAAGATGAAGTTTTAACTATAAATTCAGAAGAGGAAATCATTGATGAAAACACTTCATTTGGAAAGATTATTTTAGATATAAAAACAGAAAATGAGGAAGATGTTAAAAAATACTTAGAAGATATATCAAAAAGTGAAAGTTCAGGAGGAATATTAATATTAAAGAATAAATTAATAATAAGACAATCAGGAATAGAAGATGCAACATATGAATATAAACAATTATTTGAACAATTAGGAATATCAGAGTTTAATAAACAAGATTTAATAGATTATCTAAAAAATGACAAAATGTATGGTATATATGTTAATTTATTTGCTGTATTAGCATTATATGCTGTAATAATATACTTTATAAATACAATATTAAATGTATTTATAATTAGTGTATTTGGATACATTGCAACATTAATAACAAAACTAAAAATTAGATATGTAGCAGTATTTAATATGGCTGTATATTCAATCACTTTATCAACAATATTAAATATTATTTATATGATAATAAATGCAATATTTAAGTTTAAAATTAATTATTTTGATTTAATGTATGTGTTAGTATCATCAATTTATATGATTGCAGCAATATTTATATTAAAAACAGATTTTACAAAAAAACAAGAAGTTATACAAAAAATAGTTGAAGTTCAAAAACAGGTGCATGATGAATTAAAAAGTGAAGAAAAAGATAAAAATGAACTTGATGGAAATACAGGCAATAAAAATAAAAATGAAGATGATAATGAAAATAACGAAAGTAAAGAAGATAGCAATATAGAAGGAGAAGAATCAGAAGGAGCAAATGCGTAATTCAACGAGCGAAGCGAAAAGGCTTCGGAGAAAAGATTTGGCAGACAAGATTTTTGCAAAAAATCTTGAATGACGATGAACGAGCGAAGCGAGTGAAAGGATGGATAGTTAATGGATAAAAATAAAAATAAGAAGAACTTGATAATAACTGGAATAATATCAATTATATTAATAATGATATTAGCAGGTATAGCAATATATTATTTGACAGATAATAAAGAAGAAGAAGAAAAAACACTTGCATATACAGAATTAATAAAAGAAATGTCTTATGGAAATATAGAAAAAATTGAAATGACAGTTGGAAGTACATCAGTAAAAGTAAAAGTTAAGAATCAAGAAGAAGAAAAGAAGTCAATAGTTCCAAATACAGAAGCATTTATTGAATTAATACAACAAAAAGTTGCAGAAGGAAATGAAATTAAATTAATACAAAAACCAAAAAGTGTAATTGGACAAATACCAACAATGATAATTAGTTTATTACCAACTATTATAATGGTTGCACTTTTTGTAATGATATTTAAAATGCAAGGACTTGGAGAAAAAGGACAAGTATATGAAGAAACTGAAAGAAAGACCAAAATAAGATTTAAAGATGTAGCAGGATTAGATGAAGAAAAAGAAGAATTAATAGAAATAGTAGACTTTTTAAAAAAGCCTGAAAAATTCACAAAAATGGGGGCAAAAATACCTAAAGGAGTATTATTATATGGAAAACCAGGTACAGGAAAAACACTAATAGCAAAAGCAATTGCAGGAGAAGCAGATGTTCCATTTATATCAATGAGTGGATCAGAATTTATAGAAATGTTTGCAGGGCTTGGAGCATCAAGAGTTAGAAAACTATTTGATAAAGCTAGAAAATTAGCACCATGTATAGTTTTTATTGACGAAATAGATGCAATAGGAGCAAGAAGAACTTCAAATAGTGGGGCAGAAACAGAAAATAATCAAACATTAAATCAATTATTAGTTGAAATGGATGGATTTAGTTCAGAAGAAACAATTATAGTTCTAGCTGCAACAAATAGACCTGAAATGTTAGATCAAGCATTATTAAGACCAGGCAGATTTGATAGACAAATAACAATACCAAGTCCTGATTTAAAAGGAAGATTAGAAATATTAAAAATACACAGTGAAGAAAAAAGATTATCAGAAGATGTTAATTTAGAAAGCATTGCTGAAGATACAGCAGGATTTACAGGAGCAGAACTTGCAAATATTTTGAATGAAGCTGCAATAATTGCAACAATAAATCAACATGAAGACATTGAAAATTCAGATATAGAAGAAGCTGTTAAAAAGGTAACAGTAGGACTTGAAAAAAAAGCAAGAGTATATTCAGAAAAAGACAAAAAATTAACAGCATATCATGAAGCAGGACATGCAGTTGTAAGTAAGTATTTACCAACTCAAACAGATGTAAAAGAAGTCTCTATTATACCTAGAGGAGTTGCTGGTGGTTATACAATGTATAAATCTGATGAGGATAAATATTATATATCAAGAACAGAAATGAAAGAAAAATTAATTGCACTACTTGGTGGAAGAGCAGCTGAAAAATTAGTTTTAGATGATATTTCAACAGGTGCTAGTAATGATATTGAAGTTGCTACTAAAATTGCAAGAGAAATGGTTACTAAATATGGTATGAGTGATATTCTTGGTCCAATTGATTTTCAAGGTAAAGAGCAAAATGATATGTTCGTTTTTGGCGAAAACATAGGAGATAGAATTGGTGCAGAGGTTAAATCTTTGATTGATGAAGCTTATTCTGATGCTCAAAAACTTCTAATTTCTCATCGTGATAAACTAGATACTATTGCTCAATTACTTCTTCAAAAAGAGAAGATTAATGAAACTGAATTTAAAAAAATATTTGATTAATAGAAGTTGATATGATATAATATAAATGATACCGTAGGAATATGCAAAAAGGAGGAAAACTATGCTTAAAAATTTTAACAGCATAGAGGAAAAGGTGGCTTTTTACGAGAGTATCAGCTTTGAGGCTTTTTCTAATTGTATAACATTAGAAGAAGTATATAAAAAATATGATATCGAAGAAAGCCAGCGACTCACATTATATCAAATACAGTTAATGGAGTTGCAGGCAACTGTAGGAAGCCACGGGGTACTGATTGGTTAACCCACGCTAGTAATTCAAAAAAAGGGGCAAATGCCCCTTTTTTGTTTATTAGCTTCCCGATTTTTTCACTGACGAACATTTTTTGTTCTATGCAAGTAGTGAAAATTCACTCAAAAACGAAAATAAATTATTCTTTTTAGAAAAAATAATTTTCGCACCTTGAAATATCCCCTCATGCTTTGTAACTAAGTTTGCTAGCCGTATAGAAGCAAAAAGGTCTGTTTGAGAAGAAATATTTATTTCTATACTGTGATTTGCAAGAATTATGCTAACATTATACATAGAAAATACCTTATTTCTTTTAAATGATATAAATATAATACATCAAAAATACAAAAAGTTAACATAATAGCAATTCGAAAATAGCCTTTGCATAAATATTACAAGCAAGCAACAAATTATCGACAGAAATAAACTCATCAGTTTGGTGACATAAATCCTTTTGATTAGGAAGATTTGCACCAAAAGAAACAAAATTATCAAAAGCCCTAGCATAAGTTGCACCACCAATAGCAATAGGTTCAGCATTTAAAGATGTTGCTTCATTAAAAATCCTACAAAGAGTTTTAACTAAATACGAATCCTTAGAAACATATAAAGGATCTTTTTTTCCAGTAAACTCACAAGAGACGCTATCAAATTCTTTACAAATTATAGAAAAACGATCTTCAATAAATTCAAATTTTGTATTAATAGGAACTCTTAAATTAAAACCAATTTTTAAATCATCATTTTTTAAATAAAGTTTACCAACATTTAATGTTAAATTGCCAGACTCATCTAGAACATTAATATTTAGTTTTTCACCATTAAAATCAAGACCAATATATTTAGTAAATAAATCAAATAGTGGAATTGTGATATTGTAATTTTTTAATAATTTATCTAA
Source organism: uncultured Clostridium sp. (assembly GCA_947646915.1). Taxonomy (GTDB): domain Bacteria; phylum Bacillota; class Clostridia; order TANB77; family CAG-508; genus CAG-269. The sequence goes on along the minus strand of CANSII010000007.1, from coordinate 1,534 downwards.
TACAATAATTAATCTAGAAATAGCATTTACGCCTAAATCAGGATGTGCAGCATGTGCCTGAACACCATTTGATACTATTTGTAATTCAGAATTATTTAAAATTTTAGTAACAATATCAAAATTAAACTCTGAAGCAATATTTTGAACTATATTATTAACATCATTAATTTTAATATTATTATTTACAGTAATGTTGCAACTACAATATTTTGGAACAACATTTAAAGCATTATTATTGCAATCAATAGAAGTTATTACAATATCATTATTTTTATATTTTGAATAATCCATTATTAAAAATGGAGATATAAGACCTTTTTCTGCATAAATACAGGGGAAATCAGCATCAGGACTAAATCCTATACTTGGAATTTCTTCATGTTGTTTATAATATTCAATACATTTCCAATCTCTTTCTTCATTTAATCCTAATATAAGTCGCACTCGTTTGTTTATAGAAATAGAGTTTTCTGCACAATAATCCATGACAGCTTTCATTGCATATAAACTTGCAATTACAGGCCCTTTGTCATCTATTGAACCTCTTCCATATATTTTATTATCAACTATTTTTGCATCAAAAGGTGGATACGTCCAGTTTTCTCCTTCTGGTACAACGTCTAAATGCCCTATAACTCCAATTAATTTTTCACCTTCTCCAAATTCTATGTATCCACAATAGTTGTCAATATTTTTCGTTTTAAATCCTAGTTCTTTTCCTAGTTTTAAAGTGTATTCTAATGCTTTTACTGTATTCTTACCAAATGGTTCTTTGGTATTTTCAGTTTCTTCATGTACACTGGGTATTTGTATTAATCCTTGTAATTTTGTTATTATTTCTTTTTCTTTTATATATTTTTTAAACATTTTCTTTACCTCTTATTTTTATTATATTTGTTTTTTTATATTATATACCTAAAAGCATAAAAGGGACAAGGTAAAAGCAGGTCAAAAAAATGACCTGCTTTTGGGATTATAATTTTTTGGTGATTTCTTTTAAGAATGTTTTGTATGGGTCATGTTAAAAAAATAAAACAGCTAAAAAGCATTCGTTTGTATAACTTACCGAACCGCCCATTTCTTCCGCAAAAGATGCAAGTTCATCACGAAAAGGTATCAGTGAAATTTCTTGAATTCGTGTACTTGCCCGATGCGTGTTTTCAAAACATTCAACGGCAATTTGAAACATAATAATCCTCCTTTTGCATTTGATATATATATTATAACATAATTTAAATAAAAATAATAGAGATTTTGGAAAATTTCGTAAACAAAAAATACAAGAACTTAATTGTAGAATTTTAAGTTTCGGTGTTTTTATTTTATACATTTAATAATAGAAAAAAGATATATATTTCAAAGTGAGTTTGACCTGAGTTGTTATTCACTTTAACCTGTTATAGTGTGTTTATATACTTTGAATTTTCAGTTTCTTAAACGCCTTGGAAAACGGAACTGCAAAATATATATCTTTTTTCTATATATATCTTTTTTCTAAATATTATATTTTTGCAAAAAACCGAAACTTAAAAAT